>JANYCX010000021.1 GCA_025360065.1 Acetobacteraceae bacterium | reverse complement strand
ATTGGTCACGTTCAACACCCCCATCGCCGGACACCCCGCATTGGCCATGCTGGGACTGCCCGATATCGTAACGATATTGGCAATGATCTCGAAGCAACCGCTGGAGCCATTCGATGACGGACTCCCAGCAATACTGACGTTCGTGCCCGGGAAATACAACACCCCGCTCAATGTCATGGCGGCCGATCCGGTCCACTTCGCCAGATTGTTCGTGCTATCGGCGACGTTGCTTGCAAACAGCACCCCGGCTATCGACCCGCCCGCCGCCGTGGCAGCTGTTGGCGCCGACAGCGTCATGGTTGGTGACCCGGTCACCGAGAGCGTCGACCCATTGGCAAAGGTCACATTCGACCCCGTTACAGTAGGCGATCCGGAAATCGACATTTGCCCCTTGATCACATAAAGGCCAGATAGGAACGTGACGACCGGCGAACTGCTGATGCTGAGGCTGGTGTAGATCCCCGGGCTCAGCGTATTTGTTCCCGACCCGCTGATGGACACCGCCCCCCTGTTGACCAGGGTTGTGCCATTTACAATTGTACTGCCATTGGTCAGCAATCCCAGCGTGGTGGCCATGGAGGCACTTGACGCATAGGGATCACTGAGATTGAGAGTGGTATTGGGCACCTGTGCGCCAATCAAGGTCGCGGCACCAGTGACAAAGATGTCACTTTTGGCGTAGGCGGTGCCGACATTGACGTAGGCCGATCCGCTGATGGATATATCTTCATTCGAAACAATTGAACAGCCTGGCATGCGCACCATGCCCGAGCCGGTTACGACAATGTCAGGAGTGGTCGCGCTGAGTTGCCCCAGCGTCAACACGCATGGCTGTTGAAAAATGGTGATGGAGCCGGTGGAATCGGCGGTCGCGGAGGCCGTAACCAACTTCGCGGATGACGAAAACACTTTGGCAAATGTTGGCTGTATTGATTTTTGTATTGCTACGGAGACAGATGCATTATTGCCGTTGGTGACTGCGGTGGCGACCACAACCGTAATTGTATTGTTGATCAGGGTCTTCGTCCCCGCGGTCCAGGTTCGCGTGCCGGTTCCAGCCGCACCATTGGCCTCGGCGACATCGGCTGCAATGCCCGCCGCCAATTGGGGGTTTTGCGCCGTTCCGTAGAACCGCGCGCCGGCGGTTGCCGCAGCATCGGCGGCGCGCTGTAATTGCTGATTTGCAACCACCCATTCTGACACATCCACACCAAGACCCAGGCCCATTGCAATGACAGGCGTGGTGACGGCAACCCACATCGCCACCACGCCCCGTCGATCGCGGATGAAGCGGGAACGATCTCGGGTCGGGAGGATCAGTTCGATCATGGCCGCAGTGTCGCGCATGGCAAACGGGTTGTCTGCCTGTCCTAATGGCTTAGTGCGAAAGGATGAGGGATGCCATCCGTTTCATCCCTTTACCCGACCCGGCTTAGTCCATCAGGCCGACTATTCAATCCTTTGTTAACCACCCAGTGTCCGCCTTGTCATTCCCAAGGAGGACATCCTATGCGTCTGTTGATTGTCGGGTCGCTTGCCGCAACCACCGTTGCCGCTACCACACGTTTCAGTGCGGTGCGCGCAACCATCGAACAGGTCCATACCGGCGAAGACGCCCTGCACCTCGCGCGGCATGACAGTTTCGATGCCGTTATTTTTGATGCCATCCTGTCCGACATGACAGGGGTGCAGCTGATCCGCAAACTGCGTGATGCACGCTGCACAACGCCTGCCATCGCCATTGCGCGCAATATACTGGGTGCCGAGCGCGCCAAGCTGCTCGATCTCGGGGCCGACGACGTGATCAGCCAGACCGCCGATGGCGAGGAAGTTGCCGCCCGCATCCGGGCGGTGGTGCGCCGGGTCGCCGGGCATACCCAATCGGCGTTGCGCTGGGGGCCGCTTGCCTTGCATCTGGAACGCCGGGAATTGTCGGTCAACGGCGAGGCGCTGCATCTGTCACCAAACGAATTCCGGGTTTTGCAGGTTCTGTTGCTGCGCAAGGGAAGCCTGGTGCGCAAGGCGGCGTTGCTCGATGCACTCTATTCCGATCCGGACGATTCCGAGATCAAATCAATCGACGTGCTGATGCACCGTTTGCGCAAACGCCTGATGGCGGCTGGCGCGGACGGGTTGATCACCACGGTGTGGGGATCGGGCTACATCGTTCGCGACCCGGCCGAGAAGATCGCCGTGCCGCAAGCAGCGACGGCGGCTGTCCAGCGCATCGGCGTGGCAATGGCGGTTCATTAGGCGCTTTTTTCGCGATCACCCCATCCGTTCGAATCAAGCGGTCAGGGCGGGCGTTGTTCCAAAATTGCAGGAATTCTGAATTGACCATCTCTCATCACGTGTTCGTGATAATTAAGTCTGTTTCATTACATGATGTATTTCGCAGCATTTTTCTGACAAACATTTAAAAATTTATCCACCAATTGAAAGTCATTCGAAAGATTTTTTAACTAATGTAGAGATGCCAAAGCAGGATTTTTCCACAATTGGCCAGACGGGGTTAACCCGCGAGAAACTAACCAACCAACCAATCGGAGTCCAAAACAATGTCTGTCTATATCCAGATCATCAAAACCCTCGCGTTAGATCGACGCGGCATCACGGCCATGGAATATGCCGTTGTTGCCGGCGCGATCCTGGCCGTGGCGCTGACCGCGTTCACCGCGCTTGGCACCAAGCTGACCACCATCGTTGACGGCGTCACGCTGTAAATTCCCCCAGAATCACTTATTGGGTCGGCTTTTGGCTGGCCTGGCGCATCGCGCCCAAGCAAATGGAAAATGAAAATGTTTGAAGCATACAAGACCATCAAAGCCCTCGTTTCCGACCGCCGTGGCATTACCGCGATGGAATACGCCGTCGTTGCCGGCGCAATCCTGGCCGTGGCGCTGACCGCGTTCAACGCGCTTGGCACCAAGCTGACCACGATCATGGGCGCCGTCACACTGTAATATCAGGCGATCATTGCCAAGTCGCCATTCTTTTGGCCTGGCGTATCGTGCCTGACCACATGGAGAACAAAAATGTTTGAAGCATACAAGACCATCAAAGCCCTCGTTTCCGACCGCCGTGGCATTACCGCGATGGAATACGCCGTCGTTGCCGGCGCAATTCTGGCCGTGGCGCTGACCGCGTTCAACGCGCTTGGCACCAAGCTGACCACGATCATGGGCACCATCACGCTCTGATTTGGCTGAAATGTCTGCCAGGTCCACCCCATGTGGGCCTGGCAGGCAATCGGTAGACGGGTATGGCGCCGGTCCACCCATCACGCGCCACTTATATCATCGGAGATAGGCATATGTTCGATCTTTCGATACTGATCCCCCAGGTCGCGCCCTTGCTGATTGTGTTCACCGCCGCGCCGGCGTTCAGGCTGCGGCAGCGGGATCGTCATGCACACCCCCTGCTCTCGCAGACAAATTCATTCAACCACCTGCTCCTCGACCAACGTGGCATCACGGGAATGGAATGCGCAGTTGTTGCGGGTACGATTTCATCGGTTGCCTGGGTTGTTTTCGTAGCATTGGGCACAGCGTTCAGCGACACGCTGGTCTAACCGCCGGCACCTGCCGCACGAGAGCCTGGCCGTCGATCGGCCAGTATTTTTCACCAGCCCAGCATGCGCCGCGTCGAGCGGGCAGGACCAGGATCATGGTAGCGCTTTCAACCCAATTTTTGTTGCCCTTCGCCAGCGTCCTGCTTCTGCTGGCCGCAGCCGCAACCGACCTCGCCTGGCGCATCATTCCCAATCGCATCCCGGTTCTGGTGGCTTGCCTGGGCTTGGTATCCCAATTCATCATTGGCGATCCGATCTGGTCGATGATTGGTGCAACAACTGCGTTCGCGATTTGCGCGGTGCTATGGCGCCTGAGCGTGATCGGTGGCGGCGACGTCAAGCTGCTCGCAGCGGTTGCGCTCTGCGTGCCACCAGCCAATCTACTGGGGCTTTATATGGTGATTGCCCTGACAGGCACTGGGCTGGGCTTGATCTACCTTGTTTTGCGGCCGGTCATGCGGCGCCTGGCGCCCCGCCTGCGGGCGCGCTTGCCACGGACGGCAACGCTTGGCCAACGGATCATGCGGGTTGAATTCTGGCGCATCGGCCGCGGCCGGTCGCTACCCTACGGCATCGCCATCGCCGCGGGAACACTGACGGTAATTTTCCAGGGACTATACCAATGATCCTGCGCTTTTTGCTGTTTGCCCTGATGGGAATTGGCATTATCGGCTTCACCGGCGTCGCCTGGATGGCATCCCATCCTAGCAACGAAGCGGTCGCGGCGGCAGTGCCTTTGGTGGCGACCACCAAAATCAAGGTCGTTACGATCAACCGCGCAGTGCGCGCGGGCGTGTTGCTCAAATCCGAGGACATCGGCGGCCGTGAAATTGCCAGTGACCTGCTTAGCCCTGGGTATTCCGAGGACACCCCAGAAGCCCGCCGCGCGCTGATCGGTGCGATGGTGCGCCGACCGATGATGCCCGGTGACGCGCTGATGCCGACCGACGTGGCCCGCCCCCGTGACTCAGGTTTCCTCGCAGCCGTGGTGGCCCCTGGAATGCGGGCGGTGACAGTCGGGGTGGATGCCATTACCGGCACTGCCGGGCTGATCTGGCCCGGCGATCATGTTGATGTTCTGCTGTTGCAGGCCAATGATGACCGAACCAAGCCAATCGGACGCCGGATTGTCTCCGAAACCATTCTGTATTCAGCGCGGGTCGTCGCGATCGATCAGCAATTGGCCCAAGGCGCCGAACCTGGCGCGAAAGAAGCCCCTGCTGCACGCACAATCACCCTTGAGGTCGATCCACGTCAGGCCGAGCGACTGGCGGTGGCGGCCCGGCTGGGGCGGCTGTCATTCACCGTGCTGGCATCCGACAGTCTTCCGGGGGACGCGACCGCCGTACCCCAGCCATCCAAGCCCGTCTATGCCGGTGACGTATCGAGCGCTTTCCCCGACGAAGCCAAGCCGCTGCCGTTAAGCTCAACCGTGATCAGGGTGTTCTCCGGCACGAACAAGCCCGAGGAGTACCAATTCTGATGGTCGATCATCGCAGAATAGCCCGCGAACCGGGGGCCTGGCGTTGCGCGGGCCTGGCGTTGGCGATCCTGCCAGGGTTTCTCGTCCCGGCAGGCGCACAGGCACAGCTGCTCAAGCTCGACATCCCAGTTCCGGACATGACCCGGCCCAGCACGACCCCCCCGCCGCTAACCCGGGTGCCGACCAAGCGGCCGGCAGGGCGCATCGCCGCCCCGGTCGATCCGGCCGCGCCGACCGCGACACCTGCCCAGGTGGTGCGCCAGCGGGTCACGTTCGAAGCAGGTTCTGGCCAGCTTGTCACGCTTCGGGCACCTGCGGCCAATGTCTTCGTTGCTGACCCCAAGGTTGCCGATGTCCGGCCCGGCAGCGCCACATCGCTGTTCGTGTTCGGCCTCGCGCCGGGGCGCACCACCGTTGCAGCGCTGGATGACGAGGGTCACGCGGTCGCCGAATTCGATGTCACCGTGCGCGCGTCGTCGTTTAACGCCAACGCAGCCGAAGCCGCAGTCAACGCCTTAATGCCGGGGCTGGGCTTGCGGGTTGCAGCCCAGCCCAAGGGCCTGCTGGTTAGCGGCAGTGTCGCATCCCCGCAGGAGGCGGCCAGGGTGGCGGCTGTGGTGCGCAGTTTCCTGACCGACGGACAGACGCTGGAAGACCAGATCGGCGTTACCCAGCAATCGGTGCAGGTGCAATTGCGGGTGCGGATTGCCGAGATGTCGCGGGAAGTGACCCGCGGCCTCGGGATCAACTGGCAGGCGATGGGCAAGCTTGGCGGCGTTGGTCTGTTCAATCCGCTGAAAATGGCGTCAGACCTCGCGTTCGGAACCGCACGTATTGGCAGTAACGATGCCAACGCCTTCATTGACGCATTGGCGACCGACAACCTTGCGCGGATTCTGGCGGAACCCAATCTTGTGGCGATGAGCGGCCAGACCGCGTCGTTCCTGGCCGGCGGAGAGTTTCCTATCCCGGTTTCCGGCACCTCCGGCAGTGCCACCGCCGGGCCATCGGTTACCGTCGAATACAAAAAATACGGCGTGCAGCTGTCGTTTCTGCCGACAGTGCTGGCGGATGGGCGGATCAATCTGAAAGTTGCCCCCGAGGTAAGCCAGCTCAGCAGCCAGGGCGCGGTGACGACCTCGACAATTACCGTGCCTGCCCTGGTGACACGACGGGCCGAAACAACGGTCGAACTTGGCAGCGGGGAGAGCTTCGCCATCGCCGGGCTGCTCCAGCAAAGCTCGACCCAGGCCGATAGCGGCCTTCCCGGGATTGGCGACGTTCCGGTTCTGGGCGCGTTGTTCCGTTCGGATAAATACAAGCGCGCCGAAACCGAACTGGTCATCATCGTCACCCCCTATGTGGTTCGCCCGGTCGGCAAGCCCGGCGCGCTGCATCTGCCGGGTGAGGATTTCCGGCCGCCATCGGACCTTGAGCGCATTCTGGCGCTGCGCCAGGTCGGCGGTGCGGGCGGGGCGAAATTCACCGGCCAAATTCCTGGCCAAGCAGGATTTGTGATGCAATGACCCGATTTGGCACCTCGCGACGGATCGGCTTGATCGGCACGCTCCTGGCCCTTGGCGCGTGCAGCCAATACGAACCCTTCGAGCGGGTTGGAACCTGGCGTGCCGAAGGCAGCAACCAAGCGAACCTCGCCGCCATGGCCGCCAATCCGCTCGATCTGGTGCAAGGCCGCAGCGACCCCTCGCCGCGCTTCAGGCAACCCGGCGACGCGGTTAGCAATATGTGGGCGACCAAACCCAGCCAGACGCTGTTGCCGGGCCTGAAGGGCGGCGGCTCCGGCGCGCCGGCGGCCGCACCATGAGCCCGCCGGGCATCGACATCGCCGACCAGGCACCGGACGATCTTGGCGCGTCGATTGCCACCCGCCCTGACCGCCCGCCGATCATCAGCTTCGTTGATGACGCGCTCACGGAAACCGCATTGCGTGACGGGCTGGCCGATGTGCTGCCCGAGGCCATCGATAGCCGCCGTGGTGGCATCAAAGCCGCGATCGCGGCGATGCAGAAATCGGCCACGCCCCTGGTGCTGATCGTGGATGTGTCGTCAGAAGGCGATCCGCTCGATGCGCTCGGAAAACTATCCGAAGTCGTTGAACCCGACGTCAAGGTGTTGGTCATTGGCCGCAGCAGTGATGTGGATTTTTACCGTGAGGTAACCCGCAGCATGGGCGCGCAGGAATATTTGTCCAAGCCCATCACCCGCGCCACCGTCACCCGCCATTTTGGACCCTTGGTGCTCGGGCAGACCCCGGCGGCCGCAGATGCGCAGGGCGGGCGGATCGTAGCTGTCGTCGGTGTGCATGGCGGGGCCGGCGCGTCAGTGGTCGCGGCCAGCCTGGCTTGGCATCTCGGGGTGGTGCGCCGTCGCCATACCGTGTTGCTGGATGCCGATCTGCATCGCGGCGTCGGCGCGCTCCTGCTGAACACGGCACCCGGCACCGGATTGCGGCTCGCACTCGAAGCGCCCGAGCGGGTGGATGCGCTGCTGGCTGAGCGGGCGGCCCAGCCTGCCGCCGAGCGGCTGCATGTGCTGTCCTGCCAGGAAGACCTCGACCAGCAACCGAATTTCGCCCCCGAAGCTGCGTCGGTGCTGCTCGATGCGTTGCGCCGGCGCTACAACTTTATCGTCGGCGACGTGCCGCTGGCACCCATCCCGCTGTATCGCGACCTGCTGCGCCTGTGCCACCAGCGCATCATCGTGATGCTGCCAAATCTGGTGAGCATTCGCGATACGCTGCGGCTGATTGCCCTGACCCCAGGCCTGCGCCAGACCCAGCGCGCGGTGGTGGTGCTGAACCGGGTGGGCCTGCCGGGCGGATTGTCGCGGCGCCAGGTCGAGGAATCGCTTGGCATGAAGGTCGATGTGCAGATCCCCGATCTGCCCAAGCAGGTGGCCGCCGCCGGCACCATGGGCGATCCGTCGGTCGCCATGAAGGCAGGATTTCGCACCGGAATTATCGAGCTTGCCCGCCAGGTCGCGGGCTCGGGGCTGATTGACGGCACTGGCGCCGATGAGGGCCAGGATCGCGCCAATAAAAGCTGGGGCGTATCGACATGGTTCAGGTGACGACACCGACCATGGCGGGCTTTGGTCGGCGCGGCGTCGCACCGCCATCGCCGATCGACGAAACCCCGCTCGGCGTCCAGCGCACCCTGGCCGAGGCGCCGCGCGAGGCGGTGCACGAACTGCGCAACGCCTGCCTCGCCCGGTTGGAACCATCCGCCGTCGCCGCGGTCCCGCCCGATCGCCTGGCGGGGGAGGTTGAAGCCCTGATCTCGGAAATCGCGACCGAACGGCGGGTGCAGCTCAATGCGCGGGAGCAACGGGCGCTGGCGCGCGAGCTGGTCGCCGACATGATGGGGTTGGGGCCGCTTGAAGTTCTGCTCGAAGATGACGGCATTGCCGATATCATGGTCAACGGGCCGAACCGGGTGTTCATTGAACGCAACGGTCGGGTGGAATTGTCGGCGGTGCGGTTCCGCGACGATCAGCATTTGCAGGGCATCTGTCAGCGCATCGCAACCGGGGTCGGCAGGCGCATCGATGAGTCGAGCCCGATGGTCGATGCGCGATTGAAAGATGGCAGCCGGGTCAATATCGTGTTCCCGCCATTGGCGATCGATGGCGCTTGCGTGTCGATCCGCAAGTTCCGCAAGCGCGCCATCGCGCTCAGCGATCTGGTCGGGTTTGGCGCGATGACCCCGCCGATCGCGCAAGTGCTCGAAATCGCCTCGAAAATCCGGCTCAACGTGATTATTTCGGGGGGCACCGGATCGGGCAAGACCACCTTGCTCAATGCCATGTCGCGCCAGATTGGGGTGACCGAACGGGTGATCACGGTTGAAGACGCGGCCGAGTTGCAGTTGCAGCAGCCGCATGTGGTCCGGCTTGAAACCCGGCCGCTCAGCCTCGAAGGGCGCGGCGAGGTGTCGCAGCGCGATCTGGTGCGCAATGCGCTGCGGATGCGGCCCGACCGGATCATCATCGGCGAGGTGCGCGGCGGTGAGGCGTTCGACATGTTGCAGGCGATGAACACCGGCCATGACGGCAGCATGTCGACCATCCATGCCAACAACACCCGCGACGCCGTCACCCGCATCGAGAACATGGTTCAGATGGGCCATATGGGTCTGCCGATCACCGCCGTGCGCACCCAGATTGCCAGTGCGGTGCATCTGATTGTCCAGGTCGAACGCCAGCGCGACGGCGGCCGGCGGCTGACCCAGGTGACCGAGGTTTGCGGCATTGAGGGCGAGGTCATCATCCTCAATGACATTTTTCAATACAATGTCATGGGCGAAACCGCCGCCGGACGCATCTTCGGCCACTACAAGGTCAGCCGGGCGCGGCCATCGTTTTATGCCCAGCTTGCCTATTATGGCCTTGAAGCCGCTTGGACGGCGGCGATGGAGGAGGCTGACCGTGGCAATTAACACCCAGCACATCATCGGGCTGCTCGCGTTCATCGCGCTCGGCTGTTCGGCCGCTGCTGGGATATTAATCACCTTTGCCGAAGCCAATCGCAAACGGGTGGACGAACGGATGGCCGCGATCGGATCGCTGGCGGTGATGATGAGGTCGCCCGCGATCATGCGGCGCATTTCGCGCGCCGCCCCGCGCGGGCAGACTCCACTGGAGCGCGCCGCCGGTCTGTTCGGCTTCGATCTGGCGCGGTCCAAGTTTTACGCGGTCCATCCGATCATTATCCTGATCGGCAGCCTGATCGGGGCGCGCGCGCTCGCCTGGGCGCTGGAACTCGCGTTCGGCGATTACGCGTTGTTGGTGCTGCCGGTGATTTGGGCGGCACTGAGCAACATGGCGGTGGCGGTGATCGAAGGAAAGCGCAAACGGCTGATCCTGGGACAGTTGCCGGACGCGCTGGCGATGATCGTGCGGTCGGTCCGGGTGGGCGTGCCGGTCAGCGAAGCGATCCGGATTGTTGCGCGCGAAGCACCGATGCCGACCGGGGCCGAGTTTGCCCGCGTCGAGGCGGAGGCGACAATCGGGATGCCGCTGGACCAGTCGTTGCGCGCCATGGCGGTCCGCACCGGCGTGCCCGAATACAAGTTCTTTGCAACCACCATCAACCTGCAAGCACAAACCGGTGGCGGGTTGAGCGAGACCCTTGACGGGCTTGCCGACGTGGTGCGCAAGCGGCTGGCGTTGCGCGCCAAAGGCGAGGCGATGGCCGCCCAGGCCAAAACCAGCGCGATCGTGCTGGGGCTGATGCCATTCATTTCCGGTGGCGGAATGTATTTTCTCAACCCCGACTATATCGGCCTGTTGTTTACCGATGCGCTGGGCAAACAATTGCTTGGCGTGGGGATTGCGATGCTCTGCACCGGTGGGCTGGTGATGTACACGATGATCAACAAGAGCCTGAGCTGAAGCCATGAAGTCGGAAACCATCACCCTTCTCGCCATGGGCTTTACAATGTTGATCGTGGTGACCGCGTGGATGTTGCTGCGCCTGTCGCAAGACAACGCACGGTTCGATGTTCGGGTGAAGGATACCCAGCGCAAACCACAGGCAGTGGCGCCGCAGACCAAACGGATACGCCCGGAACATCGCCTGGTGGCGGCAGTGAAGGACCTGATCAGCGGCATTGGGGAATGGATCGCCAATAGCGGCATGATGTCGCGCCGTATGCTTCTGGACCTCGAACAGACCCTGGTGTCATCGGGCCTGACGAGTTCGAACGCATTGGGGCTGTTCATCGGCAGCAAGATCCTGATGCTGACCACCTTCCCGTTGCTGATCCTGATGGCATTGCACGGCGTGGTCGAGCCGATGACCAGCTATGGCGCCGCGGCCGGGGGCGCCGGGTTGGGCTTGCTCGCGCCCGATTGGCTCGCCCGCAAATTTCGCGCGAAATATGTCGAGCGGGTTTCGGGCGGCCTGCCCGACGCACTCGATCTGTTGCTGATCTGTGCCCAGTCGGGGTTGGCGATGGAGTCCAGCCTGTCACGGGTGGAAATCGAAATGCGCAGCGTGCATCCCGATCTTTCCTGGGAACTGGCGCAAACCGTGGCCGAATTGCAAATTCTGGCCGACAGCCGGGTGGCACTCGCCAATCTTGGCACCCGCACCAAACTCGACGGGTTCAAGCGGCTGAGTTCGACCCTGATCCAGACCATGCAGTTTGGCACCCCGCTGAGCGAGGCGCTGCGGATGCTGGCGCAGGAAATGCGTCACGAGGTGATGATGAAGTTCGAGGCAAAAGCGGCCCGTCTGCCGGTGCTGCTGACCTTGCCGATGGTGATGTTCATCCTGCCGAGCGTGTTCATCGTGGTCGGTGGACCGGCCGTCATCCAACTCATGCGCGGCTTTATGGCATGACAATCAATAGGGAAACGACGATGCGCAATCTATGGACCGGTCTCGCGAAAGCCACATGGCCGCTGCTGATTGTCACCGCGCTTTCGGCATGTGGCGGCGGGACCGAGCGCATCGCGGGCGGGGACACCACTATGCAGATGGGGCGGGCAGCGCTCGCGGGCGGTGCGCCTGCCATCGCGCTGCAGGTTGGTGCGGGAATGCTGAAGGATAACCCGAAGGACCAGGACGCCCTGACGCTGCAAGCCGATGCGCTTTCGGCCCTAGGGCGTGGCACGGAGGCGGTTCCGGTTTACCGCCAGTTGCTAGCGCTCGATCCCGGGTCGATTAACGCGCATATCGGCCTCGGCCGGGTGCTGCTGGGCACCGATGCGGTGGCCGCCGAGGGTGAATTCCTGGCAGTGCTGGCCAAGGCACCGAATACGCCGATCGCGGCCAATAATCTCGGGATTGCGCGCGACCTGCAGGGGCGGCATACCGAGGCGCAGGCGTCGTATCGTTCCGCCCTTGGCATGGCACCGTCAATGCAGGCTGCCAGTATTAACCTTGCACTTTCGCTCAGCATCAGCGGCCGGGCTGCCGAAGCGGTCCCGCTGCTGCGGCCGCTGGCCGAGGCGCCGACGGCTGACGTCAAAACCCGCCAGGATCTTGCCGTTGCACTGGCGATGGCCGGTGATCGGGCGGGTGCCGCCAGGCTGTTGGGGCGCGACATGTCGCAGGCCGAGGTAGAGGTCGCCTTGCGCCACTACGTGGCACTTGCGAAGCGCTGACCGTTGCGTGTCATCCCACTGCACCCCGCATTGCCCGCCGTCACCCCCGGATTCGTGGCAGGGGCGATGATGAATGTGCTGATCCTGTCCAACCGTCCTGCCATCGACGCGATGGTGCTGACCTTGCTGAACCAAAGCTGCGACCGCCCACGATTGTTCCGGGTCGCATCCTATGTCGAATTGCGCAATCTGTTGCCCTATGCACGCTGCGATACGCTGGTCATCGATACGCGGATTGTCG
>JANYCX010000011.1 GCA_025360065.1 Acetobacteraceae bacterium | reverse complement strand
CTGCAACTCGTCCATTCTCGCGACGGCAAACCCGGGCCCAACGGCGCATTGCGGCCAGTCGTGCACGCTTTTGAACCCGAGGACAGGGTCTTGCTGGTTGCGTATTGCGCCAAGCGGCCTGCTTGTCCCCTACGTCCGCCCTATAGAAAGGCGAACTTCGGGGGCAGGACACTCGTAGCCCGTCGGAAGAGGGGGGAAGCGGTGGGACTAAATTTTTGACTCAATCCAGGCTTTCAACGCGCTTTTCGGGCGGGCGCCGACCAGCGTATCGACCGGCTTGCCGTCCTTGAACAGGATCAGGGTTGGGATCCCACGCACGGCGAACTGGTTCGGGGTCATCGGGTTTTCGTCGATATTGACCTTGGCGATGGTGATCCGCCCGGCAAGTTCGGCGCCGATATCTTCGAGCGCCGGGCCGATGGCTTTGCATGGGCCGCACCATTCGGCCCAGAAATCGACCAGCACCGGGCCGCTGGCACCGAGCACGGCGGTCTTAAAGGTTTCGTCGGTAACAGCGGTTGTGTGCGCGCTCATGGGAAAGGCCTTTCGGAAGGTGGTCGGTTTAGACAATGGGGGGTGCGGCGGTGCCAATCAAGCCCGCCCCTTTTAGCTCGCACTTGGGGCGTGGCGGTCGAGCAACGCGTCGGGCAGGGCGGTGACAATAGGCCCGACGGTCCAGATCAGGATGCCGCGCACCGGCCGGTCGGGATAGATGCCGCGTAGCACGGCGCGATAAGCGGCCATCTGGCGGAGATAGAGAACGGGCGTGGCCTCGGCGCGGGCGGGGGGGGCGCGGTTGGTTTTGTAGTCGGCGATCAGGATTTGGTCGGGCAGAATGGCGATGCGATCGACCATTCCGCCAATCACCTGATTGGCGATGACGCCGGCGAGCGGGGTTTCGGCGCGGCTGTCGGGGCCGAACAGGGCGGCGAGGTCGGGGTGATCGAGCACCGCCAGCACGCTTGCGATCACCATGTCACGGTCGGCGGGCGGGATGCCCAGGCCGGGGCGATCAAGATAGCTGCGCGCGGCATCGCGGCGCAAAGCGGGGGCGATGTCGGGCAGATGTTGCAGCAGGCTGTGGACCAGCATGCCACGGCGAAAGCGCTGGCCGGTGGCATCGCGGGTGGCGAGCGGAGATGCGGCTTGCGGCACCGGCCCGAGCAGGGCGTTGGCGGGACGGCTGGGGGCAAGCTTGGTGGGCAAGTCGGGTTCGTTGGCGGGGGGCAAAGCCTGCCAATCCGGCGCCTGACCGGCCCAGCCCGGCAACTGGCTTGCATGCGCGGTGTGCGATGGATGGCGGGACGGTGCGGGATCGGCCAGTTGCGGCGTGGCGACAGACAGAATGTCACCGTCCCAGGGTTCAAACGGCGTTGTTTCGGCGGCGAGGCCGACAAAGCCGGTGCGCACCAGTTCGTACCAGCACTCGGGCGGCAAGGTCCGGGGGGCCCAGCCGCAGATCACCAGCCGGTCCTCGGCGCGGGTGAGGGCGACGTAGAGCAAACGGTTATGTTCTTCCATGCGCTGGGCGCGGGCGGCTTCACGCAGCTGATCAACGGCTGCACAGCGCAAATCCTTGCGCGGGGTCCAGAGCGGCACGTCGAGACCACTGGCCCGATCATGGCCCCAGACCACCGGGCCATCATCGGGCGGCAGGCTGGTGGTGTCGGGCAGGATAACAACCGGGGCTTGCAAGCCTTTCGCGCTATGGACGGTCATGATGCGGACGGCGTCGCCCGCACCTTCGGCCTCGCGCTTTACCTGCGCGCCGGACTGGCGCAGCCAATGCACGAAGCCTTGCAGGGACGGGGGATGGGTCTGGGCAAAGGCGAGGGCGGCGTTGAGCAATTCGTCGATGGGTTCGGCCGCTTCCGGGCCGAGGCGGGCGAGCAGGCGATGCTGGCCGCCGCGTGGTCCAAGAATTTCGGCAAGCAGCGCGTAAGGGCTGACAAAATCGACCCGGGAAAGCAGGCCGGCAATGATATCGCGGATCGCGGCCCAGGCCGGGCGTTCGTCGCCGCGGGTGCGCAGTTCGGCCCATAGGTGGCCAGTGCGTCCGGGCGCGAGGGCAATCAGGTCATCGTCGTTGAGGCCGCCGAGCGGGCTGGTCAACACGCTGGCCAAGGCGAGATCGTCGTCGGGGAGCAGCAGCACGTCGCACAGGACGAGCAAATCGGCGACTGCCGGCTGTTCGGTCAGCACCATCCGGTCCAGCCCGGCGACCGGCACGCCGCGCGATTTCAACGCCCGGACCAGGGCATCGGCGAAGGCGTTGCGGCGGCGGACCAAAACCAGAATGTCGCCGGCGGCCAGCGGGCGGCCCTGGCTTTCGAGCATGACGCTGCCATCGGTCTGTGCGCGGATCCAATCGGCGAGCGCTTCGGCGAGGCGGCGCGGGGCGGAAACCTGGCGCAGATTGCGCTCGGGGATGTCCCACGGCTCGGCGGCGGCCGGCGCTGGGGCGGGGGTGAGCGGCCAGAGTTCCACCCGGCCGGCATGGCGGGCGCGGTCGGCGAGATGGCGCAGAGTGCCAGGTTCGGCGACGCCAGATGCGGCGGGCTGGGTTGCAAAGACCTGATCGACCAAAGCCAGGACCGGGGCGGTGGAGCGGAACGATACGTCAAGCTGTCCATCGCGCCATTCGGCCCCGGCACCTTGGGCGAGGCGGCGGAGGCGGGTTCGCCAATCCTCGAACGAGGCCGGATTGGCGCCCTGGAAGGAGAAGATCGATTGCTTGCGATCGCCAACCGCGAAGATGGTGCGCGGATTGCCGCGTGCGTCCGCTCCGGTGAAGAAATCCGCGGTCAGTGCGCCAGCGATGTTCCATTGCGCAGGGGCGGTGTCCTGTACTTCATCAAGCAGCAGATGGTCGAGACCGCCATCGAGCTTGTAGAGCACCCAGGCGGCACCGGGATCAACGAGCAGGCTCGATGTGCGGCCGATCAGATCGGCGTAATCGAGCAGGCCATCGCGATCCTTGGCGCTGCGATAGGCGTCAGCAACCGGGGCGGCGAGGCGGAACAGGGCGGCGGATGCTTCCCACACGGCGAGTGCCCGCAACTGGTCATCGACGGCGAGCAGGCGGGTTTGTTCGGCTTCGAAATTGGCCAGCAGATCGGGCCGTTGCTTGTGGAGGTTCAGATTGACGATCTTACCAAGGTCTCGCGGCCCGTCCGCCCGGAAATACTCATCCCGCCACCGCGACCAATGTTCTATACGAAGCTCAGGATCAAGCCCGAGCCAGCCGAGCATTCGCGCTCCGCGCTCTCTTACGGTCGGGGAACCTTTCTGGACGAAAATTTCCGCAGTTTCTCGTATTACGGGTTCTTCCTGCCAGTTCACGGCCCCAGCGATGATACTTGTCTCGTCGGATTTGGCGCCGACAACGCGCGCCTGGGCGGCGGAAACCGTCGCGTAACCGGCGGTGATCGCGGCTTGCAGTCTCGGCAAATCTTTTTGCAGGGAAAGTGCTACCTGGCCAAACCCGTCCGCCGTGCTTTGGGCGGCGACCAACGCCAAAGCGGCGTGGCTTTCGGCGGTATGCGCCCCTCCGATCACTGCTTCGCGCGCCTCGGTCTGGGCGATGGCGGCGTCGGCGTCGGCGATGACCTGGAAATGCGGCGACAGCCGGGCTTCAAGCGGGAAGCGGCGCAACAGCGACTGGCAGAAAGCGTGGATGGTGCCGATCCGCATGCCACCGGGCAGATCGAGCACGTCGGCGAACAAGGCGCGGGCGCGATGGAGGTTTTCACGCGTTGGTATAATTGACAATTCTCGCAGGTTTATGCTAAGCAGCGACTCATCGCGACTCACCCACTGCCCAAGCTTGGTTTGCAGCCGGATCGCCATCTCGGCGGCGGCGGCCTTGGTGTAGGTCAGGCACAAGATCGCCGCCGGATCTGCGCCAGCCAGCATCAAGCGCAGCAGCCGGTCGGTGAGCAATTTGGTTTTGCCGGACCCGGCGGAGGCAGCAACGAAGGCGGAAACGGCGGGGTCGGACGCTGCGGCCTGGGCGGCCTGGGCGCGTTCGCGGGCGGTGGTCATTCCGCGTCCTCCACCAAGCGCCATTCGGCGACGCGGGCAAGCTGGGCGTAGTCGGGGAAGCGCGGCAGGCGGCCGGGATTGGGTTGGGCGAGATAGGCGCGGTCTGGGTTGTCGAAGGCGTCGATCAGGCGGCCCAGGCGGGTGACGGCGTCGGCGACGGCGGTGGCAATATCGTCGGCGTTGGATTTGAACAGCGGTCGTGCAACGCCCGGTTCGGCGCCGCCGGTCAGATGCCAGTAGATCAGTTCGTCGGTGGTGCCATGAAATCCAGGGCCGAACGCGCCAGTTGCCGCCATTGCCGCTTCGAGCAGCAATTGCGGCGCGGTGCCGGCATCGACCTGCTTTTGCGTCGGGGGCGTGCCGGTTTTGTAGTCCATGATGGCGAGGCTGCCATCGGCGCGGCGCTCGATGCGGTCGGCACGGCCGCGCAAAGTAAAGCCCGGCCCGATCGGCAACACCCATTGACCGCTGAGTTCACTGCCGATCGCAGCGATTTTTCGCCCGCCCCGACGGGTGATTTCGGCGTCGGCAACCCACGCGGCGATGCGGCGAAAGCGCGGGGTCCACCATTCGGCCAGTGCCGGTCGCAATCGCGCCTCGCCGAGGGCGGAAAGCAGGGCTGCTTCAAGCCGTTCTTGCCCGTCAAAGGGAAACGGCATCGGGCAGGTGCGGAGGAAATTCTGAATGCCCTTATGGACCAGCGACCCATAATCGGCGGCATCGGTCGATTGTTCGAGCGGATCGAGGACCTTCAGTCGCAGAATGCGCCTAGCGTAGATTGCGTAGGGATCTGCCAGCCAGGTCTCGATTTCGGTGACGCTCAGCTGGCGTGGACGCAGCGACACTGCCGGGCGCGGCGCGGGGGCTGCCACCGGCTGTGCGTCGCCGATCGGTTGATCGAGGGTCAAGGCCCAGTCGGCGGCCGGATGCGAGGGGATGGTTTGGCCCTGCCCGGCGAGCAATGCCACTAAACGGCTGATCCAGCGGGCGGGAACTGCCGGGGCGCCGTCTCGCCGCATGGGCACCGACAGCACGACATGCTTTGCCGCACACGTGGCATTGACGAAATCATGCGCGGCCTGGCCGATCGCATCCTCCGGGCTGGGCAGTCCCGCCCGTGCCCGCATGCCACGGCTGAGCCAGGGGCCGGGATCGGTTGCCGGCGGCCAGACCGCTTCGACCAGCCCGCCCAAGACCATCGTATCGGCGCTTTGCAGCCGCGCTTCGAGCAAGCCCCAGATATGGATGCGCGGATGTTCGGTGCCGCCATCGCGGCCACGCAGCGCGCGTCGGCTGCGCACGATATGCCCGTCGAGCACGGCATCGAGCAGGCCGGGCAGAATATAGGGCGGCTGATCGGGGAGATCGGCGAGGGCGATGAGTGCCTCGCTGAGCGCTGTGGCCAGGGCTTCGCCTTCTTCCAGGCCCCAAAGTCGCGCCGGTCCGGCGAGTGTATCGGTGTTGGCCAAGGCCTCGGCGGCCTCGATCAGCGCGGCGAGGCGGGTATCGGCGCGTTCCAACGGGGATGCCGCCTGGCGCAGGGCCGGGGCAAGGCAGCGTTCGAGCCGATCCAGCAGGTCCTGCGCGTGGGCCGGGGCCTTGGCCGCGGCTTCGCGCAGGCCGGTGATCCCGGCGGGTGGACGCGGTCCGCGCAAACCGGCGATTTCCAGCGCGCGGGCGGCGGCGCGACAATCGGTGGTGGTAAGACCGGCGGCGGCGAGCGGGTGTTTGAGCACGGCCAGCACCGCGACCGGGGCGAGTTGCGCGTCGATGGCGGCGGCGATCAGGCGCAGGAAAACCGCCGGCGGGGTTTCGGCCAATGGCTCGCCAGCGCTGTCATCGGCGATGATGCCCCAGCGCAGCAGCGATGCCGAAACCAGTCCGGCGAGGGTCCGGTCGGGGGTGACCAGGGCGGCGGTGGCGCCTGGGGTCTGCAAAGCGTTACGCAGGATCAGGGCAATGGCGGCGGCTTGATGCTGCTGATCGCGGGCGCGCAGGATTTGCAGATCGCTGATGTCATGATCGGTCTTGGCGAGCCAGACACCGAGTGCCACGGCGGGCAGCAGCGCATCCGACAGCATCCGCACCCGTCCGGCGGGCGCGGTTGGCACGCCGTCGATCAGCGTCACATCGCCGCGGCGGGCATCGAGGCCGGCGAGCAAGCGGGCAATGCCGGCCTGGGGATGGCTGTCCGACATATGCTCCCAGGCATCGTCGGACATCGCGGTATCGAGGCCGGGCAAGATCACTCGCCCGTTCGGCAGATGGGTGATGACCCGCAACAGGCGGGCGATGGCCGGAGTACCGCCGGTCATGCCAGCGGCCCAGACCGGATCGGCGGGCGGGGTTTGCGACCAGGCCTCGGCCTGCGCGTCGAGCAATCGCCGCTGGCGTTCGGCCGGGTTCATCAGCCCCTCAGCCGCGAGCCAGTCGGGCCAATGCCGGGTGACGATTTCGAGGAACTGCAAGGTGATCTGCCAATGGGTGGCATGTTCGGCCTCGGCGGCGCGCTGCAAGGCTTCGGTCAGATCGAGCTCGGCACGATCGGCCTCGTCCATCAGCTTGGCGAGTTCGACCGCGAGCCGCCAAGCCTGATCGATGGTTGTCGCCCCGCCAAGATCGGCCGGCATGCGCAGGATCAGCCTGGCGAGGCCGGCGAGGCGCGGGGCTGCGGCGACGGCGGGGGGAAGGGAAAGTGCGCCGGCGAGCGCCAACGGGGTCTCATCCAGCGCGCCAAGGGCGGTGATGCGGGGCAGCAGCATTGGCCGCCCATTGCCGGCGCGCAGAAACGCGTCGGCGAGCGAGCGGGCGGCGCGGCGGGTTGGCAGCAGGATCAGCCCGCGCGACGGGTCGGCATGGGCGGTGAGCCAAGCGGTGGCGAGGCTTTCGAGAAACGGGACATTGGCGGGGATGCTGGCGAGGTTCATGGCAGACGCCGATCCGGCCAACCCTCAAGATGGGCGATGCGCGCCTCCCCCAAATCGGGATCGAACCGGATGGTCAGGGCCCGATCCGGTGCCAGATGCCCCAGCCGGTCCGGCCATTCGACCAGGACGATATCGTCACGGGCATCGTCCCAGCCCAATTCGATCAGCCCGTCCGGGCCGGTCAGCCGCCAAAGATCAAAATGATGCACCGTGCCGCGCTTGGTGTCGTAGCTTTGCACCAGGGTGAAGGTCGGGCTGGGGACTTCAAGGGTCGGGGTTGCGGTCGCTGCCCGCAGCAAAGCGCGGGCGAATTCGGTCTTGCCGGCGCCCAACCGGCCTTCCAGCAGAATGGCATCGCCGGGCCGCATGATCGCGGCTACGCGGGCGGCGAGGGCAAAGGTGGCGGCAAGGTCGGGTAGCGGGAATTCCATCCCGCTATAGTGGTGCAGCCGCGCCCTGATGGACAGAGTGCTTGTCATGCCGCGCCCCCCGGCTTACGCGGGGCGGCGAAACGCTGAGGAGCGATGATGGCTGACGTGATCGATACCGATGTTGCAATCATCGGCGCTGGACCGGTGGGGATGTTCGCGGTTTTCGAACTCGGCATGCTCAAGCTGCGCGCGGTGCTGATCGATGCGTTGGGCGAGGTCGGCGGCCAGTGCAGCGCGCTCTACCCGGAAAAGCCGATCTACGACATCCCCGGCCATCCGGCGATTGAGGCGGGCGATCTGATTACGCGGCTGGAACGCCAGATTGCCCCGTTTGCCGCGCCGCGCCTGCTGGGGCGTCGGGTGGAGCGTATTTCGGGAACGGTCGGCGCGTTCATCCTGACCACCGATCAAGGCGATGAAATTCGCGCCAAGGCGGTGATTGTCGCGGCGGGGGCCGGCGCATTTGGCCCGAACCGGCCGCCACTGGAAGGGCTGGCGGCCTACGAGGCGACCGGCGCGGTACAATATTACGTGCGTCGACGCGACGATTTGCGTGGCAAGCGGGTGGTGATTGCCGGCGGTGGCGACTCGGCGGTGGATTGGGCGCTGGCGTTGCGCGGGGTTGCCGCCGAAATCCATTTCGTCCATCGCCGACCGAAATTCCGCGCCGCCCCCGAGAGTGTTGCCCAGCTTGATGCCGCTGCCGCGTCCGGTGAGGTCCAGATGGTGGTGCCTTACCAATTACACGCGCTGCAGGGCGAAAATGGTGTGTTGCAAGCGGTCGAACTCGCCGATCTCGACGGCACGCGTCGCCATGTCGCGGCTGACGTACTGCTGCCGTTTTTTGGCTTGTCGATGGATCTTGGGCCGATTGCGGGTTGGGGATTGGCGCTGGATCGCCATCATGTCGCGGTCGCGCCGGCGACCTGCGGGACCAATATCGCGGGCATTTTTGCCGTTGGCGATATCGCGACCTATGCCGGCAAGCTCAAGCTGATCCTGCAAGGCTTTTCAGAAGCGGCGATGGCGGCCCATGCCATCCACCCGATTGTGTATCCCGATACCGCCTTGCATTTCGAGTATTCGACCAGCAAGGGCGTGCCGGGTTAGAGTATAGGATAATCGTAGCGGATGAACCCGTTAAACTTGGCCAGCCGATCGTAGAGCTGGCGGGCGACGGTATTGGTTTCCTGGGTCAGCCAATAATAGCGGCTGCATCCGCGCGTCTTGGCCTCGGCAGCGACCGCTTCCACCAGAAGGCGTCCGGCGCCAGTGCCGCGCAGGCTTGGATCAACGAACAAATCATTGAGGTAGCAGGCATCGGCACCACGCACATTGGCGTGAAACAGATAATGCGCAATGCCGATCAGTGTGCCATCGACCCGGGCGCCGAAGGCAAAGACGCCATCGCCGGTCTGGATCCGGCGCCACAATTGATCATAGACCGGGGCTGGTTCGCTGGTTTTGTAGAAGGTGAGATAGCCGAGCCAAAGCGCGTCCCACCGGGCGCGGTCGGCGTCATGCAGGCGGGTGATCTCGGTCATCGCGGCTCCTGTTGCGGCCGTGCCAATCTACACGGCTGGTGATGGATGTGCAGACCAATCAACGCCCGCGCTGCAAGACTGCATAAAGCCCGAGCAGCAGCAACGATGCAACGCTCACCAGAACCGCGGCGACGGCGAGGGTCGGGCTGAGGTATTCCCGTGCACTTGCCAGCATTTGCCGAGGCAGGGTGAATTGCTCGGGGCCGGCGATGAACAAGGCCACGATCAGTTCGTCAAAGCTGATGGTGAAGGCGAAGATGGCGCCGGCACCAATCGCTGGCGCCAGCAAGGGCAGGACGATGCTGCGCAGCGTCATGGCGGGCTTGGCCCCCAAGGACGCGGCGGCGCGCAGCAGTTGCGGATCGAAATCACGCAAGCTGGCGTGAACGGTCAGCACGACATAGGGCAGTGCCAGCACGCTATGGGCCAGCACCAGCCCCGCCAGCGTGTTCACCAGTCCGAGTTGGGCAAACACCAGATAAATCGCCAGGCCGGCGATCACCGATGGCACCACGATCGGAAGGCATAATAATGTCAGCACAACCCTGGCCTGCCGACCGCCAAGCCGGATGCCGATCGCGGCCAGCGTGCCGAGGCTGGTCGCCAGCACCATGGTTGCCAGCCCGACCAGCAGCGAATTGCGTGAGGCCATGCGCCAATGATCGTCGGCGAAGAAATCACGATACCATCGCCATGACATGTCACGCACCGGCAGGCTCATCATCTCATTGGCGGAAAATGACAGCGGCAGAACCACGATCAGCGGCGCCAGCAGGAACAGCAGCACGACGATGGCGTAGAGCCTCAGCAGGGTTTTCATCGCCAGCGCCGCATCGGAACGATGAGCGCGGTGGCGCCGACCAGAATGCCAGTGCCAAGCAGCAGCCACAGCGAAATCGCGGCCGCCATGCCCCAGTTCAATGTGACGTTGACGTAGTCGGCAATGCTGGCGCTGACCATCTGATCGCCTGGCCCGCCGAGCAATGCCGGGGTGATGTAAAACCCGGTTGCGAGCATGAACACAATCAGCGCTCCGGCACCGATACCCGGCAAGGTAAGTGGCAAATAGATCGACACAAACCGCCGCCAATGCGGTGCCCCCAGGCTTGCTGCCGCCCGCAGAAACGCCGGATCAATGCGCCGCATCACCACCACCAGCGGCAGAATCACAAACGGCAGCAGCACATGCACCATCGCCAACAGCACCGCGAAACGGGTGAACATCAACTGCATCGGGGTATCGATCAGCCCGATCCATTGCAACAAGCCGTTTGCCGGTCCGTCGCGTTGCAGCACAATGAACCAGGCAGTGGTGCGGACCAGGATCGATATCCAGAACGGGATCAACACCAACGCGAGCGCCATTTGCGACCAGCGCCGCGTCATCCCGGCAATGGCCTGGGCGACCGGATAGCCGATCAACAGGCACACAACCGTGACAGTGATGGCGATGGCGAAGCTGCGTGCAAACAGCGCCAGGAACACCGATTGATCGCTGGGCAACGCTTGTACGCTGCCATCGGCCGCGACATCCAAATCCAGGCTGCGCAACAGATAAAGTGGCGTCACTCCCAAACTCGCCCGTCTCAGCACATGCCACACTGCCGGATCGGCCCATTGCGGATCGAGCGCCGGCAAAGCCATGCTGAATGGCGCGGCCGGGCGCGCTCGCGCGGTGCGCAGCAGCAGAGAGCGCATGCCGGCACGTTCGAAATTAAGCCGCCCAGCGACGCCGCCAATGAATTGCCCGTCAGCGGCCAGCGGCAGTTCCGCGCCCAAGGCCGCAAACACCGCCTCGTCCGGCAATCCCGTCCCATCCCATGCCCGCAACAATGCGGCGCTGCGGGGCAAGGCGGTGGCCATTTCCGGATCGCGGACTGCGGTTACCAGCATGAGCCCGAGTGGGAGCAGCAACGCGAACCCGACGAGCGCCAGTGCCGGCAGGCTCAGCAGCCAGCCGCGCGACGGTGGACGCATTGACGTTTGGATCAGCGCGCCACCCAGGCGGCAAAGCGGCGCTCGAGGTCGTCGCCATATTGCACCCAGAACTCGGTATCAATGAACACGCCTTCCTCGGCGTGCTCGGCGACCATCGCCGGGTTCTTGGCGCGCACGGCCGGGTCCTGGGCAACGGCGGCGGTGGCCGGCGATACCGCCCAATCCTTGGCAAGATCGCGTAGCGGCCCGGCATCGGTCATGTAGTCGATCAACTTCATTGCCTGCGGCGTGTTGGGCGAACCCTTCACCACGGTCCAGAAATCAAAGGAGAACAATAATGTCTGCCACAGCAGCTTGTAGGCAGCCCCGTCCTGGGCCGCCCGCGCCGTGCGCCCGACAAAGCCGACCGCGAAAGCCACGTCGCCCGAGCCAACGAGTTGCAGAGGCTGCGCGCCGGATTTCCACCACATCAGATCAGGCTTGATGGCATCGAGTTTGGCAAACGCCCGGTCCTGTCCGACTTTGGTCGCCAGTATCTTATAGAGATCGGTGCGCGACACCCCATCCGCCAGCAGGGCGATTTCGAGCGTGGTCTTGGCGCTGTTGCGCAGCAGCCGTTTGCCCGGCCACATCTTGGTGTCCCACAGTTGGGCATAGGTCATCGGTCCATTGCCGATCCGCTTCGTGTCGTAAAATAACGCGACGCCCCAACCGACCGCGCCCGCGCCGCAGGTTGCCGTGCCGTTGGGGATGAACTTGCCCCGGTTGACCACTGTCCAGTCGATCTTCTCGTATAGCCCGTCCTCGCAGCCGCGGATCATCTCGGGCGCTTCGACCATCACCACGTCCCAGGTCACATCGCGGGTTTTCACCATTGCCGCGATCCGTGCCTGTTCGCCGTCATAAACATCGTCCTTGACCGGCTGGCCGGATGACGCTGCAAAACCCTGGAACAGATGCTTGCGGGCATTTTCCTGAAACCCGCCGCCAAAGCCAACAACGGTCAGATCGCGCGCCTGCCCGACCGAAACCATGGCCGCGATGGCGAGGACTACCAGACTGGGGATGCGGATCATGATCGACGACTTTCTGGCGAGATTGGCCCTAGTATTTCCCACTGCGAGGATTTCGTCCAACATCGTCTTTCAGTGACTGCTTGTCAGGCACATAGAACAGGATCCTTGCATGAGTGATGCTCCACCGCCTGGCCTGACCAACGCGCCGCGCCGCACAAAATCGGTGGTGTTGACCTCGCATCCGCGCAACGCGACTGGCCGTACGCTCAAGGTTGTCTGGGGCGCAGCTGACGCCAAAACCCGTGGGCCGATCGTCGGCACCTTGCAGAACCCTGGCGAACGCAATGCAATCGGCACCCATGCCGGCGCCTACTCGCTTTATCGTGCCCTGGCGGTCGCAGCCGGTCAGCTTGATCCGCAGCACCGCCCCGATTTGACCGATACCGCGCCGGCCGCCCAGATCGGCCCATTCCCGCAATGGTTTGACCCCGACAAGATCGTCTCGATTGACCCATGGGGCCATCTCGGCACCCAGCAATTCGCCGGGTTGATGGAGGAAGGCTGGGATATCCGCCCGACCATCGCGGTCACCAAGGCCCGCATCAACATGCCGGAAATCCGCGACGCCCTGATCGCCGGCCGCCTGCGTGCAGACGGCGATATTCTGACCGAGGCCGGCGATGCCCGCGTCACCAAAGTCGCAATCGAGCCGGTTTGGCACTTGCCCGGTATCGCCCGGCGTTTCGGCATTTCGGTTGCCGATCTGCGGCATGCCTTGTTTGAACAAACCGGCGGCATGTTTCCCGAACTTGTCACCCGACCCGACCTTGACGCATTCCTGCCGCCGATCGGCGGCATGACGGTCTATCTGTTCGGCGAGGTGTCAAAACTTGGCAAACCGGCGACCAAAATCGCCTGCCGGGTGCATGATGAATGCAATGGCTCGGACGTTTTCGGGTCCGACATCTGCACCTGCCGGCCCTATCTGGCGCATGGCATCGAGGTCTGTATCGAAACCGCCCAGCAAGGCGGCGTGGGCGTGATTGTCTATAACCGCAAGGAAGGCCGCGCACTGGGTGAGGTCACCAAGTTCCTGGTCTACAATGCCCGCAAGCGGCAGGTCGGCGGCGACCGGGCAGAAGCCTATTTCCTGCGCACCGAATGCGTCGCAGGCGTCAGCGACATGCGCTTTCAGGAATTGATGCCCGATGTACTGCATTGGCTCGGGATCACCCGGATCGATCGTTTAGTGTCGATGTCGAACATGAAATACGCCCCGATTGTTGCTGGCGGGATCGCAGTGGTGGAACGGGTGCCGATCCCGGATGAGCTGATCCCGCCTGATGCCAGCGTCGAAATGGATGCCAAGAAGGCCGCCGGCTATTTCACCGACGTAGTGCCCGATGCGGCGGAACTGACCAAGGCCAAAGGACGCGGGTTAGATCAATGAGCACCCTGAACAGCGTGACCGTGCTGCATCACCCGCTGGTGCAGCACAAACTCAGCCTGCTACGCGATAAGGACACCAGCACCAACAGCTTCCGCCGTTTGGCGCGGGAAATCAGCCTGTTGCTGGCCTATGAAGTGACCCGCGACCTCAAGCTCGAACTGGTCGAGGTCGAAACCCCGCTCGAGGTCATGCAGGCGCCGATGCTGGCGGGCAAGAAGCTCTGCTTCATCTCGATCCTGCGTGCTGGCAACGGCATTCTTGATGGCATGCTCGATCTGGTGCCGGCAGCACGGGTCGGCCATGTTGGGCTGTATCGCGACCCGCACACGCTGACCCCGGTCGAATATTATCTGAAACTCCCCGACGACATGGCCGAACGGGTGGCGATTGTCGTCGATCCGATGCTGGCGACCGGGAATTCCGCCGCGGCAGCGGTTGCCCGCATCAAGCAATCCGGCGCCACCGATATTCGGTTCGTCTGCCTGCTCGCGGCCCCCGAAGGGCTCGCCGCCTTTCATCTCGAACACCCGGAAATCCCGGTTTTCACCTGCGCAATCGATCGCTGCCTTGACGATCATGGCTACATTCGCCCTGGCCTGGGCGACGCCGGCGATCGGCTCTACGGGACAAAATAGCCGGGCGCTGATACAAAGCTGTGATGACCCAATTGCCGACCGACGCCGGACGCGGATTGATGCTGCGGCTTTTTCGCGAGCAGATCGCCGGATGGCGCCGCTGGCTCGCGCTGATCGCGGTGCTGACGATCGTGACCGCCGCTGCCCAGGCGTATTATCCCAATATGGTAAAATCGGCGGTCGATCGGTTCGGCAAGATGGATCAACGGGTGCTTTACCAGCTTCCCTTGCTGGTGCTGGCCGTGACATCGATCAAGGCGATCACCCAGTATTTTCAGACCATATTGATCCAGAAGCTTGTCCTGCAAGTCATCCACTCCCTGCAATCACGGATGTTCACGCGTCTGACCCGCGGTGATCTCGCCTTCGTCGAGACCGAGTCGCCAGCGGCCTTTGCGACAAGGTTCACCAGCGATGCCATGGTGATCCGCGAAGCCCTGTCCCGATTTGCCAACGGCCTTGGCGATGCGGTCAAGGTGATCGGGCTGGTCGCCAGCATGATCTATCTCGACTGGCAGTTGAGCCTCGCCGCGCTGGTGATTTTCCCGCTCGCTGCCTGGCCTATTCAGAAGATCGGCCGGCGCATCCGGCGCAATTCCGGCAACATGCAGGAACGCACCGGCGAAACCGCGACATTGCTGAACGAAAGCCTCGCCCAGGCGCGCACCGTGCGGGCCTATCGGCTCGAAGATGGCGAAGTCGCGCGTGCCGACCGCGCCTTCACCGAGCTGTTTCGGGCCAATATGCGGATTATTCGTGGCCGCAGCCGCATCGATCCGCTGCTGGAAGTTATCGGCGGCGCGTCGATCGCTTTGGTGATCGGCATCATCGGCTGGCAGGCGTCGCGAACCGGCACCACATTGGGAGATTTCAGCGGCTTTATCACTGCCTTCATGCTGATGTCGCAGCCCTTGCGTGCCATGGGCAATCTGAGTGCCGCGATGCAGGAAGGCCTTGGTGGCCTCATCCGCGTGTACGCGGTGATCGATGCCCCGGTCACCATCCGCGATGCACCGGGCGCGGTGCCATTGCCGGCGGGACGCGGGCAGGTGGCGTTTGACAACGTTACCTATGTTTATCCCGACGGTCGCCCCGGGTTGCGCGGCCTGACCTTTACTGCCGAGCCTGGCCAAACCATCGCCCTCGTCGGCCCATCTGGTGCCGGGAAATCCACCGCGCTGACCCTCATCCCGCGTCTTCACGATCCGTCGGAGGGGACGATCCGTATTGATGGTGCCGATCTGCGTCACGTCACCCTTGCCAGTTTGCGCGACTCCATTGCCTATGTCGGGCAAGACAGCTTGCTGTTCGATGACAGCATCGCCACCAATATCCGGATGGGTAAACCAGACGCCAGCGATGCCGAAATTGTCGCCGCGGCCGAGGCTGCCGCTGCCGCCGGCTTTATCGCCGAACTGCCGGACGGCTACGCGACGATCGTTGGCCCTGGCGGCCAGCGCCTGTCCGGCGGCCAGCGCCAGCGGGTCGCACTGGCCCGCGCGCTGCTGCGCAATCCCCGCATTTTGCTGCTCGATGAGGCAACCAGCGCGCTCGACACCGAAAGCGAGGCGCTGGTGCAGGAGGCGCTGACCACTTTGCGTCGAGGCCGCACCACCATCGTCGTGGCGCATCGCCTATCCACGGTGCGGGATGCCGATCTGGTCGTTGCCATGGCCGATGGGGTGGTGGTCGAGCAGGGCAGCCACGCCAGGTTGATGGCGGCGGACGGCTTGTTTGCGCGATTGGTAAAGTCGCAGGCATTGGCGCAATAGCGCAGAAGGGTGGTGGTAGGATTGTTCCCATCAAGGCTAAAATAGCGGAATGCTGCCCCGTACCGCCATTCTCGTGCTTGCCCATCGCCCCGCCACTTTGGCGTATCTTCTGCGCCTGTTGGACAATCGGGCCCTGGCAAACCGCTTCCACGTGTTCATCCACGTTGATGCCAAAAGTGACTTTCTCCTGGCCAGCCTGCCTTTGCCGCCGCATGCCACCCTGATCTCGCCACGTGTGCCGGTGTTCTGGGGCGGATGGTCGATGATGCGCGCCACCTTGGCATTGATCGAGGCAGCCCGCGGTCATCAGCGCATGATACTCATCAGCGGCGATGCCCTGCCTGTCCGCACGTTCGCCGAAATCGACCGATTAATGTCGGACATGGACACCGAATATATCGAACTGCTCGAGGTTCAGGACGACCCTTCGCTGGCAGGAACTGACCCGCAGCGCGCAATTGAGCGCTACGGCTGGGTGCAACCCTGGCGCCGCTACAACCACGTTTTCTGGGATCATCCCTTGCTCAACCCCATGCAGTCCGCAGCGGCGGCAGCCCGTTATGGCATCCCGCGGGATCGTATGGACTGGATCCGCGGCGATGCTGAACACCTGGTTCGTGAAATCCTCGCCGAGATTCCATCTCGGGCACCAATATTTGAACGGTTTTTCTACGGGTCGCAATGGTGGGCGCTAACCGGCGCGACCATCGAGGCACTCTTGCCGTCGTTGCATGATCCTGAAATTCAACGGTATTTCCGCCACATGCAGGTGCCGGACGAACATATGATCCAGACCATCCTCGGCAATGCCCCTCAGCTAATGGCGGGGAGAAAATTGCAGGGCACGCCGATGTTCGCCGATCACATCCGCAGGGCCGGGGGCGATGATACGCTTGATCTGCCTGGGTTTCGCATCGCCAGCGCATCGGCGCTTTTTGCCCGCAAGTTCGATCC
>JANYCX010000010.1 GCA_025360065.1 Acetobacteraceae bacterium | reverse complement strand
CCCCTCGGCGTTGAACCGCACTACCCAGTCCCGAACGATCTGCAACGTGACGCTGCCAAGCCGCGCCGCCTCGCTACGTGTGCCACCGTCATAAATGACAGCCAGCGCCAGAAGGCGGCGGGCTTGCGACGCATCCTTGCTGCCGCGTGCCAGGCGGCGAAGGTCAGGGCCAGTGAAGTCAGAACGAAGCGCGATTGCGCGGGCCATGGGCGAGCCTCCTATGCTCGCCACGTTGAATCACATCACCGACGCGTCGGGGAATCCCCCTTGTGAGTCAGAAGCCAGAAGAGTTGGTATAACCATCTGCTGAGCCAAACAACACCCTTTGCTGCATAATGTCGGGCGGCGCGGGAAGCATCATTGCGGGTGGCTCGTCGAAGCTCTCCGTCACATGCTGCAGTGGGAACCGAACGTCCATTGTCGGATACCGTTCTTTGATCTTTTGATAAAATAGACCAAAGTGAACTGCGTTGAGAACAGGCGATTGGAACTGGATGCCAATGGCAACCTCCGATAGCGGCGGTCGCCGAAACCTCGGCAATGCTGTTTCTCCATCGATATTCATCCGTAGCCCTTTCCTGCCATGCAGCATCGCAAGGTTATTCGAATCCCGCCAAGAGCTGTCGAATCCTCAACAAACAACGTTATATCTATTCCAATATATCAATGGGCCTTCACGTTGATAGACCGTTCACTTGCGAGATTGATCGTAGGTTAACGATACAATAATTTTTCCCGCGCGGCCTCGGCCAGGAAGCGCGATCGGTTGGCGGAAACACGGTCGATGGCGGCCAGCAGGTCCTTCGGCAGCGAGACGTTCACCCGCACCGAAACCGGGCGGATCGGCGCGTCGATCAGCACCGCCACCGCGTCCTGATGATGCGGATCGGCCATGATCGTGTCGAGGCCAGAGGGCGCCGGAACTGCCTCCCCATCTTCGGTCATGCCTTCGATGTGCAGCGCCAAGGCTTCGGTTGCCATCCGTCGCGCGTCTTCGAGCGTGGTGCCCGCAGTGATGCAGCCAGGGAAATCGGGGAAATCCACCCCGAAATCACTGTCGGCTTCTTTGCGGAGCAGGGCGACGTAGGCGGTCATCAGTGGTTCCTCAAATGAAGTCCGGCTTGCTTTTCGATGCTACGTAGCGTCCCGACCGGGATGTCGCGCTTGGGATGCGGCACCGTCACGCGGCCGGGGTGCGTGGGATGCTTGAACTGGTGATGGCTGCCTTTGGTGGCAACCAACTCCCAGCCGCCGACGATCAGCGCGCGGATGATCGTCCGGCTGTCCATCTTTATACGCGGATTTTGGTTGTGTGTAAAGCGTGTGTATGAATTATCCCGCTTTCGCCCGGCCCGGATACGACTTCGCCATCCCGTCGCGCACATCCTGCTGGATGCCGTATTGCGGGAACGGGTAGCGCAGCCCGTTCTTGGCCAACGCCTCCATCCCGGCGATCGCCTGGGACAGGTAGGAATGCGGGGCGGCCATCAACATTTCATCGTCCAGCACCCCGCCATAGCGACGTTCGGCAAAGCACGGGATCGACAGCGACGGCGTGCGGGTCTTCAGCGCGCGGCCCCAGCTATCGGCGCAGGAGCTTTCGCCGACCACGCCCCATTCGAAATTCTTGTAGCCAGCCCATTGCAGCCCATTGATGAAATAAATCATCGCGCCGGGGGTGGCGTAAAACAGGGCGATATCCGGCGGGTCGAGCCGCCCGGCCGATAGCGGGGATACCGCCAGCGCCTCATACTGGCCATCTTCGACGCAGGTCATCCCTGCCTGGTGCGCGGCCGCGTCGTCCGGGGTTGAATACCACACGCCGACCATCGATTTGCCAGATTTCCAGCCTTCGTCCTTGGCATTGCCGAGGCCAACAACCGCGCGGCACTGTGCGCCGACCAGGTTTTCGGCGGTGATGCCAACCGTCCACCCCAGCCTGGCGGCCTGGCCGACCACCTGATCCAGCGTATGAACATTGCCCGGCCGGCGGATGCGCGGAATGGCCTCCATCTCGGCCGCGGTTGCGAACATTTTCATTCCGAACGGCGCGTTGCGCAGACGCAGCAGGCGGGTGAGGTCGTCGCTGATGCGGGCTAGGTCTGCGGACATGATGTGCCTCCGGTCTTGGTTGTGGCGCTGGCATTCTGCGTGCGCGCCGGATAAGTTTGGACCCACTCGCCCCGTGAGCGCAAACTGCGCCTCGCGATGCGATCATCGCCGCCGGGCATTTGCGTTGCGCCAGATCAAACGGTCTGGGCGGGTTATGCAGTAATGTCTGATGTGCCAACGCCGCACTGCATCGGCTGAAGTGGGGTGGCAGAAAATCCGTGGAGCGCCCTTAATCCTGAGCGACCGCCCGCATTCCCACTAACCCAAGAAAGGTCCTTCGCCATGCATTTCCGTCTTCCGTTGTTCGCCCTTGCCCTGCTGGTCCCAGGTCTTGCGGCGGCCCAGGTTACCATCGACATGCCATGGGCACGCGCGACCGCGCCGACGGCACTGGCCGGTGGGGCATTCATGTCCATCACTAGCGCCAAGGCCGATCGCGTGACCAGGGCAGAGTCGCCTGTCGCCACCACGGTTGAATTGCATCAGACCGTGGAAGAAGCCGGGGTGATGAAAATGAAACCCGTGCCGACCTTAATTTTGGAGCCGGGCAAATCGGTGACGCTGAAGCCCGGCAGCTATCATGTGATGCTGATCGGGCTCAAGGCGCCGCTGAAACAGGGTGAGAGCTTCCCGCTGACCTTGCATTTCGCCAACTCGCCGCCGGTGACGGTCGAGGTGAAAATTGCCGCGCCAGGGGCTGCCGGGCCTGCGGTGCATACGCATTAGGCACCAACAGCAGTTGCTTGCGGCGGTCTGATTGGTCAGGATTGTCGCCACAAGAAACTGCCCGGAGGAATGCCCCACATGGCCGACGTGATCCCGCCGATTATCCCGACCAATCCAGTCACGCCGGAATTGCTGGCGCAGATCCACGCTATCGTCGGTGATCGCGGCATCCTGACCGATGCCGACGCGATGGCGCCCTTCACCCGGGACTGGTCTGGACTTCGCCAGGGCAATGCCGCGGTGGTGGTGCGGCCGGGCAGCACTGAGGAAGTCTCGGCGATCGTGAAGCTTTGCAACCAGCACGACGTCGCAATCGTGCCGCAGGGCGGCAACACAGGCTTGATGGGCGGGGCCACGCCCTGGCCCGCCCATACCGGGGTGCTGCTGTCGCTGGGGCGGATGAACCGGGTCATCGATGTCGATGTCGAAGGCTTCACCATGACGGTCGAAGCCGGCTGCGTGCTGCAAACCTTGCAGGACGTGGCGTCCTCGCATGATCGGCTGCTGCCGTTGAGCCTCGGCGCCCAAGGCTCGTGCATGATCGGCGGCAATATCTCCACTAATGCCGGCGGGGCGCAGGTGCTGCACTATGGCACCACCCGCAGCTTTGTGCTTGGCCTCGAAGTCGTGCTGCCATCCGGCGAAATCTGGAACAAGCTGCGTGCGCTGAAAAAGGATAATACCGGCTACGACATGAAGCAGATGTTCATCGGCGCCGAGGGCACGCTGGGCATCATCACCAAAGCGGTGATCAAGGTCTGGCCGAAGCCGAAAGACGTCGCCACCGCCTGGATTGCCATCAAGGATCCGCAGGCCGCGGTCACCATGCTCTCTGAAGCCCATTCGGCAAGCGATGACACCGTTACGTCGTGTGAATTGATCAACCGCACCGGCATTGATGGCGTGTTCCGCCATGTCCACGGCACGTCCGACCCGCTGCCGCATAGCAGCTTTTGGTATCTGCTGATGGAATGGTCCTCGACCCGCGCAAAAGCCGATGGCGAGGGCGGCATGGCCGAAAAGATGGAAACCTTTCTGGCCGACATGCTGGAACGCGGCCTCGCGCTCGATGCGGTGATCGCGCAGTCGGAGGCCCAGGCCAAGGCGATGTGGAAAATCCGCGAGGGCCATGCCGAGGCCGGTCGCGCCGACGGCCCGGCAATCAGCTACGACATGTCGGTCGCCACCACCAAAATCCCGGCCTTCGTTGATCAGGGCATTGCCGCTGCCAAGGCGATCCTGCCCAATATCCGTCCGCAGCCGCTCGGCCATATCGGCGACGGCAATCTGCATTACGGCTTTCGTGCGCCCGACGGCATGACACGGGAGGCATGGAACCAGTACACCCCGGCGATCACCCGCGCGATCAATGATCTCATCCGCGATTTCGGCGGTTCGATTTCGGCCGAGCATGGCATCGGGCAGGAGAAGCTCGATGAACTCGCGCATTATGCCTCGCCGGTGGAAATCGCCACGATGCAGGCGGTGAAGCGGGCGCTTGATCCCAAAAACCTGATGAACCCTGGGAAAATCTTCAGGATGTAATTCGAACGGCAAGATGTTCCCGGTGTGAACAGATAAGGGGTTCTTCCTCCGCTCTAACGTGCGCTTTCGGAGCAATAAAGACGTGATCGACCCGATCCTAAACGTCATGACCGTGCCCGCGCCTGAGGTCTCCGAGCCCGAAGCGGAGGGGTTCGCGCTGGCCCATTGGGGATTATCAGGCAGCGCCAAATTGCTGACCGGGGAACGTGACCGCAATTTCCGCCTGCGTGCCACGGATGGGCGCAACTACGTGCTGAAATTCGCCAATCAGGCCGAGGAGCAGGGCGTGACCGACATGCAGGTGGCGGCCCTGGCCCATGTCCAAACGCGCGACCCGGCTTTGCAGGTGCCGCGCATGGTGCCGTTGCTGGATGGCGCGATCGAAGCCCGGCATGGGGCGATCCGGGTGCGGATGCTGACCTATCTTGCCGGCGTGCCACTGCGCGCTGCCCGGGGTGGCACGGCGCAGCGCCGGGCTTGCGGGGTGGTGTTGGCCCGGCTCGGCATCGCGCTGGAAGGGTTCGCCCATCCGGCGAGCGCGACCCCGCTGGTCTGGGACCTGGCGCACATCCTGCGTCTGCGCGACGTGGTCGATGTTGTTCCCGATGCAGGGGCGCGGGCGCTGATCGGTGAAATGTTCGATCGGTTCGAAGCCGAGATCGCGCCGATCCTTCCTGGGCTAAGGCACCAGATACTCTATAACGACATGAATGGCGGCAATGTGCTGGTCGACCCGTCCGACCCTGATCGGGTTGCCGGGATCATCGATTTCGGCGACCTGACCCGGACCGCGCTGGCGATCGACGTTGCAGTGGGCGGCACCAGCCAGATCACCGATGTTGCAACCATCCCAATCGCGATCGGCGATTTTGTCGCCGGCTTTCACGCGACGCGGCCCCTGTTGACCGCGGAGTTGACCGTCCTCCCCTTGCTGATGGCCTGCCGGCTCAGCATGGGCACAGCGCTGCACGCCTGGCACCGGCGCACCCATCCGAACAACCCGCATTACACTTCGACCGACCCGACCGAACTGCAACGTCGCTTGGCAATGATCCGCACGGTGTCCGGAGCTGAAACAATCGCGGCGATCAACGCCGTTGCAGGAGCATAGCGCCATGGCCCGTCTCGATCCCTCGCGCCAGCCAGTTATCGTCGGCATCGGCGAAATCATCGACCGCCCCGCCGATCGTGCCGCCGGGCAGGAGCCGCTGGCGCTGTGGGCCGAGGCGCTGCGCCGCGCCGATGCCGATGCCGGCGGAACCATGCTCGCCCGGCTTGACTCGCTCGATCTGGTGAACTCGATCACCTGGCCCTATGTCAATCCGGTCGGGTTGCTGACCGCACGCCTTGGCGTGGCACCGGCGCGCCAATTCTATGGCGAGGTTGGTGGCAACACCCCGATCCTGTTCATCCACGAGGCGGCCCAGCGCATCGCGCGCGGCGAAAGCGTGGTAGCGGCCGTGGTGGGCGGCGAGGCGACCCACACCGCGACCTGGGCACGGCGCCAGGGCATCGAGCTGCCGTGGACCAAGGTCGAGCCGGTGGCGATGGCGCCGGGCGGCTATCTTCCGGCGCGGCGGCGCAGCTACCTGCACCCATTGGCCCAGGCGCATGACATCCAGGCCCCGATCACGGTTTATCCGCTCTATGAAAATGCCACCGCGCAAGCTTGGGGGCTTACGCCCGCTGCCGCACATGAGGAATCGGCGCGGATCTGGGCTGGCATGTCGGCGGTCGCTGCCGCCAATCCGAACGCCTGGATGAAGACGGCGCTGACACCGGCGCAAATTGCCACGACCGGCCCCGATAATCGCGCGATTGCCTATCCCTATCCCAAGCTGATGGTGGCCAATCCGGCGGTCAACCAGGGTGGTGCGGTGTTGATCACCAATGCAGCGACCGCACGTGCGGCGGGCATCGCCGAAAGCCAACTGATCTATATCTGGGGCGGGGCGGCGGCCACCGAGCCGAAGGACTGGATGGAGCGCGACCAGTTCACCTCGGCTCCTGCCCAGGATGTCGTGCTCGAAGCGATGCTGGCCTCCCTCGGCGGCAGTATCGCGGGGTTGGCAGCGTGCGAACTTTATTCCTGCTTCCCGGTGGTGCCGAAAATGGCGCGGCGTCGGCTGGGGCTGGCCGAGGATGCCGCGCTTTCCACCGCTGGTGGGCTGACCTTCCACGGCGCGCCGCTCAACAACTACATGACCCATGCTGCCTGCGGGATGGTGCGCACCTTGCGGGCGCGGCCGGGCGAGCGTGGCCTGCTATACGGCCAGGGTGGCTTCGTCACCGCGCATCACGCGATCACGGTGGCCGCGCGTCCCGCCGATGACGATGCGATCCTGGCGCCGTTCGACCTGCAACGTCAGGCCGATGCACGGCGTGGACCGGCACCGACAATTGTCGAAAGCTACGGCGGTTCGGCCGAGGTCGAAACCTTCACCGTGGTCTTCGCCCAGGATGGCGGCGTGTCCCATGGCGCGGTGGTGCTGCGCCTGCCCGATGGCGCGCGCAGCCTGGCGTGGGTGGCGGCCGATGATACCCGCACGCTTGCAGTACTGATGGATCCGGCGGCAAGCCCGATCGGACGTGCTGGCAAGGTCACGACAGGGGGCGACGGCTTGTTGCACTGGGCAGCCTAATGGCCCCAGGTCCGGTGACGCAGCAGGAAATCCTAACCATCAAAATAATCCCGCACCATCGCGCTAAACCGACGGATAAACCTTCGGATAAATGACTTTGTCCGCCGGTCCTGGCGGTTGCGGCGGGCCCCGCTTGCCGCACGCGGCAAGCGCCAGGCACGCCGCCAGCATGACCACCGCGATCCTCACGTCAAAGCCGCCAGCCAGCGTGCGCTCTGTGCGGCCACATTCGTCGGCGCGGTGCCGCCATAGGCGCGGCGCGATGCCACGGATGCATCAACCGTCAGCACCCCAAAAATCGCCGCGGTAATCCCAGGCTCCTCGGCCTGCATTTCGGCGAGCGTAAGTTCATCCAACCGCACCGAGCGCGCCTCGGCCTTGGCAACCAAACGCCCGGTCACGTGATGGGCATTACGGAACGGCAGGCGCAGCTCCCGCACCAGCCAGTCGGCCAGATCGGTCGCGGTGGCAAAGCCGCTGCCAGCAAAATCGCGCATCCGCACCAGATCGGGCGACAGATCGCGCACCATCCCGCCGATTGCCGCAAGCGACAGCGCCCAGGCATCGGCGGCATCAAACACCGGTTCCTTGTCTTCCTGCATATCCTTGGCATAGGCCAGCGGCAGGCCCTTCATCACCATCAGCAGCCCCACCAGCGCGCCGGTAATCCGCCCGGTCTTGGCGCGGGCAAGTTCAGCCGCATCGGGATTGCGCTTCTGCGGCATGATCGAACTGCCGGTGGTGAATGCGTCCGACAGCCGGATGAAACCGTACGGCGCGCTGCACCAGATGATGATTTCTTCCGCCAGCCGCGACAGATGCATCGCCGAAATCGCCGCCGCCGACAGAAACTCCAGCGCGAAATCCCGGTCAGACACCGCATCCAAAGAATTTGCGGTCGGCCGGTCGAAGCCCAGCGCCGCGGCCGTCATATCCCGATCCAACGGAAACGATGTCCCGGCAAGCGCCGCCGAGCCAAGCGGGCATTCATTCAACCGCTTGCGGCAATCGGCCAACCGCCCCCGATCGCGCGCCAGCATTTCAACGTAGGCCAGCATGTGGTGGCCAAACGTCACCGGCTGGGCGGTCTGCAAATGGGTGAAGCCGGGCATCGGGTCAGCCGCGTGCTGGGCGGCGCGTTCGGCCATTGCCCGCATTACATCGGCGATCTGCACATCGAGTCCGTCGATTGCATCACGCACCCACAGGCGGAAATCGGTCGCCACCTGATCGTTGCGCGACCGTCCGGTGTGCAGCCGCCGTCCGGCGTCCCCGATCCGCTCGGTCAGCCGTGCCTCGATATTCATGTGAATGTCTTCGAGCGTGGCATCGAAGACAAACGTCCCGGCATCGATCTCGCCGGCAATCCCCGCCAGCCCGGACTTAATTGCCGCCTCGTCATCGGCTGACAAAATCCCCAATCTGGCCAGCATCGCGGCATGGGCGAGGGAGCCTTTGATGTCCTGGCGCCACATCTTGCGGTCAAAGCCGATGGATGCGTTGATTTCCTGCATGATGATCGACGGCCCGGCGGCAAATCGCCCGCCCCATTGCTGGTTGGCTTCGGTATTGCGCAAATCCGGGTTATGATTGGCGTCGTTGTTCACGAGAAGGTATCCTGCAAGATGAAACGGTTTTCGCGCCGGGCGATGCTCGCCACCGCCGGCACTTTGGCGGTCGGGACCGTAGCGGCAGTGACCCTGGGGCGCAAACCCAGTGCGCCGCATGTCTACACGCTGGTAGCCGGCGCAACGCCCGAGGCCGAAGGCGTCATACTGCATCCGTTCTCGACGATGATACCGCTCGATCCGCCGACCGCCCCCGCCGCCGCCAATCTGATCGATGAAGCCGGTGTTGCCCACACGCTGGGTGAATTCCTCGGCAAGGGGCTGGTGATAAATCTGTGGGCGACCTGGTGCGTGCCATGCGTCGCCGAAATGCCGGCCTTGCAGACATTGGCCACCAAGATCGCCAGCGCCGGCGTGCTGGTGCTGCCACTGTCATCCGATCGCGGCGGCGCGACCGTGGTGCGCAAATTCTACGCCGCGCATAACATCACCGGCCTGCCGGTATGGCTCGACCCCAAGGGTCTGGCCGCCCAGGCCTGGGGTGCACGCGGGCTGCCAACGACATACATCATCGATCGAAAGGGCCTGCTGCGCGGCAAGCTGGAAGGCGCGGTGGATTGGGCGAGTGATGCCACGATCGCCGCGATCACCAGACTGGTCGCCGCCTGATTGCCAACCGACCACCTCCCCGGCATGTTGGCGGAAATTCCGGAGGATACGATGCCGAACGATCAAACCGCCTCGCTGATTGTCGAGACCACCGCTGGCCGAGTGCGCGGCACCAGCGTCGATGGCATGCCGGTCTGGTTCAGCATCCCCTATGGCGCGCCGACCGGGGGCGCCAACCGCTTCCGCCCGCCCCAGCCGGTTGAGCCTTGGGCTGGCGTGCGCGACGCGACCGCGGTTACCAGCCAGGCCCCACAAATCCGCGGCGCCTACCCGAACCGCCTGGAAGTCGCCGACTTCCTTGGTGCGCGTGATCCTGCTGCGCAATCGGAGGATTGTCTGACTGCTACCGTCTGGTCGAAATCGACCGCGACCAAGCTTCCGGTGATGGTGTGGCTCCATGGCGGGGCGTATTCGACCGGGTCGGGCAACGCCGACTACGTGCGCGGCAGCCGTCTGGCGCGGCGCGATGTGGTGGTGGTGACGATCAATCATCGGCTGAACATTTTCGGCTTCCTCGATGTCTCCGCAATTGGTGGGCCTGAATTTAAGGAGTCCGGCAATGCCGGCCTGCTCGATATTGTCGCCGGCCTGCGCTGGGTGCGGGACAATATCGCACGCTTTGGCGGCGACCCGTCCTGCGTGACGATTTTCGGCGAGTCGGGCGGCGGCGCCAAGGTCAGCGCCTTGCTCGCCATGCCGATGGCGCAGGGCCTGTTCCACCGGGCCATCATCCAAAGCGGCTGCGCGGTGCGCCATCGGACGGCGGACCGTGCGGCCGCGGTCACCTCGAGCGTGCTCAAAGCACTCGGCAGCACCAGCATTGCGACCTTGCAGGCCCTGCCAGTCGCCGAGTTGCTCGCCGCAATCGCGCCCGCCGAGGCTGCCGCCGGCCCGTCGCCGCATCCGTTCTTCGACCGCTACCCGTTCGGCCCGATGATCGATGGCAGCGCGGTGCCGGATCATCCGTTCGACCCCGCTGCCTCCACACTCTCAGCCGGCATTCCGGTCATGCTCGGCGATACCAAGGATGAAGCAGCCGGCTTCACTGTGCATGACGACAAGATCTGGAACCGCACGCTCACCCTGGATGAATTGCGCGGCCGGGTGCAGCGCCTCGCCGGCGATCGTACCGATGATGTGCTGGCGACCTATGCGCAGGTCATGCCAGGCTTGTCCCCAGCTGAATGGCTGATCGCGATCACCACTGATGCGCTCTACCGCAATCGCACCGTGGTGGCTGCTTACCGCATGATGCAGCGTGCCGGCGCGCCGATCTACATGTACAGCTTCGCTTGGAATTCGCCCCGCGCCGGCGGCAAACTCGCCTCGCCCCACGCCGCCGATGTGCCCTTCGTTTTTGACACGGTCGATTTGTGCAAAACCGGCGCGCCGCCGGACCAGACTCTCTCCGCCACAATGGCCGATGTCTGGGCCGCCTTCGCCATCACCGGCCAGCCCCAGCATGCAAAAATCCCCCACTGGCCGAATTATGAACGCGGCAGCCGGGCGATGATGATCTTCGAGGAAACCCCGCGCATCACCCATGATCCAGGCTATAGCCGCCGCCGGATCTGGACCCAGATCACCACCGCGACCGAGGGCTAGGCAACAGACCTCACCTAAGGTCCGGAATACGATCTATGCCACGCCGAGATGCGCCAGTTCCTGGCCGATCAACCGGACCAGGGCGATAGCGGACGGGAAGCACCCGCCCGCGACCCTGGCGCGGTGGGTACAAGCGCATGCCCCGCGCGGCGATGGTGGTTAATCATTGCCGCACGGCCCAATTCACGATGCCCTTGGAACGGCTTGGCGTGCTATGGCGGATCGGCGCCGGTGTGGGGGCCCAAGCGGGGTGTTCGTGCGGTCAATGTCGGGGCATCCAACAAATCTGCCGCGATCGTTGGACGGCATGATGGGGCGTCGGACAAAATTTCCCCTTTGTCGACGCCAGGTTGCGCCACGCTTTGGGTCGGTTCGTCCGGGGCGGCCACAACGCTCTGCGCCACAGGCCGCTCCATACCCAGCATCCGGCAAACCGGCCGCAGGATCGCGGCCGCCGCCGGCATTGTCGCCAACGCCGCCTGCATCGCCGGCTCGGTCAGCAGATGCTGCAACTGCAAGCCGAAGCCCACCGCTTCGTAGCCCAGTTCACGCACCAACCAGCCCCGGCCCTGTGGCAACTGCGCAGGCCGCTTTGGGCTGGGTGTGTCACGCCGTACCCGTTTGGCCCGCGCCCCCAGTGGCCGCGCCATCGCCCGTTCAATCCGGCTGGCGACATGGGTCAATCGCCGCCACAATGGCCCAATCAATCCGATCAGGCGCGGATTTCGCAAAAACCGCGCCGCCACCAAGGCTGCCAACCCAGCCAAGATCATCCCCAGCCGCCGAACAAGCTCGGCAGCATCGGCGCTCAGCGGGGAAGGGGCGGTGCAAGTATTCATGTGATTAGTAATAACATTAATGCACATGAAACCGCAAGCAAAATCTGCGGCCTAGTCGCCGGCGATGGACCTGACCTGGAAGACCTCCAGGACGATTATCAGCCCTTGGGTAAGTGCCGGGCGATATAGGGCGGCAGGTAAAAGGCGCCGAGATGAATTTCCGGCGTCCAGTACTCGGTTATGCCCAACACCCCCGCAGCTTCGGCGCGGGCCCGGATGGTTTCGACTGGCACCGCATCCAGCCCGGTCGCTTTGGCAGCAAACCCAAGGGTCATGAAGCCGCCAACATAGGTCGGCACTGCGGCAACATAGGCCCCGACCACCGGAAAGAATTTCCGGCGGCGTTCGCTCGTCTCGCGCAGTTCATCGGCCTGCATGAACGGCACGCCGCACTGGTTCACAATCAAGCCGCCATCGGCCAGCACCCGCGCCGCATTCGCATAGAATTCGTCGGTGAACAAAACCTCGCCAACCCCGATCGGGTCGGTCGAGTCGACAATGATTGCGTCAAAACTGCCATCTGGCGCGGTACGGACATAATCGATCCCGTCGCCGATAATCACTTCGGCGCGGGCGTCGTCCCACGCGTCGCCACCTATCGCCGGCAGGAACTCGCGGGCCAGACGGACAACCTCGCCATCGATTTCAACCATGACCGCGCGGGTGACATTTTTGTGCTGCAACACCCGGCGCAGCACACCGCCATCCCCCGCGCCGATGATCAGAACCCGTGTCGCCGCGCCATGCGCCAAAAGCGGCACATGGGTCAGCATTTCCTGATAAACGAATTCGTCGCCCTCGGTGATTTGCACCACCCCGTCGAGCAGCATCACCCGGCCATGCGACGCGCTTTCAAACAGGAAAATGTCCTGAAACGCACTCTGCACCCGCGCCAGTTCCCGAACCACCCGAAAGCGCTGGCCCCAATCGGCATACAGCGTCTCATTGACCCAGGAATCAGTCGCCATCTCAGTCTCCGGACAAGACGGGATTGGCGTCGGGAAGCTTCCTGACGCCAACGCCGCAAAATAACAGTGCTTTTGTGGAAAAATCTTTGGTCAATGGGCCTATGCGCCCATCGCCTAGCCGGTCACGCGGCCACGCCGCTGTTCCGACAGATCGATGCTGGACGGGCTGAAGGCTGTCTGCAACACCGGGATCGACAGATTCGGATCGCACGCACCGCACATGAATAGATCAATCGCGGCAAAGCTGCGTTCCGGCCATGTGTGGATCGAGATATGGCTTTCCGCCAGCACAACAACGCCAGATACCCCGCCATTGGGCGAGAAATGGTGAAAATGGCTGTGCAGAATCGTAGCGCCAGCGATGATCGCCGCCTCCCGCAACGCCGCATCGATATGCGCGGGATCATCGAGGCGCGAGGCACCCCATAGATCCACGAGCAAATGCAGACCGGCGAATTTTTCGCCGTCGCGTTCGACAAAATAGTCTTTCTGCGCCTCCTCGGTCCCCGTGGAGGTAATCATCGTCTGGTTCTCGCTCGGGAAATCCGAGACCATCCCCAGTGGCATGAGTGCGTCCATTGCGCATCCCCCTGTCAACCAGCAGACGGCCTGTTGGGTAACACGACACGTGAACCGAACCGCCTACGCAGCCTAAGCAGGCAGCGCGGCCAATCCGCATGCGCGAACCCCCTGGGGCCAAGGCGGCGGAACATGGGGAAAACCGAACCGGGATGCAAGCGAAATTACATGTTGCGTTGCCCGGTGATTGCATACCCGGCGTGTTGGCCCTGGTTGAAGCCGAACCCTAACTCCCCGCACCCTTGACCGCGGTCGCCAGACCGCGCGCTTCCTGTGCCGATCGGGCGAGATCGCCAATTTTCTGCACCGGACCAGAGGTCAGCAGCCGCGTAAGGTCGGTGGTCTTCCCCGCCTGCATACGCGGCAGATCGCGCGTGCGGATCGCACTGAGCGTATCAGCGTCGCCTGCTTGGGCTGCCGCTGATGCAAAGCGGAGCAAGGTTCGGCCATGGGCATCATCCAGCCCGCCAGTTTGCGGCACTGACATCGCCGTCAGGGTTTGCAGTGCCCGCATCGCCCCCGGCCAGTTCTTTGCGGTCTCCTGCAATTGGGCCAGCAAGGTGACCGCATCCCGCGTATTCAGCGCCTCAAGAGCCGCAACCGCCTGATCGTGCTGCCCAACCGCGCTGGCAGCGCGCGCGTAAAGCAGCGTGCGCTGTTCAAGCAAGGCGGGCGGAAGCGAACCGACGCCAAGTGTATCGGTTAGTGCTGCCAGCGCTGCCTCAGGCTTGCCCATTTGCATCTGCATGGCGGCAAGCTTCGCCCCGATCTCGGACCGCGCCGTGCCAGGCTCTGAACGGTCCAGCACCCGGGTCAGCAGCGGGATTGCGCGCTCGGGCAAATCGAGCGCAATCAACCGATCAGCGAGACGTGCAGCCAGCGCCTGGCCAGCTTCACCCGGACCGATGAGATCGGCGTTCTCCTCGGCAAGCGCGAGCAATTCAAGCGGCGGCAAGGGTGCGGTCGCATCATTTGCCAACGCCCGCATGAAGGTGGCAACCAGACGCGGCTGCAACGTGGCCTTCGCCTCGGGCCAAATCTCGGCGGTTTCCCGCAGCAATTGAAGCGCGGGCCGCCAGGCGTTGTTGTCAGCATGCAGAGCGGCGACCCGCAAGCGGGTCGCGCGTTCGCGTTCGTCACCGCGCCAAGCATAGATCTGGCGCTCCATTGCCTCGGCGGCTTGGCCCGGCGTGATCATCTTGGCCGCCAACCGCACCTCGATCGCCTTGGTGGCTGCCTTGGTGTGAAGCAAGCGATCGCGGCTGGATGCCAATTGATCCAGGCTCTGGAGTGCGGCCGGCAGGCGGGCAGGGTCGTCGCTGGCGAGTAATGCGCGGGCAAAGTCGAGCCCTGGTTCATTCAGGTTGGTTTTTACCAGCACCGTTGCCGCCTCCGCCTCGCCGCCCGCCACCATGGTTTCTGCGACCAACGGCAAAAATGCCGCGCGCAGGGGGGCCGGATAGTTCAGAAGTAATCGTTGCACGGTGGCGAAATGGGCCGCCGCCGCCGGCGCGCCGGCAATGCGCCGGGCTATCCGGATCGCCCGCCACAATGTCACATCGTCGGTTCCGTCCAGGCGCAGGTCACCGATCTCGCCGGCCTCATCAAGGCGCCCGGCGACCAGGGCCGCAATTGCTGATAGCCCGATCCGGTCCCGGTCGTCGGCAAGGGTCGCGTCATCGGTCGCGGCAAGGGTCAACAAGGCTTGCGCCTCAACGCCCAGACCAAGCGCGATCATCGCCTCGGCGGCTGCAATCCGCTTGCGACCGCGTGACTGCGGAGGGGCTTCGGACGCCTCGGCCACCGCCGATTGCAGGCGACGCTGCAACTGATCGATCGGCAGGTTGGGGAAATCAAACCGCCGGCTGAACCCCTGGGCGGCGCTTTCAGAAATGGTCTGCGGCATGGCAGCCGAAATTGCCAAGGGTCGCGGCGGGTCAAGGGCGAGCACGAACCCAGCCGTTACCGGGCCCAGCCGTAACGCGTCGGCCAACGGCAAGATCGCAACGCCTTGCCATGTCTCCAACATGCCAAATTCAGGCGATCTGCGCGCAACCGGCATCCCTTGACCGGGAACAAGCTGAGTGCCCACCAGCACCACCCCGCCAGTCAAAGGATCGGGGACCGAAATCACCCGTCCCGGCTGGTCGGCGGCAACCATCAGGCGCCCCTGGTCAACCGTCATCGTGAAGGGTTTTATATTTGCGGCGCGGCGATCCTCGGGGCTGATTGCGACCGACCAACCCGCCTTCGTCCGCACCAAGGCCAGATTTTTGTGCGCCGCTAGCGGAATTCGCAGCAGCGTTGCTTCTGGCAACACCATAATGGCGGCTGCGGCGAAATCCGGATTGTCGCGTAATTCCGCCATATCAATTGGCCGCCGTTCGTCGAAGACAACGAACGCCACGTCGCCCCGCCGAAACGCCGCCGCTCCGGTCGTTGCCGCAAACGGCAGCATGATCGCCGGCTCGCCGGGCTGTGTGCCCGGTTCCGCAATTGTCGGGCCCGCCGGGCGTGCGGCAAGCGCCAGCGACCCGATCAAAGGCACGGGCGCCACCGGCGCCATCGGGCCTGGAACCGGGGCCGGCGCTTGGGTGATTGCCTCTGGCAGCACGGCCTTGACCGTATCGACACCAGCCGCCAGCACCGGTTGGGAGGCTAGGCCCACCAATGCTGGTGCATTGTCGGCCAAAGCCTCACGGGCGCGCGCCAACCCATCGGGCGGCGGGCTGTGCGACATTCGTCCCCGCGAAACCGGGCGAGCCAGCGGCCGTGTTTTGTTGGCGTCGGGCGTCGCCGCGCGAGGAGGATCGACGGCATCGACAATAAATCGACTGCCCAGACGGCTCTGGCGCAGCGTGGAGCCAGGGCCGAGGGTCATTTCCGCCCCGTCGGCCCCTTGCGTCAAAGCTAAAACATTGCGTGGCGGTGCGCCAAAAAGAAGGATTCCGGGTGGCTCCAGATAGACAGAAACCCGATCCCCGGTCTGCACTGCCCGCGCAGTCGTGCCGGGCGGCAAATCGAACACAACGCGACCGAAATCCGGATGATTCCCAGTGCGCACCAAATTTGCCACCTGCTCGGCAGCTTTCGCCTGACAGAAGCTTGCCACTGCCAGGCAAAGGATCATCAGACGAAGCACGGTGCGCATGCCAGTCAATCGAAACTTGCCAATAATTTGTCGATGTCGCTTTGGTCCATCGCCTGCCCAGGCAATTGCGGGCCATTTTCAAGCATGACCGGTGCCGGGGCCGAGACCACATCGCTCGGTCGCCGACCGCTGAAAGTGCCCACGATCATGGCCACCTTCGCATCAATGATTTTCAGGGTCGCAACGACCTTGGTAATCCGCTGGCCGGTGATGTCTTGAAAGCTGCATGCCTCATAGATGCGGGTCGTTGCGTCTTGCAGTGCCTGCGCCATCTCGGCGCTGACCTCGCCGGCCACACGGTCAAGCGTCTCGCAGGTTTCCAGGATGGCCTCGGTCGCTGCGGCGGTATGGGCCACGATCGCATCGAGCTCGTCGGTCGCCGATGGAATATGGCGGGCGTTGATGTCGCTGACCTGCAGCGCCGCAATTTCCGCCTTTGCGGTGGCGATCGTGCGACCAAGTTCTTCCACTTCGCCAAGCAAGCTAGTTTCGGTCGCAGTCAGATCCCCGCGCATAGTGGACAAAACCGCCCTGACCACGTCAGCCACCAGATCGGGCCGCGCCGCCGGATACTCGGCGCGCAGTTCATCCAGCCGCTTCTGTAACGGCATCCCGCCCGCACTCATCATTCCATCAGCCATGACCGAGCACCTTCTCGATTTTATCCTTCAAGGTTTCCGCATTGAAGGGCTTGACAATATAATTCGAAACGCCCGCCTGCTTGGCGGCAATGACGTTCTCGGTTTTGCTTTCGGCGGTAATCATGATGAACGGCGTTTGCTTCAGGCGGGCGTCGGCGCGGACTTCCTGGAGCAATTGCAGTCCGGTCATCGGCGCCATGTTCCAGTCGCTGATCACCAGGCCAAAATTATTGGTACGCATTTTTGCCAGCGCTTCGACGCCGTCCGTTGCTTCCTCGACATTGTTAAAGTCAATCTGCTTCAGCAGGTTCCGGATAATCCGCAGCATGGTCTTGTAATCGTCCACAATCAGGACATTCATTGCTTTATCAATCAACATCGTCTGGCCTTTGTTCATGAAGCATTCTAACCGGCGCCTTGCGTCGGTCGGATGTCTGGCTGCGCTGGGGCAGTCGGATTTGCCGCATTTTGCGGCGTGTTGTTTTGCGTGCGTTGGCGGGCAAGATCCGCCGTCGCTTGCCGGGCGCGGTCCGGCGTCATCGCGGCGAGCACGGCCGCCGCTTTGCCGTCCTTCATCCGGTCCAACACCGCCAGCAAGACCGGTTTGTCGAGGTCGTTGAAGATCGCCGCCGCGTCGCGCGGTTTCATCGCCTCATAAAGCTTGACCAGACCCTGCCAATTCTGTGCCTCCCGCGCCTGGCGCGCCTGTTCGAGCGCTTCGAGCTTGGCTTGCAACACCGCCAGTTCGCCCACCCGCGCGGTCAGCCGCTTTTCGGTTGCCGACAAGACCGCATCCCGTGACGCGAGCGATGCTTCGCGGCTGTCGAGTTCACTCCGCCGACGCCGCAGGTCGAGCAGCAATGCCCGCTCGGACTCGCTGATCTCCACCGGCTTGGGCGGCAGCACGGCGGGTGCTGCTTGCGCCGCGGTCGGCGGCGGCCCCGCAGGAGGGGCAGGTGCGTTCAGTTTCGCGGCGGCAGGGCTGGGCGCGGTCTCCGGGGTCGCGGCGCGCACCAAACCGATCGCCTTGACCCCCATCAACAGCATCATCGCCGCGATGGTGATCGGCAGCAATCGGGGCACCGCAATCCGCAGGCCGCGCTTTTTGCCCCCCATCATGCGCGTGCCAACCGCAATGCCTTGATCAGATCGCGTTCCGCCTGGCTTGGCGGCCGCGCCAAAGCAGCATCGGGCGATGCAAGGACCGATGGCGCGGGCAGCGTCTCAATGTCGCGCGACGGTACCCGATCGCGACCTTCACGCAGACCACTCTCGAGCTTGTCGGCTACCAATTCGCCGCGATCGGTCAGGAACTGCAAATCATCCCGCAAGCGCGTGGCTCCTTGAATTTGGCGCTCGATCTGCCGTCCTGCGCCATCGGCGGCCGCGTGCAGTCGCTCAATCCCGTGCTCAGCCGCCCTGGTGGATGCGTTGAAACTGGTCACCAATGCCTCCAGAGACGTCCTGTCGCGCTTTAGAACGCCCAAAGCCCGTTCAAGCCGAAACGCGTGAAAAATGGTTGCGGCGAGCAACGCGATCAAAGCCGATTCCAACAACCATTCCATTCATCCCTCCCATCCAGCCTTGGTGGCACGCGACATCGGTATGGCGGGGAAACATGAAGATATGGTTCATTCCAGCTACCCTATCGATCCGCCGGTGCAGCACGCGGGATCACCCGATCGATTTGCACCGCGACGCGGTTCTTGCGTCGCCCAACCCGCCCTTCGAACAAGACCGTATTGCCGCACCGCAACAGAACCGACGATCCCACCGCGCCGTTCAGCACAATTTGGCTCCCGGGCTTGAGATCGATCACCTCGGACAACCGCATTGTCTGCTCGTCGAGCACGACTTCGAGGTCGATGTCGGTGTTCCACAACTCCTCAGCAAGATGGGTTTCCCAAATCGAATCACGGCCAAATTTTTCGCCCATGAACTGCTGGAGAAGCAGTTCACGCACAGGCTCAAGGGTTGCATACGGCAACAATAATTCCAGCCGCCCACCCCGATCTTCCATATCGATGCGCAGCCGGGCGAGCACGGCGGCATTCGAAAGTCGGCTGATCGTTGCGAAACGCGGGTTAACCTCCAGACGCTCAAAGCGGAACGTCACCGGGCAGAGCGGATCGAAGCTGAGCGAAAGATCGTGCAGAACCACCACGATAAGTCGTTCAACCAGATTGCGTTCGATCGTGGTGTAAGGCCGACCCTCAATCCGCATCGCCGCAGTGCCGCGACGGCCGCCCAGCAGAACATCGACGATCGAATAGATCATTGCGCTATCCACGACCATCAGGCCGTAATTATCCCATTCCTCCGCCTTGAAAACCGCCAGCATCGCCGGCAAAGGAATGGAATTGAGATAATCACCAAATCGTAGTGATAATATATTGTCGATGCTCACTTCAACGTTGTCGCTGGTGAAATTGCGCAGACTGGTTGACATGATCCGCACCAGCCGGTCGAACACGATCTCCAGCATCGGCAGACGTTCATAGGACACCAGGCCGGAACTGATGATCCGCTGCATGCCGCTGTCATGGTCGTTGCTGCCCGGCCCATTTTCAAAGCCCAGCAGACTGTCAATTTCCGCCTGACTAAGCACGCGTTCTGGTTGGATCGCCGCCATGTCGGCGGCATTCGCGTCGTCGGTTTCCGCACCCCATGCGGCCGCGAGTTCGTCTTCCTCCGATGGCGGCCCGCTCATTGGATAAGGAGTTCGACAAACAGCACGTCGACAATGCGTGCCGGGGTCACCGCAACATTGGCGCGTGCCAGCAATTCTTCGCGCAACCGATACATCCCCGCGCTGCCGCGCAATTCCTCAGGTCGGGTTTCACGGAGATAGGTCTGAAACATATCCATCAACCGCGGCAGGGCCGCGCGCACCGCCGGTTCATCCTCGGCACGGGCGAGCTCCAGCCTGGGTTTTACCTTGGCATAAACAGTGCGCCGTGTGCCGGAGTTCAGATTGACAATCATATCCGGCAGTTCGAAAAACAACGATGCCTTGCCGCCACCGGCCGCCCCGCCTGCCGGTTTGGGGGCGTGCGGATCTTCTTTTGGCGCGCCATGCGCCGGGGCGGGTGCGCCATCGGCGGCCGGCTTTGGCGCGGCGGGCTTGGCAGGCGCATGCGGTTCGGCCGCAGGTGGATGGCTTGCCGCACCCCCCCCCATTCCAAGCAAAGGTGGCAAAATACCGGAAAACCAAAGCCCAGCCCCGATGCCCGCCAATAAAATCGGCACCGCAAGCAGAATGAGCTTCTTTTTGCCGCCGCCGGACGGTTTGTCACCCGGCGTGGTGTCAGCCACGATTGCGGTCGCTGCCTTGCTCATACCTTGCCCATGGGTTGCCTGTGCCCGGCGATGTCGTGAAGCGGCACATTCTGGCGACGCCATCCACCAAATGCCGTCATGAACGTATGACGCCTGCCATTAAGATTGTCTGAAGCTGCGCAATGTGCCGGGTATCCCTGGCCCACCCGGCAAAGATTGCCGACGTCATAGCCAAGTATTTTCAGCGATATCAATAAACTACCGCCTGGCACGCCGCTTGCCCTACGCCTTGCGTTCCCGATGGAGTATCTTACATGGATAACGTTACCAGTATTGCCCTGTCCCGCCTGGTCGCACAGCAGCGTGCCACCGATGTCACCGCCACCAATCTTGCCAATGCCGGAACACCGGGGTTTCACGCGGAACGAATGATCTTCAGTGACTGGCTGGTGCGGGCCCAAGGCGCCAAGGTGCCTGGCAACGCCACCATCGCGTTCACCCAGGATCGTGCAACTTATCGTGATACCCAATCGGGCCCGCTCCAGCACACCGCCAATCCGCTTGACATCGCCATCGCGGGCGATGGCTATTTCAGTGTGCAAACCCCCAACGGTGTCCGTCTGACCCGCGCCGGCCATTTCAGCCCATCCGCCACCGGCGAAATCGTTGATGGGTCAGGGAATGCGTTGCTGACGGTATCGGGCGGCAAGTTGCAGTTGTCTCCCACCGACCACGACATCACCATCGCGGCCGACGGCACCGTTGCCACCAACAACGGCACGGTCGGGCGGATCGGGCTCGTCAAACCCGCCAACGCCCAGGGCCTGCGTGCCGAGGGCGGGCAACTCTCAGTTTCCGGATCGCCGACCACCCAGGTTGCAACCCCCAAGCTGATCCAAGGCGCCATTGAGGGTAGCAATATTCAGCCCACCCTGGAACTGACACGCATGATGTCCGATCTGCGCGAATTTCAATTCACCAGCGAATTGGTTCAGGCCGAGGCCGACCGTCAGCGCTCGGCCATCGACAAACTTACCCAGATGAGGTCTTAGCCCATGCGCGCACTCAATATCGCCGGCACCGGAATGCAGGCCCAGACCACCAATGTCGAAGTCATTTCCAACAACATCGCCAACATGACCACAACCGGCTTCAAGCGCCGCCGCGCCGAATTTCAGGATTTGATGTATCAGAACCTGCGTCGGGTTGGGTCCAATTCGTCCGATAGCGGATCGGTCGTGCCCGCCGGCGCCCAGGTCGGCCTCGGGGTGAAAACCGCGGCGATTTACCGCATCAGTGAGCAAGGCAATCTGCAACAAACCTCGAACTCGTTCGATTTAGCCATTCGCGGCAATGGCTATTTCCAGGTTACCCTGCCGGGCGGTGAAACCGCCTATACCAGGGACGGCACATTTTCGCTGTCGCCCCAGGGCGAAGTCGTTACGTCAGACGGGCATGTCGTGCAGCCTGGCATCACCATCCCGACCAACGCGACCTCTGTTACCATCAACTCCGCCGGTCAGGTCCAGGCCACCATCGGCGGCCAAACCGCGCCGAGCACCGTTGGGCAATTGCAGCTGGCGAGCTTTCCGAATGAGGCCGGGTTGGACGCCCAGGGCGACAATCTGATGCTGCAAACCTCGGCAAGCGGCAATCCGGTGACCGGGGCGCCCGGCGCGCCAGGATTTGGGTCGGTTCTCCAGGGGTTCATTGAGACGTCGAATGTCAACGTTGTCAGCGAAATCACTAACCTTATTACCGCCCAACGGGCCTACGAAATGAACAGCAAGGTGATAACGACATCAGACCAGATGCTGTCCACGTTGACCAATCTGCGTTAAGGAGCAACCCGATGACATCGAAAATCTGGCTTGCCGGATTGGCCATCTTTGCACTCACCCAGCCGGCCTATGCTGTGTTGCTCCGTCCAACCGGAAGCCTCGTCGCGTCGGTTGTAAAACTGTCGGACCTGTTCGACGATCTCGATACCGGGGTCGACCGCGCGATCGGGCCAGCCCCGGCGCCTGGGGGCCGGATCATCGTCGAGGCCGCCCAGCTTGGCGCCATCGCGCGCCAATTCGGGGTTGACTGGCGCCCGGCATCACCAGCCGATCGGGTGGTGCTCGACCGGCCCGGCCGCGCGCTTGGCCGCGATGACGTGCTGCCGGCGCTGCGCGCAGCGCTCGACAATGTCGGTGCGCCGACGGATGC
>JANYCX010000250.1 GCA_025360065.1 Acetobacteraceae bacterium | reverse complement strand
GTCCTGCACGGTCACTACGACCACGCTGCCATTCGTGCCACTTTGAAGTGTTCCGGCCTGGGTCTGGATAATGTTGAACTGATTTACGACCGCCAACACCGTCGTGGAGGGTACGGTCACATTGACGTTCAGCGTCGGCCCGAGGTTGGTTGCGCCCAAGACGCGCACATTGCCATAAACCGAGGAACTGGCGAAAGTGGTGTTGACCGTCCCGCCGGTCCCGCCATTCGCAAGCGTCAGTGCTCCACCAATGTTCAATGTGTTGGTGCCGAGCGACAGCGCATAAACGTTGGTCGCGCCCGTGATACCGGCGCTGACGCCGGCAAGGTTACTGCCACCCACGACATTGATGGCCCGCAATCCCACTGCGCCCCCAACCGCGCCATTGAGAATACTACCGCCACCGGGCCGGCGATAAACGGCGAATTGCTTGTGAGAATATCGGTGGTCGGACCGCCAACAACCCCGACATTCAGGGTCCCAGTTGTTCCGGATGCCGACATACTAACGCCATTCAGCGACCCGGTCGGACTCAGGGTCGTCACGCCTGAACCGACGGCGGTTTGGCGCTGGGCAAAACCAGGAGCGGCTCAACTGGCAATTGCCATCAAGAGTGCAAAAGCGCCGTAGACCCGTTTCATTGCGAGTTTCCTTGTGTCGACTGGTGGCTGGATACGCCGGGTGGCTGTGTTCGAGATAACATAATATCAATGAACTCACAAAAATAGGGCATGTTCAGAATCAGCGCCGACGGGCGATTCAGATTAACCCAAATTCTTGTGTATCCTTCCAAGTCACTGAATAGGTGAAGATATTGTCAAACGTAATTTAAAATGTATCGGATAAAATAACCGTAATGCGATGGAACTTTGTTAGCCGAGTAGCGTTGCGCCGCAAGGTTCGGAAACTACCTATAGGCAGCGTCGACAAATCGTATCCAATTTCTGCTGTTCTCAAATTCGTTAAAGAACAGCCTGATCCGGTTGCGGGTAGCGTAGAGCATTTGGTTACGACCAATTTCCAAACTTCGGACGCAACCAGGCGCAAAAAGCACCGCCGGGCCGACCCGGCAGGGTTTTCAGTTAGGCTCCTAGGAAAACGCGGCGATAATCTCTGCCCAGCCATCAAGCCTGGGCAGGATCTCCTCCATCCCGGCCGAGGGCAACGTCACGATCACCCGGACCACGCCCGCATCCTGGTCGCGCTTCAGCCCGTCCAAATCCGGCTTGGCGCCCCATACCGTGACCGGCAAACCCGCCGGATCGCGGCCTGATTGCGCCACCAGCGCGTTCCACTCGGGCAGCAGATCAACCACGTTGCCATAATGCGGCCGCGCCCGGTGCGGCATCCAGCCATTGCCGTAGCGGATTGCGCGGCGGGCGCCATAGGGGAACGCGCCGCCAACCAGCACTGGCGGCCAGGGCCGCTGCACCGGCTTGGGCCAGGCGAAGATCGGGTCGAAATTGACCATCTCGCCATGGTATTCGGCCCGATCCTGGCTCCAGATCGCCTGCATCGCCTCGATATTTTCCCGCGCCAGCTTGTGGCGCGAGGCGAAATCAGTGCCGTGATTGGCCATTTCCTCGCGGTTCCAACCATTGCCGACCCCGAACAGAAACCGCCCGGCGGAAACCTGATCGATTGATGCCACCAGCTTGGCCGTCTGGATCGGGTCGCGCTGGGCGATCAGGCACACCCCGGTGCCGATCAGCAGGGTCTTGGTCGCCGCCGCCACCCCGGTCAGCGCCACGAACGGATCAAGCGTGTCGTAATAGGCTTTCGGCAGATCGCCGCCCGACGGAAAGCCTGTTTCCCGCGCCACTGGAATATGCGAATGTTCCGGTGCCCAACAGGATTCAAAGCCGCGTTCCTCCAGCGCCCGGCCCAGTTCTGCGGGTGCTGCCGAGTAGTCGGTGAAAAATATCGCGGCACCGATTTTCATTTTTAGGTTCCTCACGAATTAGGCAAGAAAGCACTTCTTTTTGTGAACAAAAAGAACTTCGTCTTTACCTACGCTCAAAATCCGACCGCTCATCAATCGGCAACCCTTGCAAGTGTCGCCGCAGGCAATCCATTGCCATCTCGATCGCCCCGAGCCTGATCCATTCGCGCCCGCCCAGGATGCGCGCCTGGCGGGTGACCACCGCACCGCCATCGGCAATCGCGATATCGATGCTGCCGCCGAGGTCCATCCGGTCCGGCCCCGCATCAACCGCGATGATCACCGCAAGCGCGGTGCTCGCATCGGCCTGGGTTGCGGCCTCCAGCGCCACCTCGCCCGCCGCACGGCTCTCATCGCCGGACACCACGCCGCGGCGGAATATGCCAGCGGCGGCGGGCAAATGTGCCATCCGCGCAACAATTCCGCCCGAGGTATAGGTTTCCACCACCGCCAGCGTCTTGCCAGCCCGCCCAAGCTCGCGCAGCAGCACAGCTTCCAGCGTCTCGTCATCCTCAGCCATGATGAAATTGCCCAGACGCCGGCGCACTTCGGCCATCACCGGGGCAAGCTTGATATCGACCTCGCCCCGATCGGCGCCGCGCACCACCAATTTCGTTTCAAGCTGCGGGTAATGGGCGCGAAACCCGAGCTTGACGCTGCCATCCGGCACCAGCGCCTCAACCCCATCGAGCAGTTGATCGACATGCGACTCGCCCAACCCGTAGGAATGAAACCGCTTGAGATGGATCATCCCCGGCGTGCCGGCGCGCGCCAGCAGACGCGGAATGATTTGTTCCTCCAACATCCGGCGCAATTCGCGCGGCACGCCGGGGGTGAAGAAGAACCGCGCGTTACCAATATCGAGCGCGAAGCCGCAGGCAGTGCCAATCGGATTGTCCAATACTTCGGACCTGTCCGGCAGCATCGCCTGCTTTTTGTTGTTGGGCGGCATGGTGCGGTCACGGCGGGTGAAGAACCCCTCCATGGTCGCCAACCATTCCTCATTCAACACCAGACCAACGCCCGCCGCCTCGGCGGCAACTTCCTGGCTCAGGTCATCCACCGTTGGGCCAAGTCCGCCATTGACGATGACGATGTCGGCACGACCACTCGCCAAACGAAACGCATCGAGCAGCATGGCACGATCATCGCCGACCGTGGTGCCCCAGACCACCGACAAGCCGACATCTTCCAGTTTCTGGCTGACATAGCTGAAATTGGAATTGACGATCTTGCCGGTCAGCACCTCGTCGCCGGTGCACAGTATCTCGATGCGCATTTGCTATCCTTAAGCTGCGGTGTAGCCACCATCGACAATATAGGAAACGCCGGTCATGAACGATGCCTTATCGGAACACATCCACACCACCGCCTCGGCGATTTCCTCTGGCACGCCCAGCCGGCGCATCGGCACTTTCTCCATCAGCGCATCGAAACGCACCGCCATGGTCGGGTCGGTCATCGGGGTTTTGATGTAGCCGGGATTGACGCAATTCACCCGGATATTGTCGGTGGCGTATTCCAACGCGGCGGTCTTGGTGATGCCGACGACGCCATGCTTGGCCGCGACATAGTTCGACGCCGTCGGCAATCCGATCAGGCCGGCAACCGAGGCAGTATTTACAATCGCCCCGCCACCGGTCTTCAGCATTTCGATCAGTTCATATTTCATGCACATGAACACGCCGGTGAGGTTGACGAACAGCATGTCGTCAAACGACTGGCGTGACATCTCGTGCGTGCGCTGTCCGGCCGGGCCAACATTGCGCGGCGAAATCCCGGCATTGTTGAACGCGCAATCAATCCGCCCGAAGGCTGCGACAGTGCGCGCCACCATCGCAGCCACATCGGCCTCAACCGCGACATTGCCCGCAATCGCAATCGCTTGGCCGCCTGCTGCGTTAATCATCGCCACGGTTTCCGCGGCTTGTGCTTCGGTGAGGTCGGAGACTGCGACCTTGGCGCCCTCGCGCGCCATGGCAATCGCGGTGGCGCGGCCGAGGCCGGAGCCGCCGCCGGTGACGAGGGCGGATTTGCCTTGGAGGATTCCGGACATTTTTTAGCTCCCAGTTAAGTAAGGACTTCTTTTTGTGAACAAAAAGAAGCAAAAAAACTTTTTGATACTTTGTTGCCATGGGCCCACGCCAACGGCAACGAATGGATGAAGTTTTTTTGGTTCTTTTTGTTCACAAAAAGAACATACTTCCTTCACTCGCTCCAGGCACTCCGCATCGCCGCCACCGCCATGGTGGTCGCAACCCCCGCCGCGCGAATAATCCGCCCCGACGTAATAAACCCATGCATCTGGTCGGCAAAATGCACATAAATGGTCGAAACCCCTTCCCGCTCCAGCCGCTGCGCGTAGTCGCGGCCTTCATCGGCCAGCGGATCATGGGTGCAGGTCAGCACGAAAGCCGGCGCCACGCCGGACAGATCGGCCACCCGTGCCGGCGACGCCCGCCAGTCATGGACATCGCGCGCATTGCCTAGGTAATGATTGATGAACCATTGCATGGTTGCAGCGGTCAACACGAAAGTATCCTTCACCCGCGCCACTGATTCGGTCTGCATCGCCATGTCGGTCGCCGGGTAGATCAGCATCTGGAAGCTGATTTTCGGCAGATATTCATCGCGCGCCATGATCGCCATGACGGCTGCCAAATTGCCACCAGCGCTATCGCCGCCCACCGCGACCTTGCTGGCATCAACCCCGATGCTGTCGGCCTGGTCGAACACCCAGCGCGTCGCGGCCGCACAGTCAGACACAGCCGCCGGGAATATATGTTCCGGCGCCATCCGATAATCGACCGCGATGACGCAGCATTGGCCCTCATTGGCAATCTGACGGCACAGTTGGTCGTGGCTTTCGAGATCGCCGATCACCCAACCGCCGCCATGGTAATAGACCAAAGTTGGCAGTTTCGCGCCGGCCGCCGTGCCGATGCCGCGATAAAGCCGCAACGGAATATCGCCGAGCGGTCCGGGGCAAGCCAGATTGCGGATTTCGGCAACCTCCGGTGGGTCAGGCTGGGTCACGGTGCGGCCGGCGGCAAATACCTTGCGGGCATCTTCCACCGCCATCTCGATCAGCGGCGGCCGGCCCGAGGCCTTCATCATGTCGAGCAAACGCTGGGCGTCCGGGTGCAGAACCATGTCTTTAAGCTCCTCAGTTTATTTAGCCGCCGGCGACGCCTTGGGCATTGGTGTAAAGGCTGTAGAGACCATGGCTTGCCGCCATGAACAGGCGATTGCGATAGCGCCCGCCGAAGCAAAGATTGGCGGCGCGTTCCGGCAGGTGGATATGGCCGATCGGGGCACCGGCGGCGTTGAAAATCCGCACCCCATCAAGATCATCGGCGCCCATGCCCCAGCCGCACCACAAATTGCCATCGACATCGACGCGAAAGCCGTCGGGCGAGCCGCCGGCAGCATCGATCAGCACGCGCTGCTTGCCGAGCTTCTTGCCGTCCTTGACGTCGAAGGCCACGATCTTGCGGGTCGGCTCGGCGCGCGACGCCACCACGTACAGCAGCTTTTCGTCGGGCGAGAATGCCAGCCCGTTCGGGCCGGCAACCTCATCGGTCATCATGTCGAGCCGGCCGGACGGGTCGAGCCGATAGACCGCCATGGGAACCTCCGACGGCGCAACGTGGCCTTCGTAGTTGCCGAGGATGCCAAAGGTCGGGTCGGTGAACCACACCGCGCTGTCGGACGCCACCACGACATCGTTGGGGGAGTTGAGCTTGCGGCCTTTGTAGCTGTCGGCCAGAACCGTGATCGATCCATCATATTCGGTGCGGGTGACCCGCCGCGCATCATGCTCGCAGGTCACCAGCCGGCCCTGCCGGTCGCGGGTGTTGCCGTTGGCGTTGTTGGATGGCTTGCGGAACACCGTGGTTGCCCCGGTTTCCTCGTCCCAGCGCAGAATGCGGTTGTTGGGAATGTCGGACCACAGCACGCAGCGATGCTCGCCGAACCAGACCGGGCCTTCCGACCAACGACAGCCAGTGTAAAGCCGCTCGACCGAGGCCAGCACGATGCGATATTTCAAAAACGCCGGGTCCAGAACCGATACGCGCGGATCCGGATAGCGCGTGCTTTCTTCCCACATCGATGGTCTCCTCCGTAGCGTTCCCACCATCGTGGCCGATTGAAGCGGCGGGCGAAAGGGGGCAGGATGGTGAAATGATCCGCCAAGCCATTGCTGCTGACCTGCGCGCAGTCAAGACCATCGTCGCGCGGGCTTATACCAAGTATGTCGCCCGCATCGGCGCACCGCCTGGGCCGATGTTGGACGATTACGCCGTGCGGATTGCCGCCCACCAGATTTTTGTCACCGGCGATCCGATCAACGGTCTGATCGTGCTGATCGACGGGCCGGACCATCTGCTGCTCGACAATATTGCCGTCGATCCCGACGCCCAAGGTTCGGGACTCGGCCGCATCCTGCTGGATTTCGCGGATGCCGAAGCGCGGCGGCGCGGATTTACCGAATTGCGGCTTTATACCCATCAGACCATGGTGGAGAACATTGCACTCTATACCAAGCGTGGCTGGCAGGAGACCGGGCGGCGCGTGTCGTCAGGCCTGGCGCGGGTGTTTTTTAGCAAGCCCACGCCAACCGCAACAGAGTCTTGAGTTTTTTTGCTGCGTTGTTTTCAAACCAAGAAGACTTTGCGTCACTTTTTCCGGGCTTGCTGCCAAACCACAATCCAGCTATCCAGTGCGTGCCTGGCGGGCGCCCGACTCCCCTCGCCCATTTCGCCCGCTTGCACCCTTCAGTCTGCGCAGGTCCTTATACAAAATGAACACCATTTCCGAACCGCGCCCGGCGGTGACGGCCGACGCATCCGCCGCGCCCATCGACGACGGAATTTACACTCACGCCGCCCTGTGTCTGGTCGGCCTGCCGATTGCCGCCCAGGCCGAGCCATTCCGCCGTGTGGTCGGGGAAGCCGAGGTGCTGATGACACCAGCCCCAGACGCGACGCTGCCGGCCGGGCGCTGGCTGCGGCGGTTGCTGATGCTGATCTGCGATACCGCTTTGCGCACCGATAGCGTGGCCGTCGATCTCTGCACCGATCTGCCTGCCTTGGGCGAGTTGCTTGGTGCCGAAGGCAATGAGCTTGCCGATCTGGCGCTGAATTATGACCATCTGATCACCGGCAAGCTCGCCATCGGCTTCGGCAGTGGCGCCCCGCTCAGCCTGTTCGATGCCCGCGGCCGTCCGCGCGCCGCCACAGAATGGCGTGGCTCGGTGCGGTTGGGCGCGCGTTTCCTGGCGAGCCTCGGCGAAAACAAGGTGCTGCTCGATCGCACCGTGGTGGGTAGCCTCGATGCCACCCCGATCGCGCTCGACGCCTATTGTTGGGTGACCCATATGCTGGCGGCCGGCAAGCGCGCTGGCGCCGATGTGCCCGCCCCGATGACCGACTGGGAAAGCCTGGTTGGCGCGTTCGGTAAAACCGGACAGTCGGAAGCCGATTTCCGCCCCGAATTCGAAGACGCGCTGCGGCTGGTGTCGGTGCAATGCCCGGACCTGTCATTGGTGGTGGGCGAATCCGGCGTCCAGGTGCGCCAGTCCGTGCCACGCGTGCGCCCGGCACCGCCCGCGCCCCGTGCTGACATCCGCGCGACCGAGGAAATGGTGCTCAAGCCGCGTCCGCCCGCCCCGGCGCCAGCAGCCCCGGCGGTCGCGGCAGCCCCGCCTGCGCCGATTCCCACCCCACGCCCCGCGCCGGTCGCCGAACGTCCGGCGCCGGTGATGGCCCAGCAAAATCCCGACGCGCCCTTGCGTGGCCCGCGCGGCTCGATCGGCCTTAAAGCCAACCTCACCGGCCTGACCCAGGTGATCTGGCTGAACCAGAGCAACGGCCAGGACGATCCGATTATTGAGGTAACGCCGGGGTTCCGCTACGACTCCGACAACGTCACTCAACTGGCACTCGAACCGATGGTGATCCAGATCAGCGGTGGCTTATATCAGCGCGAATTCGAACGGGTGTCCGCCTGGGCGATGGCCAATCGCGATCTGATCGACGATGTGTGGGACGGCGAAGTGACCGCGATTGACGAGATCAATGCGCGAGTGAAGAAAGTTCCGGCGCCAGGCTGGCGTTAAAAATACGTTTCGATCGCTGACGTAACATTATAATCATCGTCGATCCGGTACAGCACCCGCCATTTGTCGAAGGTCAGGCACGGGTGCGACACATCGAAGCTGACCATATCGCCAACCCGCAAGGGTGAAGTATCCGGCACCAGCATGTGGCAATGCTGGTCGTTGAAGCTCACCACCTTATGGGCTGCCGGCACTGCCACCGGAACAGCACTGCCTGGGCGATACCACAGCACTGGGTTGGGCATTTCGTCGGCGCCGATGTCGCGCTTGCCCATGGTCAGCAGCACTTTCCCTGGTTCAGGGCGCGACTGGACATAGGCCCAAACTTCCAATGCCGGGCGCAAGCCGCCACCGGCCGCAGCCCCCGGCGCGCGGTCGATGATATCGGCAAAGAAACGACGATACATCGCCCCGTCATGGCTGAGATAGCAACCGCTGCGGGTGATCACCCGGGTGGGACTGGCAAGTCCGGCGCGATGGAAGCTGGCCAATACCATGTCGAAAAACGCCGAGCCGCCAGCGGTCAGGATAACCTCGCCGGGCGCAAACAAGGCTTCCTTCTCGCAAGCTTGGGCGAGCGCCACCAACATATCGAGAAAGCCGCGCACCTGCGCCTCGCCTTCCGCGCGGGTGCCATTGGTCAGGCCCTCAAACCCTTCAACCCCACGCAACACCAGCCAGGGTTCGGCGGCTTTGATGGCGCGCGCGACCGCAAGGCCGGTGGCGATGTCGCGCACCCCGGTGCGCCCGCCGATCCAGCCGCCTTCGAGCAGGATTTGCAATGGCCGGCCAATATTGGCCGCGCGCACCGCGGCCGCGAGCGCCGCGATGTTCTCAACGCTATCGGCAATGCAGTAGAAATCGAGACCCGGGTCGCGCTTCAGTTCATCAAGCACGTAGCGGATTGCCGGTTTCCCTACCAACTGGTTAGCAAGAATAATCCGAGAAAACCCGAACTCGCGCGCCACCCGGATTTGCTGAGCGGTGGCCAAGGTGATCGCCCAGGCGCCGTCCTCGATCTGAAGCGCAAACAAATCCGGCGCCATGCTGGTCTTGCCGTGCGGGGCAATCACCGCGCCACTGCGCGCGACGAAATCACGCATCCAGGCGCTGTTATGGCTGATCGCGCTATCACGCAGGATAGCGACCGGCAACACCAGATCCTCGGCCAGCAGGTTCCAGCCTTTGGCGCCAATATCACCGATCGGGAACGGCGCGACGCCGCCGGGAATGCCCTTGGTTTTACCGTCGATCATGCCGCCCTCGCCAAGGTTTGGCCGCGGATCAGATCGGCGCATTTTTCGCCAATCATGATGCAGGCGGCGTTGGTGTTGCCCGAAACCAGGGTCGGCATCACCGACGCATCGGCGACCCGCAAGGACCCGATGCCGTGCAGGCGCAGCTGGTCATCGACCACCGCCATCCGATCCTGCCCCATCTTGGCGGTGCCGACCGGATGATAGACCGTGGCACCATATTCGCGGATGTAATTCATCATGTCCGCGTCAGACTGAACATGCGCGCCCGGCAGATATTCGCTCTCGATCATCGCCGCCATCGGCGCCTGTTCGGCAATCCGACGCCCGAGTTGCAGTCCGGCGAGCATGGTGGCGCGATCAAGCTCGGTTGCCAGATAATTGGCGTGGATCGCAGGCGCGGCCAGCGGATCGGATGATTTGAGGGTGATGGTGCCACGGCTTTCCGGGCGCAACTGGCAGACATGCTGGGTGAAGCCGGAGAATTTGTGCAGCCCCTCCGCCGGACGGTCGGCGGAAAACCCGATGAAGTGGAATTGCACGTCGGGCGTTGCCAGTTCCGGGCGGGTGCGGGTGAAAATCCCGACCTGTCCGGCGCTCGCGGTCAACGGGCCGGATCGGGTCAGCAGATATTGCAGCCCCATCATCGCCATCCGTCGCGGCGACATCATGATGTCGTTGATGGTGAGCGGCTGGGTCGCCTTGTAAACCATGCGAATATTGAAATGATCCTGCAAATTCTGCCCAACCCCCGGCAGATCATGCGCAACCTCGATCCCGCAATCAGCCAGATGCGCGGCAGGGCCAATGCCCGACAGCATCAGCAATTGTGGGGAATTGATCGCGCCACCGCACAGGATGACTTCCCTTGCGGCGCGCACGGTCACGCTTTCGCCCTTATGGCGAAACGCAACGCCCACCGCACGTCGCCCGGCGAGCAGCACCCGCTCGGCCTGGGCGTTGGTGATCACCCGCAAATTTTTTCGCTTCATCGCCGGATGCAGGAAGGCGCGCGCCGCCGAACAGCGCCGGCCGTTGCGGATGGTGGTCTGATACCAGCACACCCCGTCCTGGTAGCGGCCGTTATAGTCCGGGTTGAACGGGATGCCGGCGAGTTGGGCTGCTTCGACATAGGCTTGGGCCAACGGATTGGGATCGGTGAAATCGGTGACCGTCAACGCGCCGTCATGGCCATGCAGCCCGTCCGGATCGCTGCCGACCCGGCCTTCGGAGCGCTTGAAATAGGGCAGCACGTCGTCATAGGACCAGCCAGTGTTGCCGAGCTGGCGCCAATGGTCATAATCCTCGGCCTGGCCGCGCACATACAACAATCCGTTGATCGAGGATGACCCGCCGAGCACCTTGCCGCGCGGCCAGAACACCGAACGGTTGTTGACGCCAGCTTCCGGCTCGGTCTGGTACATCCAGTTGACGGCGGGATTGACGATGGTCTTGCCATAGCCGATCGGGATGTGGATCCAGATGTTGCGGTCGGGTCCGCCAGCTTCCAACACCACCACCCGGCAATTTGGGTCCTCGCTGAGGCGGGCTGCCAACACGCAGCCTGCTGATCCCGCGCCGACGATGACATAGTCGGCTTCAAGTGTGTCCATGCGCAATTCTCCCTCGGCGCCCCGGCTTGCGGTGGCGTGGTCCAGGCGACAGGATGCCGTGATGGGACGAAATTTGCCACCACTGGAAATACTGGACGCGCTGCGCCACCTTGGGTTGCTGGCACCGGGCGACAGCGCGACCGGCGAGGCACTGACCGGCGGGGTGTCGTCTGACATCTGGCGCATCGATCTGCCATCCGGCCCGATTTGCGCCAAGCGCGCCCTGTCGCGGCTGAAAGTGGCGGCTGTGTGGGAAGCACCGGTGATCCGCAACCAGTATGAGGCCGGATGGATGCGGCGGGCGGAGGCCGCGGTGCCGGGGGTAACGCCGGGATTGCTTGGGCAGGTCGATGGCGTGTTGGCGATGCGGTTCCTGCCGGCAGATCGTTATCCGTTATGGAAATCGGTGTTGCGCGATGGCCATGCTGATCCGGCATTTGCAGCCCAAGTTGCCGCGAGTCTGGTGCTGATCCACGCGGCGACACCGGATGTTGCCGCCGAATTTCCCACCGACGAGATTTTTCGCGCGATTCGCCTGGAACCCTATTTGTTGGCGACCGCTGCCGCACATCCCGATCTCGCGCAGGTGCTGTCGGCGTTGGTTGCGACCACCGAAGCGACCAAGTGCGCGCTGGTGCATGGCGATGTCAGCCCGAAAAATATTTTGATCGGGCCGGATGGGCCAGTGTTTCTCGACGCCGAGTGCGCGTGGTGGGGCGATCCGGCGTTTGATGTGGCATTCTGCCTCAATCATCTATTCCTGAAATGCCTGTGGAATCCGGGAGCGTCGGCGGGGTTTCTGGCCTGCTTTGACAGTTTCGTTACCGCCTATCTCGCTGGCGTCACCTGGGAAGCACCGGCAGTGCTCGAAGCCCGTGCAGCCCATCTGCTGCCTGGATTGTTGCTGGCGCGGGTGGATGGCAAGTC
>JANYCX010000242.1 GCA_025360065.1 Acetobacteraceae bacterium | reverse complement strand
GCATCTGCCAGCTTGCGTTGCCCCAGCGGTGCTTGAACACCCACCCGTTGGCCCCGGGTGGCATGGGAGACGCGAGATCCCATGCAGCTGGTGGCAGCAACGGCGACATTGCCATGCCGGCTGGGCGATGGCGGTCAAACCAGGCTTGCAGGCGTTGCCGACGGGCATCAAAGGTCAGCGCGCCCAAATCTTCATCCGCATCTTTCAGCAGATCAAACAGGCGCACGGTCAGGCCATGGGCAGCGATCAGGCTTGGGCCAATCGTTTTGCGCCCCAGCCGTGGATGCGGGGCGGCGAACGGGCCAGCTTCGGTGGCGCTCCCGGTCAACAGCACCCCGTTTAGAACGGCATGAAACCGCATCGCCTGCAGAATATCGGGGAACGCGGCGGAAATGTCGGCGCCTTGGGCGGAAAACAGCCGGGTGCCGGTGGGGTCGGCAACAAGCTGCACACGCAGCCCATCCCAGCGCCATTCGGCGACCCTATCATGCGGCCCGTACGGCAGCGTTGTCGGGCTTGCAATCGTTTGCGGCCGCTCGATTGGGCGAAAATGCAGCAATCGGGTCGGCGCGGGACGCCCACCGCGCCCGTCTATCCACGCCAGCAAATTGTCGTATGGCGGCGCCTGGGTGTGCCAAGTCGCCGCAATGTCCGCCCGATCTACCCGGCCCCGCCCGAGCGCCTGCAAGGCCGCCATCAGCACGGGCGGCGAGATGCCAAGGTCACCCGCTCCGGTCACCAGCTTCAACAACACCACCCGGGTCGCGGCATCGGCGGCATCCAGCCAGCCGGCGATAAGCGCGGGTAGATCATCCTTGGCGGTGGCGGTCAGGGCGTCCACCACTGCGCCCAACCCCGGTGCGGCAGCATTGGTCGGCGCGGCGGGCCACGACAGCGCAATCGTTTCCAGCGCGTCGCCGACAAAATCCCGCGACAGGTCGTATAATACCGGATCGAGAAATTTGACCGCCAGCGCCCGCAGCATCGCCGGCTTTATTGACGGGAACGCCGCCGCGCCGGTCAGGACCGCCAAGGCGAGCCCGCGCCCCGGATCGGGCGTTTGGACCAGATAATCCGAAAGAATCTGCGCCTTGGCAGGTTCGCCCTGGGCAAAAGCCACCGCGTCAACGAGGGCGGCAAAGGCGATCACTGTCCGTCTTCCGCGCCAGAGCCGATCAGCCGCAGCGCGCGCGCCCGCCGACCACGCTTGCCGATTTCGTGGATCAAGGCGGCTTCACTGCCATGGGTGATCCAGATTTCCGGCGCGCCAACCTCGGCGATCGTGCCCAGCAATCCATCCCAATCGGCGTGGTCGGAAATCACCAGCGGCAGATCGGCGCGGCTTTGCAAGGCGCGCTTCCTGACCCGCAACCAGCCGGACGCCTGGACCAGCACCGGATCGCCCAATGCGGCCGGTACGCTGGAGGGCGGCGCGAGGACGATGGCGCCACGCGATGGTGCCTCGGCGAGCTTGCGCAGATCGCCGAGCCTGATGCCGAAATCCTCATAGATTTGGCACATTGTTGAAACGGTTGGATGCAGGTGGATCGGGCCATCCCAGCCCGCATCGCGCAACAGGCAGATCAACCTTTGGGTCTTGCCGAGCGAATAGCAGCCGACAACGTGGCTGCGATCTGCCAAGCGCGCGACGCTGGCGAGGAGTTTGCCGACCTCGTCCGCCGCGTCCGGATGGCGGAATATCGGCAGACCAAAAGTCGCCTCGGTGACGAACACATCGCACGCAATGGGCTCGAACGGCGCACAACTGCGGTCGGGCTGGCGCTTGTAGTCGCCGCTGACCACGACGCGCTGGCCGGCATATTCGATCGCGATCTGGGCGCTGCCAAGCACATGGCCGGCCGGTTGCAACCAGATCGCGGCCTCGCCGAGCCGGAGAACCTCGCCCCAGTTGAGGGTTTGATAGATGGTCCGCCCGGTGCCGAGCCGTGCCCGCATCAACGCCGCAGTCTCGGGCCGGGTGAGCACCGCGGCATGGCCGGCGCGGGCATGGTCGGAATGGGCATGGGTGATGACCGCGCGGTCCACCGCCCGGACAGGATCGATGAAAAACCCGCCGGGCGCACAAAACAGCCCCTCGCGGCGCGGGTAAAGCCAGGTTTCGGGATGTGCCATGGGCCATAATGGGCCAAGACCGATCATGCTCGCCAGCCACCCCGCGAAATGCTACACGAGGCGAACATTAACGGGGACGGACACCGCCATGCCGATCGCATTCACCCTGGTTTGGATCCTGCTGCTGGTGCTTATCATCGTCACCATGTTCGCGGGGGTGAAGACCGTCCCGCAGGGCCAGGTCTGGACGGTGGAGCGCTTCGGCGCTTACACCCGCGAATTGCAGCCGGGAATGAGCTTCCTGATTCCATTCATCGACCGGGTTGGCCGCAAGATCAACGTCCAGGAAACCGTGCTCGACATCCCCGAACAAAGTGTCATCACCGGCGACAACGCAACTGTCGCGGTTGACGGGGTGATTTATTACCGCATCCTTGAAGCGTCGAAAGCCGCCTATCAGGTCGCCAATCTCAATCAGGCACTCTCGACCCTGGCGATGACCAATATCCGCGCGGTGATTGGCGAAATGGCGCTTGATGCGGCGTTGTCATCGCGTGAACGGATCAACTCGCAATTGCTGACGGTGATCGATGGCGCGACCACGCCATGGGGGGTCAAAGTGCATCGGGTGGAAATCCGCCGCATCGAGCCGCCGGAAAACCTTATCAAGGCGATGAATTTACAAATGACCGCCGAGCGCGAACGCCGCGCCTTGGTCACCAAAGCCGATGGCGAGCGCGAAGCCGCGATCGCGCGCGCCGAGGGCGCCAAGCAGAGCCTGATCCTGGCCGCCGAGGGCCGCCAGCAAGCCGCCAACCGCGATGCCGAAGCCCGCGAACGGCTGGCGACCGCGGAAGCGATGGCCACCAACGTTGTCGCCCAGGCCGCGCGCGATGGCGGGGAAGCAGCGTTGCGCTATTTTATCGCCCAGGAATACGTCAAAGCCTTTGGTGCAATGGCGGCATCGCCCTCCAGCCGGCTGGTTGTGGTGCCGATGGAAGCCAGCGCCATGGCCGGCGGCATTGCTCAGGCGATGGAACTGTTGCGCGCGCCGCCAACTGCCGCGACCGCCATCGCCGCCGCATCGGTGCCGCGCACATGACCGCGCCGGTGATCTGGTTGGCAGCCGGGATGGCGCTGCTGGTCGCCGAAGTGTTGATCCCGGGTGTGTTTATGATGTGGCTGGGGATTGCAGCCCTTGGCACCGGGGCGCTGCTCCAGTGGCAGGACATGGAGTTCGCCTGGCAGGTGCTCGCCTTCGCGCTGCTGGCGGCCATCGCGCTTGGCATTGGGGTGCGAATACGACCGGCCCGTCGGCATGCGACCTTGAACACCCAGGAAGCCGGCCTGCTCAATCGCAGCGCCCGGGTGATCGTCGCCGGCCCCCATGATATCCGGGTGCGGGTTGGCGATACCGACTGGACGGCCCGGCTTGCCCATAATGTGCCGGAGGCGATCGTCGGGGCGGAGTTGAAAGTCGTCGGGGTTGACGGCACGACACTGATCGTCGGTTAGACGGTCATGCGAAAAGTGGCGGTCATCGTGCTTGGCGTGCTGAGCGCGTGGCTTACACCGCCCGCCAATGCCCAGCTGAGCCGGCAAGTGGTCGAACTGGTCGATGGGCCGGACGGCATCCCGCGGCGGGTGCTGTTCCTGCTGCCCAACCGGCCGGTGGGCGCGGTGCTGTTGTTCCCAGGGGGCAGTGGGGTGATCGGGATCGGCGTCGCCGGGTTCATCAACCGCGATGATAATTTCCTGGTCCGCAGCCGCGAATTGTGGCGGTCGGAGACTTATGCGGTAGCGCTGCCCGATGTGGCCGCCAATGTGTCCCTGCTCGGGCATCGTAGCGAGGTGGAATTTGCCGACATCCAGGCTGGTATTCTCGCTCGCTTGCGGGTGCTGGCCGGCGCGGTGCCGATATTTCTGGTTGGCACCAGCCAGGGCTCAATCGGTGCGATGAACCTCGCCGCCCGCCTGCCGCCGGGGCGGATCGCCGGGTTGGTGCTCACCAGCACGGTAACGCGGGCTAGCGGGGCTGGTGAGACGGTTTTCGACGCCCATCCTGAACAGGTTCTGGTGCCGACTTTGATTGTCAATCACGACGCCGATACCTGCCGGATTGCGCCACCAGGCGATGCCGCAAAAATCGTCGCAGCCCTGACCGGGGCGCCGCGCAAGGATATCCTCGCCATTTCCGCCCAGTCCCCGCTCCGGGATGGGCCATGCAGCCCGTTTGGTCCGCATGGCTTTCTCAACATCGAAGGCTCGACCGTGCGCCGCATCACCGCCTGGATGCGGCAGATTGCCCCCTGATATTTAACCTAAAAGCCAAGACGCGACTCGTTTTTTGACGAATCGCACGCGGAATCGATTTAGGCGATTGCGGGCGCATTCAGGGCGAGGTAATTAAGGGCTTCTGAAGCTTTCTATCGTAGGATGCGCTCGTGGCGCTTCACCGTCCCCGCAGAATTTTTCGTTCAGAATCAAGTCGTTTTGGCGAATACTTTTCTGGCCGTCTCGTAGCTGTCGGGCTTGGCCTGGCGAGCTTCGCGGCAATGCTGATGGTTGCCGTGCCGGCCGACCTGTTTGGCCGCGCGAGTGGCATTGCCACGACGATTTCTGCCGAGGCGCCACAGGTCGCGGTGATCGACGGCGATACGCTGCGCCTGCGTGATACGCTGGTCCGTTTGCAAGGGATCACCGCCCCGATGCGCGGCAAATCCTGCCAGGACGCCACTGGGCATCAATTCGATTGCGGCGAGGCAGCAACCCGTGCGCTCGCCAATCTGGTGCGCGGCCGGGCGGTGTCGTGCCAGATTGACGGTCGCGATCGCCGCGGTTTCGCCCAAGCGCAATGCGACGCGGGTGGGATAGACCTCGGGCAGGCCATGGTGTCGGCCGGGTGGGCGGCGGCAAGCCCGGTCGCGGGTGCGCTGGTGACGGCAGAATCCCAAGCGCGGCAGCACGGACTTGGGCTGTGGCAACCGGGCGAGGCCAGCAAACCCTGACAGGTCAGGATAATGCTGCAACCGCGAAGGTTGCGTCCGACGACACACCGCCGTAGGTTTTGTTTCAAGTCGGGGCGCGCGCCGCGATGGCTCGGCCCGCATCACACGGGCCATGCCATGGCGGGGTCACACTTTGGCAATCTTATACGGATTATAATCGAAACAGGGTCGGCGCCCGCGGGCGTCGCCGGATAAAGGGAAATATCATGACCGGCACGGGACATACAGGCGGTGGCACCGTCACCATCAGCCTCGACGGGACGAACAAGTCGATCAAAATACCGCTAATTTCCGGCACAGTCGGGCCGGATGTGCTTGATATTCGTAAACTTTATAATGAACTCGGGATATTCACCTACGATCCCGGTTATGGCGGCACGGCGTCCTGCGACAGCCGGATCACCTATATCGACGGCGACGAGGGCATCCTGCTGCATCGTGGCTACCCGATCCAGCAACTCGCGGAAAAATCGAGCTTTCTCGAAGTCGCCTATCTGCTGCTGAACGGCGAACTGCCCAACCCGGCGGAAAAGAAAACCTTCGAAGACGGCGTCATGAAGCACACCATGCTGCATGAGCAACTGCGTCGCTTTTTTGATGGCTTCCGCCGCGACGCCCACCCGATGGCGATCATGTGCGGCGTCGTCGGCGCGCTGAGCGCGTTCTACCATGACAGCCTTGACATTAATAATGCCGAACACCGCCGCATCTCAGCCTTCCGGCTGATCGCCAAAGTGCCGACCATCGCCGCCTGGGCCTATAAATATTCCGTCGGCCAACCCTTCATGTATCCGCGCAATGACCTCGGCTACGCGGAAAACTTCCTGTATATGATGAACGCTGTCCCGGCCGAACCATACCACGTGAACCCGGTGCTGGCCCGGGCGATGGATCTGATCTTCATCCTGCACGCCGATCACGAACAAAATGCCTCCACTGCCACTGTCCGCCTGTCCGGCTCCACCGGCGCCAACCCGTTTGCCTGTATTGCAGCCGGCATCGCCAGCCTATGGGGCCCCGCCCATGGTGGCGCCAATGAAGCGGTGCTGAAAATGCTCGCCGAAATCGGCACGGTCGAAAACGTAAAGCCCTTCCTGGAAATGGTGAAGGACAAAAACAACCATGCCCGGCTGATGGGCTTCGGACATCGCGTGTACAAGAATTTCGACCCGCGCGCTGTCATCATGCAGGCAACCTGCCACGCCGTGCTGAAAGAACTCGGCATCAAAGGCGATCCGATGCTTGATCTGGCCATTGAGCTGGAAAAAATCGCCCTCAGCGATCCGTACTTCGTCGAACGCAAACTCTACCCGAACGTCGATTTCTATTACGGCATCATCCTGAAAGCGATGGGCTTCCCGACCAGCATGTTCACTGTGCTGTTCGCCGTCGCCCGCACCACCGGATGGATCAGCCAGTGGAAAGAACTGATTGAAGACCCCAGCCAGCGCATCGGCCGCCCGCGCCAAGTTTACACCGGTGCTACATCGCGCGACTACGTGCCTTTGGCGGGTAGATAAACGCAGGCAAGGCCAGTCGTCCAAGCGCATTTCGCCGGCGCATTTCCGCCCAATTTCAGGCACATACCATCCTCGGCAAAAGGACGCAGTGATGGATTGGGCGGGTCGCAGAATACTGGTCACCGGCGGCGCCGGATTTCTCGGCGCCAATCTCTGCCATGCGCTAGCCGCGCGTGGCGCTCAGGTAACCGCCTTGGATGGGTTCCTGTTCGGCGGCGGGGCAAATCCGGCCAATCTTGAGGGTGCGGGCGTCGATCTCGTGCACGCCGATATTCGCGACTATGACCTGCGAAATTTGTGTGAGGGTCGCGAGGTGATTTTCAACCTCGCCGCCCAGACCAGCCATATGGGCGGCCAACGCGACCCCTTGGCAGATATTGCAGTCAACGCGGTCGCACAGGTGCGGCTGATCGCAGCCGCACGGGAAGCAGCCCCCGATGCGGTGGTGGTGCATGCCTCAACCCGCCAATTTTATGGCACGCCGGACTATTTGCCGGTCGACGAACGCCACCCGGTGCGCCCCCCCGATGCCAACGGCGTATCCAAGTTCGCCGGGGAGCAATATTGGATGATCGAGAACCGCACGGTGGGCCGGCCGGTGGTGTCGCTCCGGCTGACCAATTGCTACGGGCCGCGTTTGCGCATTCGCGATGCGCGGCAAACATTTCTCGGCATCTGGATCCGATGCGTGCTGGAGGGGCGTCCGTTCGAGGTCTGGGGCGGCGATCAACTGCGCGATATGACCTATGTTGACGATGTGACCGAAGCTTTCCTGCTGGCCGCAAGCACCCCGGCATGTTTCGGGCATGTCTATAACATTGGCGGCCCGCCGCCGGCGTCGTTGCGGGAAATTGCCGAAATCACCTGCCGGGTTGCCGGCGCGGACGCGCGTTTCACCACACGGGAATTCCCGGCTGACCGTAAGTCGATCGACATTGGCAGCTACCACGCCGATGATCGGGCGTTTCGTGGCGCCACTGGCTGGGCGCCTCGGGTGGGGCTCGCAGACGGGATCAGCCGTTCGCTGGACTGGTACCGCACCAGGCTTGCTGCCTATTTGTGAAAGGTTTCGCCCGATGATCCCGCAAGCCAATCCCGGCGCTGGCTACCGCGCGCTCAAACCAGAAATCGACGCCGCAGTCGCCCGCGCGCTGAATTCGGGCTGGTATATTCTCGGCGCCGAAGGCCGCGGGTTCGAGGCTGAATTTGCTACCTGGCTTGGCACGGCCCACGCAGTTGGTTGCGCTAATGGCACCGACGCTTTGTGCCTGGCACTGCGCGCCTTGGGAATTGGGCCGGGCAGCACAGTGGCGACGGTTTCGCATACCGCAGTGGCGACAGTTGCCGCGATCGAAATGGTCGGCGCGACACCGCTGCTGATCGACATTGATCCGGTCCACTACACAATTGACCCGGTCGAGCTGGGCGACATGCTTGCCCATCCGCCGGCCGGGCTGCCGCCCATCCGGGCGGTGATTGCGGTGCATCTTTATGGCCAGTCTGCCGATCTTGACGCCATTCTGCCGCTCTGCGCCCGGCACGGCGTGGCCTTGATTGAGGATTGCGCCCAGGCCCATGGCGCGACCCTGCATGGCAAACGGCTTGGGACGATGGGGGCGATAGGCACGTTCAGCCTCTATCCGACTAAGAATCTCGGCGCGCTGGGCGATGGCGGGATTGTTGCAACCAATAGCCAGCATCACGCGACCGAGATGGCGGCGCTGCGGCAATATGGCTGGCGGCAACATTATATTTCCGACCTGGCCGGGGTGAATTCGCGCCTGGATGAAATTCAGGCGGCGATTTTGCGGGTGAAGCTGCCGCATCTCGATGCCGGCAATGCGCGCCGTCAGGCCATCGCGGCGGCCTTCGATGCCGCCCTGCCCGCTTTCGCCCCGGCGCGGCGCGCTGGCGGCACCCATGTGTTTCACCAATATGTGCTGCGCCTGCGCAACCGGTCCGACGTTCAGGCCCAATTGCGCGCGGCCGGCATTGGCACTGGCGTGCATTACCCGCAACCAGTGCATCTTCAGCCCGCCTATCAGGGCCGCGTGGCGCTGGGGCCGGCGGGCTGTCGGGCCAGCGAAACCGCTGCGGCCGAGGTGCTGAGCCTGCCGATTTATCCCGAGCTGACCGATGCCGAGGTCGCAACGATCTGCGCCGCGTTGAGGACGCTTTAGCGATGTCGTGGGAACCACCATCGACGCTGGAGGAGCATCTCCGGTCCTGGATCGTGCCGCCGCGCTGGCATATTCGCTACGAAACCGTGCGCGCGTTGCGGCGCGGGGAACGCGAGCTGGCCTTCCTGCCCTTTCTGGTGCCGGCTGGATCAATCGCGATCGATGCCGGCGCCAATAAGGGCGTGTGGTCCGAAGTGCTGCGCCGGCGCTGTAAAACTGTGCACGCCTTCGAACCCAATCCGAAGATTTTCCGCATTCTGGCGCGCGGCGCGGGTTCAGGCGTCGAGGTTCACAAGGTGGCGCTGTCCGACCACACCGGCATCGCCGAACTCCGGGTACCGCGCAATCAGGGCGGCAACTACTCGAACCAGGGTGCCTCGCTCAGCGCCGTTAAGGTCGGCGACGGCGCCTATGGCAGCGTGATGATCGACGCACGCCGGCTCGACGACTACGGTTTCGACACTGTCGGCTTCATCAAGATTGACGTCGAGGGGTTTGAGCTCGCGGTGCTCGCCGGGGCTGCCGCTACCTTGGCGCGCTGCCGGCCCAATCTGGTGGTCGAAATCGAGGAAAAACACGCCAAGCTACCGATCGCCGAAATGCTGGCTGCGATCTGCGCCCATGGCTACGAGGCTTTCGCGTTGGTTGGCGGCGTGTTGCGGCGGGTCGCGGGCCTTGACCTTGTGGCCCATCACACCGCGCCGGCGCGGCGCGAAGATTATGTTTTCAACTGGATTTTCTTGCCACTTGCCAGTTGAAGCAGCATGCTGAAACTGAACACCGACCCGACGCCGGGCGTGCTTTGCACGCTCATTTCGCCGCCCATCAAGGTCACCAGATTGCGCGCAATGGTCAACCCCAGCCCGGTGCCACCGTAGCGGCGGGTGCTGGAAATATCTGCCTGAGTAAAAGGTTCAAATATCTGGCTGAGCTTGTCGGCCGCCACGCCTACGCCGGTGTCCGCGACATCGATACGCACCACATGATGCAGGCTGGACGTCTCGGCAACGCTTGCCCTGATTTCGATATGTCCGTGTTCGGTGAACTTGATCGCGTTGCCCACCAGATTGACCAGTATCTGGCGTAGCCGAACCGGATCGGCCAAATAGAACGGCGCCAACCCTGGGCCGACATTGAGTTTGATGGCGAGTTTTTTTGACCGCGCCGTATTCGCTAGCATCGCAACAACGTCTTCGGTCAGCACGCGCAGATCAACGACCTGTTCATCGAGCTCCATCCGTCCAGCTTCGATCTGCGAGAAATCCAGAATGCCCGAAATCAGGTCGAGCAGGAAAATTCCGGACCGTTGGGCAACCTGGACATAATCGGCCGCTAATTTTGGCAAAGTTTCGTGGGTGAGCAGATCGAGCATGCCGAGCACCCCGTTCAACGGCGTGCGCAATTCGTGGCCCATATTGGCGAGAAACCGCGATTTGGCCGCATTGGCTGCCTCGGCGACGATTTTTGCCGCCGTCAACTGGCGCAGCAACCGCCCCCGCACCCATCCGATGACGGCAAGCAGCAGGATCACTGACGCCATCATCGCAAAGGTGAGCGCGGTCAGCGCCCAGTGCAGCGTGCTGAGTTCGCGCTGATCGGTGGCCACCATTTCCCCACTGCGCTGGTTGGAGGCAGCGGCGAGCTGAACCAATCTTGGCACCAGCGGTTCCAGAATGCTTCGCAAGCGGCGCGCCACTTCGGGATTAGGCAGCCCGTCGACCAGTGCCCCGGCATCAGCGAGCCCGTTTCGCAGGGCCGCGACGGTTGCCTCAAGGTCTGGGTTGGCGCGCAGGAACGCCCCCACTTCACCATCGCTCAGCATCTGCAACCGGTTCGTCACGATATCGACGCGCAAATCAACATCATCGCGGTCCAGCTGGGCCCCAAGGACGGCCGCCGCGGAGATTGCCTCGACAAGGCGAATGGTCTCGGTGGCGGCCTGGCTCAGCAGCCACGTCAGATTATAGCGTGAGACGCGCTGCAATGCCTCCTGGCGATCCGTGATGAGGGCGGACGTGCCTATTGCCGCCGCCGCCAGCAGCAGCATGACCAGACCGACCAGCCATTTGAGCCAGCGTGGACTGGCGATCAACGTGTGGTTGTCGGTGCTCGGCACGGCAGACGGCATGGGATTTAGCTAACGCACAACCATGCGCGCTACCTGCCAGGCCGACCGGCTGTAATAGACCTGGTGCTTGAGAGCGGGGTCGGAATCATAGGGGTAGACAATGAAAAGCGGCCCTTTGTCGCGCACCGGCATGTAGGCGCCATCGCGTTTGGTGGCGAGAATAGCCGGGAATTTGCGGAAATCCTCGATCGGAATATCGGTCTTGTAGTCATTCAGCGCATAGGCGGTGACGAAGGTGCCGGACGCCCCGAGCGCATCGAGCAGCTTGGCCATCGGCACGCCGCTGAAGGTCACCGGCGTGTTGTACCATGGGGTGCTGGTTGTGAAGGACGCGTTGCCGATCGCCTCCAGCATGTCCATGTCCAATTCCGCCGCACCGTCTTTGTTGCTTTGTTTAATCGACCCTGAAACAGAAAGCACGACCTTGCCTTGCGGCATGGCCAGTCCTGCCGCGCGGGCGGGGCGCAGGCCGCCAACCGCCAGCACGCCGGCAAGCCCGAACAGCGCACGCCGAGCAATGGCGTGGGGCACCTGGCAAAAATCGATCATCAGATAGAACCTTCCATGGTGTTATCGCGGCGGCGGGCTTGCGACCGCCGCGATCAGATCACGGCCACGGCAAGCCTGCAACGCAAGCACAGTAGGCACCTCGTCCGACGACTTCAAGCATGGTCAATGGGAAATGTCATCGCTGGGCACCACCATTTGGCTGGCCAGGAATTTCGCCGCAACCTCCTGATTATTCGAAATTGATCTAAAAATGATACGATCAAATGAAGCGCTGCGATTCCGGGCTGAGATCGCTTGGCATATCGCCGCGGAACCGCTAGGTGCTGATGTCGGACGTCCAGGTGAGTAGACAAATGGTGTATGATGGATAGTAATAATACTTCGTTGCCAAGGTCGGCGGTTGCCGGAAATCAGGCTATTGCCCAACCGCTCAACGCTTTCGAACAGGCGGCGATGATCGATGCCGCGGCGCTGAAATTCGCCGAGTTGTTCGATATTCTGCATATCGACCATCGCGGCGACCACAACACCCGCGACACGCCGCGTCGGGCTGCGAAAATGTACGTCGAGGAATTGCTCGCCGGGCGCTTCACCGCGCCGCCCAGGATAACCGAATTCGACAATGTCGAGGGATTCGACGGGCTGATCGTCACCGGCCCGATCGATGTTCGCTCGACCTGCGCGCATCATCTGATGCCGATCTATGGCTCGGCGATCATCGGCATCGTACCGGCGGCCGATGGGCAGATTATCGGGTTGTCGAAATACGACCGCATCGTCCAGCATTTTGCCAGCCGCTTTCAAATTCAGGAGGAGTTGGTCAAGCAGATCGGCCAATATCTGCTCGACGCCACTGCCCCGCGCGGGCTCGCGGTGCGGATCAGCGCGGTGCATATGTGTAAAACCCACCGCGGCGTTCTGGCGCCGCATCGGGCGCGGATGGTCAGCACGGTCTATTACGGGGCGCTGAAAACCGATGATGCGCTGAAATCTGAGTTCCTCCATGAGTGTCAGATCCTGGAACGTGGAGGCGTGGTTTGAACGCGCCGATGGTCGAGATCTATCGGTCGACCAAAACCTACGACCACAATGAAGGCTTGTCATGCTGCTTTCGCCAATGGCGGGCAGCCCATTCGCACTGCCGGCTGATGCACGGCTATGCGCTGGCGTTCCATTTTGTTTTTGCGACGAAAACCCTGGACGCCCATAACTGGTGCTTCGACTTTGGTGGCCTCAAGCCGATGCGCGCCTGGCTGCATGACATGTTCGACCATACCGTGCTGGTTGCGCACGACGATCCGCATCGCGCCGAGTTTGAGCGTCTGGCGACACTTGACCTAATGGACATCCGCATCGTGCCCGCCGTCGGGTGCGAGGCGATTGCCCGCCAGGCCTTCGAGTATGTCAGCCAGTTCGCCGACAGCGAAACCGGGGGGCGGGCTTGGCTCGAACGGGTGGAAGTACGCGAACATGCCGGTAATTCTGCGATCTACGAAAAGGCCAGCCCAGCCGGATAGACCTGTCTAGGGAAACCCGATGTTACGCGTGCTGACCGCCATCGCCCTGCCCTTCCCGACGATGGTATCGCCGGGCCCGGGGCCTTCGTCATTCGCCACAAAGGCGGCGGATTGCATCGGCCGTACGGCGAGGCGACGGTTGATCTAAGGCTGGAACTTGCTTCTCGGCTATCCTGCCGGCTTCGTTTGACTCTCTGTCGTGAAGGCCACATTACGCGGGCAACCATCCGTATTGTTTCATCAGCGCAAACCAGCGTTTGCCCTGCATGCTGAACAGGATCATCACAATCAGGCTGCCGGCCCCGAGCGGCACCCGCACCACCATCGCAAGCGTGGTATCGAACGCAATCGCGGTCCATAGATAGACCCCGGCCTTGAGAACGAAATAGCCGACCCAGACCCAGGTCATGATCTGGAAAAACCGCCGCGTATCGGCCCGGTCGGGGATTTCAGCGCTCTGCCAGGTTCGCGCAATTTCGAGCGCGAGCGGCGTGCCGGAAACTGTGGACGCGAACACAAAGGCGGTAATCAGATTAGTCAACACCGCCTCAAATTTCAGCAGAAACGGATCGTCCACCATCAGATCGACCGTACCAAAGCCGATCGTGGTCAGGCTGATGATCCAGAAGATCCGGGTGATTTTTTCCTTGACCACAATCCGGCGGATCAGATCGACCACCACATACAGCACCGTCGCCGCAATCGCGCCCTTCAGCCCGACGATCCAGCGCATGATAAGAAACACCCCGAGCGAGCCGAGATCGTTGCTGACCTGTTGCAGCGGTTTGGGGATTTGGAAGGTCATGCCATGACCCGCATCACCGGGCGGCGTCGCGGCTGGCGCAGCAGCAGGAAACCAATGACCCCGAGATTAAGCAAGTTGCTGCCCACCCCGATGGCGAAGGACGGTGCGTAGGACCCGAACCCATCATAGATCGCGCCCCCCATCCAGCCGCCGACCGCCATGCCAAGCAACCCGCCGAACACCACCACCGGCACCCGCCAACCGGCCTCGCTCGCTGGAAACAATTCGCGCAAAGTCAGGATGTAATTTGGCACAATTCCGGCAAAGCCTAACCCGAAGGCCGCCGAAATCGCGAACAGCCCGATCTCGTCCTGGGTGGTCAGGAACAGCGCGAGCGTCACCGCCTGGCACGCCGAGCCGAGCAGGATCGACCACAACCCGCCGATCCTGTCGCCAACCCAGCCCCAGAACTGGCGGCTGATGAAGGCGCAGCCGAGCAACACCGACAGCATCGCCGCCCCATGCCCCGGGCTGAAGCCGAGATCGGTGCAGAAACTGACCAGATGCACGCTGGGTTGCGCCATCGGCACGCAGCACAGGAAAATTGCCAGTGACAGCAGGATCATCACGACGTTGGGTGACAGGCCGAGGATGCGCGCACCCACCATTGGCCCGGCGCCGAGGCTGCCGGCCAGCGGCGGGGCCGGCGGCGCACGCAGAAAGATGAACGCCAGCGGCACGATTACCACGATTTCGACCACCCCAAACGCAATCGAGGTCGCACGCCAGCCATAGGTCGCGGTGCCGATTTCGAACAAGGTCGGCCAGATTGCGCCAGCAACGTATTGCCCGCTGGTGATCAATGCGAGCGCGGTGCCGCGGCGGCGGTCGAACCAGCGGCTGACATAGGTCATCAGCGGGGCGTTCATCGCACCATTGCCGAGAAAGCCGAGCAGCAGGCCGTAGCCGACGTATAGCCCCCACTCGCCGCCGGTTGTCGCCACCATCAGGCCCGCCGCCGCCATCAATCCACCGAAGATCGTGGTCCGCCGCACCCCAAACCGTTCCGCCAACCAGCCAAGCGGCATACCGCCCAGCCCGGTGCCAAAGCTTGCCAAGGCGGAGGCTAATGCGGGCACCGAACGTGGCACATCGAGATCTGCGGCAATCGGCTTCAACGCCACCACAATCACCAGCGGCGCGCCATAGGTCACCGACAGGATCGCCAGACACGCAAAGGCCACCACCCAAGATGCCGGCGTTTCGATGCTGACGCCGGCCTGCACTGATCAGGCTTCCTTGTAGGTCGCGACGAAAGCTTCGAGACGGTCCATCGCGGTGGTCAGCAATTCGGTGCTTTTGGCGTAGCACAGCCGGACATAGCGTTCCGACCCCCTCCCGAAGGATATCCCCGGCGCCATGCCAACGCCGGCTTCGGCCACTGCGCGTTTGCAGAACGCCAGCGTATCGTTCACGCCATCAACCTCGAACATCGCGTAAAACGCACCAGTGTTGGGGATGTTGCGCACCCGGGGCATACGGGCGAGCCGGTCATTGACCAACGCGCGGCCCTGCCCGCAACGGTCCGCGAAATATTTCACGAATTCCTCGCCGTGGCGCAACGCCGCGATGGCGCCGTGCTGGGAGAAT
>JANYCX010000208.1 GCA_025360065.1 Acetobacteraceae bacterium | reverse complement strand
CCCGGTTGAGGCGGTGATGCAGGCCTGGGCGGGGCTTGGATATTATGCAAGGGCGCGGAATTTGCACGCATGTGCCAAGGCAGTGGTGGCGCAAGGTGGTTTTCCGCGTGATCTCAACGGTTTGCGTAGTCTGCCCGGCATTGGCCCCTATACTGCGGCAGCCATCGCCGCCATCGCGTTCGGGGTACCGGCAGTGCCGATCGATGGCAATGTCGAGCGGGTGATGTCGCGTCTGGCTGGCATCACTGCGCCATTGCCGCAATCCAAGCCGGCGATTGCCGAGGCGGCGCGGCAGGCAGGCGACAGCCCGGCCGCCCGTGCCCGGCCCTCGGATTTCGCCCAGGCATTGTTTGACCTGGGCGCGCGCGTCTGCACGCCCAGCAAACCGAATTGTCTGCTTTGCCCATGGCAGGGGCATTGCGTCGCCAACCGCCTCGGCATCGCGGCCGAATTGCCGAGGAAGCTGCCTAAAGCGAAACGGCCAATTCGGTATGGCGCGGTGTTCTGGCTCACCGATGCGGCGGGGCGCGTGCTGCTGCGCAAACGCAAGCCAAGCGGTTTGCTGGGTGGGATGACCGAGTTGCCGGGGACAGAGTGGCGCGGTGAACCATGGAATGCGGTTACCGATCCGCCCATGGCCGCGTCATGGCGCGCGGTCGGGCGCGTGGTGCATGTCTTCACTCATTTCGAATTACGGCTCGACGTGTATGCGGCGTCGGTCGAAACGATCATCGGCGAGGGGTTTTTACTGCCCGTTAGCGATCTCGTAAGTGCGGCGCTGCCATCGGTGATGCGCAAATGTGTAGCGGTCGCGACGAGCGTTGCAGGTCGGAACGACCCTCACCCCGGTGTAGCGTCTTCTCCCTCGCCCTCCGGGAGAGGGCCGGGGTGAGGGTGCCTTCGCTCACATCGCCGGCCGCCGCCGCGCCACCCATTGCGTCTCCCGATCATAAGCGTCCGCAATCTGCAAACACGCGAACTCGGAATGGTTCGGCCCGGCGATCTGGATGCCGATCGGCAAGCCGGCCTCGCCAAAACCCGCCGGCATGGCGAGCGCGGGAATGCCGGCCATGGTGAATGGCAGCACCACCTTCATCCATTCGTGATAGGTGGTCATGCGGGTATTGCCGATCACCTCCGGCCAGCGCGTTTCGATCGGGAACGGCCAGACCTGGGCGGTTGGCAGCACCAGAAAATCATAGCGCGCGAACATACGGGCGATTGATCGATACCATTCACTGCGCACCGAAGATGCCGCCGAAATATCCATCGCCGACAGCTTCATCGCCGATTCCACCTCGAAGATCATCTGCGCATTGAGCAGCGTGCGTTCTTCCGGCTTGTCGTAATGCGGACGGCCGCCGCCGGCCGACTGCCAAGCGCGCAGCACCAGGAAGGCGCGCCACATCACCTCGAGTGGCATGTCAGGCATGGCGTCCTCAACCACGCAGCCCAAGGCTTCGAAATGCTTCATCGCCGCCCGGCAGGTTTCCAGCACCCCGGCCTCGTACGGCAAAGCGCCGTTGAAATCGCCGAGGAAGGCGATCCGCGTGCCCTTGAAGTCGCGCCCGAGCGGTTGGGCGAATTGCGCCGGGTCCTGATGGATCGATAGCGGCGCGCGCGCGTCGTAGCCGGCCTGCACCGATAGCAACATGCCAAGGTCGGGCACATTGCGCGCCATCGGCCCGTTCACCCCCATCGAGGGCAGCCACAAATCGCGTTCGGCGCTTGGCACCCGGCCGAAACTGGGGCGGAAGCCGAACACGTTGCACCAGCCCGCCGGATTGCGCAGCGACCCGCCATAGTCGCTGCCATCGGCAACCGGCAGCATCCGCATGGCGAGTGCCGCCGCCGCCCCACCCGACGATCCGCCCGGGGTGCGGCCATGGTCATAGGGATTGCGGGTTGGCCCATGCACCGGGTTTTTGGTGTGCGACCCCAAGCCGAATTCCGGCACGTTGCTGCGCCCGACAAACACCGCCCCAGCGGCGCGCATCCGCTCGGTCATGATCGAGTCGGTCGGCGCGACAAAATCCTTGTATAACGGGGAACCTTTAGAGGTGATCATCCCCGCGACATTGTCGAGGTCCTTGATCGCCTGCGGCAGCCCGTGCAGTGGCCCCATAATCTGCCCGCGCGCCACCATGGCGTCCTTATCGGCAGCGTCCGCCAGCACATCAGCCCGGCTGCGGCGTGAAACAATGGCGTTGATCGCCCCATTATGGCGGTCAATCTGGTCGAGAAACGCGGTGGCAACCTCAACACACGACACCGACTTGGCGCGGATCGCGGCAGCCAAGGCAATTGCGGTCATTTCGACGATCTCAGTCATTGCGCGCTCTCCCAGATTTTCACCCAGCCTAGAAGCCACGCCGCAGGTTGCAAGCGGCGGGCACCGGTGCTGGATTGGCGGCGAAGCGGGAGCGGTATCATGGCGGGCGTGTTGCAGGGTTTGCGGGTGGTGGAATTGGGCCAGGTGCTGGCGGGGCCGTTCTTTGGTGCGATTTTCGCCGATCTCGGCGCCGAGGTCATCAAGGTCGAGCGCCAGGACGGCGGCGACGATGCGCGCCGCATGGGCCCAGCGTTTCGCCACGGCGATGCGATGACGTTCCATGTCATGAACCGCGGCAAGCAGTCGCGCAGCATCGATTTGCGCTCGCCGGCGGGTTTGGCCGAACTCGACGTACTGCTGACCGACGCCGACATCATGGTGCATAATTTGCGCCCGGGGGTGGCCGATGCGCTGGGGATTGATGGCAAAACCCTGACAGCGCGCCACCAGCGGTTGATCTATTGCGAGATTTCCGCTTTCGGCCATCTCGGCCCGATGGCGCTGCGTCCGGGTTATGAGCCGTTGCTGCAAGCCTATAGCGGGCTTTCCAGCATCAATGGCGGGCCAGACGATCCGCCGATGCGGGCGGCGGCGAGCATTTGCGACCAGGGGACTGCGATGTGGCTGGTGATCGGCGCATTGTCGCTGCTGCATCGGCGCCAGGTTTCCGGGCAAGGCGGCATCGTGCAGGGATCGTTGCTGGAAACCGCGCTGATGTGGAGCGGGCAGAAAATCGACACCTACCGCAACACCGGCGAAATGCCGGCGCGGCACCGGTCGGGGCATCCGTCGATGACCCCGTATGAGGCGTTTGACGCCGCCGATGGTCCGTTCCTGATTTGCGCCGGCAATGACCGGCTGTTCGACAAGCTGGCAGTGGTAATGGGCCGGCCGGATTGGAGTGCTGACCCACGTTTTGCCAGCAACCGGACCCGCCTGGGCAACAAGCCGGCTTTGTTCGCCGAAATGAACACAAGGCTGGTGCAGAAAACCCGCGCGGTTTGGATCGATCTGCTGGAGGCGGCCGGGGTTCCGGCGGCGCAGATCCATTCGTTGCCCGAGGCGTTGGACCAGCCCCAGGTCCAGGCATTGGGGATGTTGCAGCCAGTACCCGGCGAGGATTTTTCGCTGACCGCGATGCCGATCAGCATCGACGGCGCACGACCACAAATTGCTGGCGGAGCGCCGCGCCTCGGGCAGCATAATGTCTGATGCCGTTACGATCATTCCGGTGACCGGTCCGATCCGTGGGGTTGCCCATCCGCCCGGATCGAAATCAATCACCAATCGGGCCTTGTTGCTGGCCGGCCTCGCGACCGGCACCAGCCATCTGACCGGCGTGCTGAAAAGCGATGATACCGCCCACATGGCCACCGCCTTGCGGGCGATGGGGGTGATGGTCGCCGAACCTGATGCAACCAGCTTTGTGGTCACCGGCAATGGGCGGCTGCTTGCGCCTTCCGCCCCGTTGTTTCTCGGCAATGCTGGCACCGCGACCCGGTTTCTGACCGCCGCTGCCGCATTGGTGGACGGGAAAGTGGTGCTTGACGGCGATGCCCACATGCACAAGCGCCCGATCGCGCCCTTGCTGGCGGCGCTGCGCCAATTGGGGGTGCGCACGGATTGCCCGACCGGCTGCCCGCCGGTGACGGTGCACGGCGCGGGCGGCATTGCCGGTGGTCGGGTCGAGATCGATGCCGGGCTGTCGAGCCAATATGTCTCCGCCATTTTGATGGCCGCGCCCCGCGCATCCGGGCCAGTTGACATCCGCCTGACCGGCCAGGATATCGGCGCCAAGGGTTATGTGACGCTGACCTTGGCGGCGATGGCGGCGTTCGGTGCAACTGCGCGCGAAACCGGACCGGGCAGTTGGCTGGTTACGCCCGGCGGTTACCGCGCAACCGATTTTCTGATCGAACCCGACGCGTCAGCTGCGACCTATCTATGGGCTGCCGAAGTCCTGACGGGCGGCAAGATCGATCTCGGACTTCCCGCCACCGCCTTCACCCAGCCCGATGCCCGGGCCTACGCCATGATCGCCCGCTTCCCCAATCTGCCGGCCGAAATCGATGGATCGCAAATGCAGGATGCGGTCCCGACCCTGGCGGTGCTCGCCGCCTTCAACCGCACCCCGGTCCGTTTCACCGGCATTGCCAATTTGCGGGTCAAGGAATGCGACCGGGTGGCCGCACTCGCCACCGAACTCGCCCGCATTCGCCCTGGGCTTGCCTGGGAGGACGGCGACGATCTGGTGGTGATGGGCGATCCCGAACTTGCCGGGCAAACCCTTCCGACTCGCATTGAAACCTACGTCGATCACCGCATTGCGATGAGCTTTGCGCTCGCCGGGTTGAAAATCGGCGGCATCACCATTCTTGACCCTGGTTGCGTGGCCAAGACGTGGCCGGAATATTGGGATGTCTTGCGCGGATTGGGTGTGGCACTGTCGCAGGGCGGATGAAATCCGCCATCTTCGGTGCGCACGACGATGGCGAATTTTGTCCCCCCTACGAACTGCACCGGAGTCCCAAAATGTCCATCATCGACGCCATCCGTACCTACCAGGACGAGCTCACCACCATCCGGCGCGACTTTCACGCCCATCCAGAACTCGGCCTGGAAGAACATCGCACCGCGGAAATCGTGGCGCAAAAGCTCGAATCCTGGGGCATTGAGGTGCATCGCGGCGTTGGCCGCACCGGCGAGGTCGGGGTGCTGCGCAAAGGCACCGGCAAAACTGCCGTCGGCCTGCGCGCCGATATGGATTGCCTGCCGATGGAAGAACAGACCAACCTGGCATACCGCAGCAACAATCCCGGTCGGATGCACGCCTGCGGCCATGATGGGCACACAACGATGCTGCTCGGGGCGGCGAAATATCTCGCCGAGCACGGAAAGTTCGACGGCGTGGTGAACTTCATTTTCCAGCCTGGCGAGGAGGGCATTGGCGGCGCGTTGGCCATGCTGGAAGACGGGCTGTTCGATCGTTTCCCGTGCGACGCGATTTATGCGATGCATAACCGGCCGGGCATGAAAATCGGCGAATATTCGATTTCCCCCGGCCCGTCTTCCGCAGGCGGCGCATTTTTCGACATCACCATCACCGGGCTTGGCTCGCACGGCGCGCGCCCCGAAGCCAGCATCGACCCGTTGCTGGTGGCGTGCAGCATTACCACCGCGCTGCAATCAATCGTCGCCCGCAATGTGCCGCCGGCCGATACCGCGGTGCTGTCGGTCACTAAAATCGTCAGTGGTGATGCCTATAATGTCATCCCGCAAACCGCGGTGATTTCCGGCACCGCGCGCGCCTTCAAGCGCGAGGTGATGGTACTGATGGAAACCAATATGAAACGCATGGCCGCAGGCGTTGCCGCCGGTTTCGGCGCGACGGCCGAGGTCGATTTCCGGGTCATCTTCGCGCCCCTGATTAACGATGCGGATCGCACCACCGAACTTGGCGATGCGGCGGCGAGCCTGGTCGGCGAAGCAAGCGTTGATCGCGCCAAGCCGCCGGGCATGGGCAGTGAGGATTTCAGCTTCATGATGGAAAAAGTCTCCGGCGCCTATATCCAGGTCGGCAATGGCGATAGCGCGCAACTGCACAACCCGGCGTATAATTTCAACGATGACTGCACGCCTTATGGGTCGGCGCTTTATGCAACGATTGCCGAACAGAAGCTGAAAGCCTGATGTCTGTGCGCTTGCCGAAATGCGGCCTGATCGTGTCGTGCCAGGCGCGCGATGATAACCCGTTGCGTGGGCCGCATTTCATGGTGGCGATGGCGCAAGCGGCGGTGCAGGCCGGTGCCGGTGGCATCCGGGCCGAGGGGGTGGCCGATATCGCCGCCATCCGGGCTGCCATCCGGGTGCCGATCATCGGGCTGATCAAGCGCCAGGATCCGGGTTTTGATGTCTATATTACCCCCGATTTCGCGGCCGCCCGCGCGGTCGCCGATGCCGGGGCCGACATCATCGCCATCGATGCCACCGGGCGACCACGGCAAGGCGAGCCACTTGCAACGCTGATCCGCCGCATTCATGCCGAACTCGGAAAGCCAGTGATGGCCGATATCGCAACCCTTGCCGAGGCGATCCGCGCCGAGGCGGAAGGCTGTGACTATATCGGCTCAACCATGGCCGGTTACACTGACGAGACCCTTCATCGGCGCGATGGTCCGGACCTGGAATTGCTGGGCGAACTGGTCGCCCATTGCCATCGCCCGGTGATCGCCGAAGGTCGTTACGATACGCCGACCCTGGCAGCCAAGGCACTTGCAATGGGCGCATATGCGGTGGTGGTGGGCACTGCCGTCACCAACCCGCGCGAGATCGCGCGGCGGTTCGTTGTAGCGATGGCGGGATGATCTTGCCCCGATGATCGGACCCCGATGATAGGATTGGGGCTTGATGCCGGCGGCAGCGCCACGCGGTGGGCGGTGGTCGATGGCAACGGCGCCATGCTGGGATCGGGCACGCTGGCGCCGGTGGACGGGCATTTGTTTAATCCGGCCAATCGCGAACGTTTCGTCGCGATGGCGGCTGGGTTGGCCGAAGCCGCTGGATGCTTCACGCCAGATGCGGTCGTGGCTGGCATTACCGGGCTGACCGGCGGGTCCGATGAGGCCGAAACCGCCACCGCGATCATTGCAGCCGCGTTGGGGATCGCCCAGGTCCGGGTCGAGGACGATTTGTGGATCGGCTACCACGATGCCTTCGCACCCGGCGCGGGCCATGTGGTTTATGCCGGTACCGGATCGGTCGGGCTGCATATCAAGGCCGATGGCACTCTGTTGCGGGTCGGCGGGCGCGGCATGTTGATCGATGATGGCGGGTCGGCATTCTGGATCGGTCGGGAAGGGCTCAACACGATCTATCGCCGCATTGATGCAAATCAGCCTCCGGGCGCGCTCGGCGATGCGCTCTTCGCCGCCATTGGCGGCGCCGACTGGAATGCCGTGCGCGCCTACGTCTATGGCGGCGGGCGCAATGCGGTGGCAATGCTGGCAATGGCGGTGGTTGGTGCCGACGATCCGGCGGCCGCGATCATTGTGGATCAGGCCGGACGAGAACTGGCGCGGTTGGCCCGCGATCTGGTGCAGCGGATTGGGGTGCTGCCGGTGGCATTGCAAGGCCGCGCGGCATCGCTCCACCCCGGTATTCTGGCCGCAATGTGCGCCGCCGCGCCCGGTCTCGACATCACCTTGCATCAGGCCGATGCTGCGCTGGCAGCGGCAAAACTGGCGAACGGTAACGGGAGAGTTTAATGGGCAGCACGCGTCCGATTGTGGCCTCGGTCAATGGCATGGTAGCGGCAGCGCATCCGCTGGCGGCCCAGGCTGGGGCAAAAATTCTCGCCCAGGGTGGCAATGCGTTCGATGCCGCTGCCGCCACCGCCGCCGCTTTGAACGTCACCGAACCCTATATGTCCGGCCTCGCCGGCATGGGCATGGCGACCTGCTATATCGCGGCTGAAAAGCGCGTTACCTGCCTCGACTACGTTACCACCGTGCCGGAAAAATTCCCCGAAGGTCGCTTCCGCACCCAGGACGACGTCTATCGTGGCCCGTTCGCCGCCGGCACGCCGGGCAATCTCGCCGGGTGGTGCGAACTGGTGCGCGCGCATGGTCACATGTCGCTGGCCCAGGTTTTCGCCCCCGCGATTGCGCTCGCCCGCGACGGGTTCCCGCTGATCGGCTTTAACACCAACGGCATCAACAGCCAGGCGGCCAATTTGCGCGCCTTCCCGTTCTACGACGAATGGGCGCGGGTCTATACCGGTGGCACCGGCCAGGTGAAAATGGGCGCGGTGCTGCGCCAGCCCGATCTCGCCCGCACCTACGAGGCGATTGCCGCTGACGGCCCTGGTTATCTGTACGGCGGCAAGCTCGGGCGCGCGATGGTTACCCATCTCCAGGCGCTGGGCGGCTGCATGACCGAGGCCGACCTCGCCGGCGTTCGCCCAATTTGGCAGGACCCGCTGGCCGTGTCCTATCGCGGCCTCAGCGTGAACACCCTCGCCCCGCCCTGCGAGGGCTTCCAACTGCTGTTGACGCTTGCCGTGCTGGAAGGCTTCGATCTCGGGCGGCTGGAACGCAATGGCATCGACCATCTCGACATCGTTTTCCGCGCCATCCGCCTCGCCGCCGGCGAGCGCATCGCCCACAACAATCCCAAGCCCGAAATGCTGGCGCGGATCATGTCGGCCGATAACGTCGCGCGCTTGCAGGCGCGGGTGCGCGATGGGGTGAAAGTGGAAGGGCCGACCGAGCAATGGGTCGCGCCAACGCCGTATAACCCGGACAAGGAACACACCACATCATTCTCGGTCGCCGATCGCGAGGGCAATGTTGTGTGCATCACCCAAAGCCTTGGCGCGCTGTTCGGCAGCGGCGTGGTCATTCCCGGCACCGGCGTCTGCATGAACAATTTTCTGTATTGGGGCGAGGTCGATCCGCGCGGCACCAACCCGCTCAAACCCGGCGGCCCGCTGGCGCTGCCCACCGCGCCGACGATTTCGCTGCGTGCCGATGGCAAGCCGGTGTTGGCGCTGGGCACGCCGGGCAGTTACGGGATTTGCCAGACCCAGACGCAGACCATGGTCCAGCACCTCGATTTTGGTCTCGGCATCCAGGACGCGATCGAGGCGCCACGCGGGCGGCTGCTCGACGGCATCCAGGTCAATGTCGAAGGTCGGGCGCGGCCAGAGGTCGTGGCGGCACTGTGCGCCCGCGGCCATGGCGCGGAACTGGTTGCCGACTGGACGATGCAGGTTGGTGGCATGCAGGGGATTGCCATCGATCCGGATAGTGGGGCGATGACCGGTGGGGCCGATCCCAGGCGGGATGGCTATGTCGCGCCGGTTTAGGGTGGCGTGAGCTGGAAATAATTTCCGCCGGTTCGATCTCAAAAAACAAGACCTTCCTTCCCTTAATTCCGTGTTGCGTGTAAGCGCCGAGTATGGACCACGCCCCCTACGCCGTCCGCGCCGAGACCTCGCGCGGCCGGCTGCACCCGGAACCGCAAAGTCCAACCCGCAGCCCATGGCAGCGCGACCGCGACCGCATCATCCACTCCTCCGCTTTCCGCAAGCTGCAATACAAAACCCAGGTCTTCGTCAACCACGAGGGCGATTTCTACCGCACCCGCCTGACGCATAGCATCGAGGTCGCGCAAATCGCCCGCTCGATTGCACGGGAACTGGCGCTGGATGAGGATCTGACCGAGGCGTTGGCGCTCGCCCACGACCTTGGCCACCCGCCCTTCGGCCATGCCGGCGAGGAAGGTCTGGCGGTTGCGATGAAGCCCTATGGCGGGTTTGACCATAACGCGCAGAGCCTCAAAGTCGTGACCCTGCTTGAAGCCCGCTACGCCAGCTTTGATGGGCTGAACCTGACGTGGGAAACCCTGGAGGGGCTGGCCAAGCATAACGGCCCCTTGCACCGCCCGGCGCCGTATTTTGCCGATTATGACACCCTGCACCGGCTCGATCTGGCGACCCACGCCTCGGCCGAGGCGCAGGTGGCGGCGTTGGCTGATGACATCGCCTATCATAGCCACGACCTTGATGACGGGCTGCGCGCCGGTTTATTCGGGTTCGACGATATCGCGCATCTGCCGGTGGTCGGGCCAGCGCTCGCCAGGGCCCGGCGCGCGAGCCTTGATGTGCCGACACCGCGCTTGCGCCATGAAATGAACCGCCGGGTCATCGATGCGCTGATCAACGATGTGGTCAGTGAAAGCCGGGCGCGGCTTGCGGCGCTCGCACCGAAAACTGCCGATGATATCCGCAAGGCGCGCCGCACGATGATTGCCTTTGGCGCGGAAATCGGCGAGGCAAACCGGGTGATCAAGGAATTCCTTTACGCGCGGATGTATCGCCACTGGCGCCAGGCGCGGATGCACCACAAGGCACGCAAGGTGACCGGGGAACTTTTCGCAATCCTCAACGCCGCGCCGAATTTGCTGCCCGAAGACTGGGGCAGGCGCGCCAGCATCGGCGGTGACGACCGACGAACCGCCGCGGTGGTCTGCGACTACATCGCCGGCATGACCGACCGCTTCGCCATGGATGAACATTTACGGCTGACGGATATTTCCGTCTCCGGCTGACAGGTACCCTGATATGACCCAGAATATTTTCGCCGATTTGCGGGCCGTCGTGCTCGCCGCTTTGTCTGACATCATCCCCGATCTGCCGCCCGAAATCGCCGCCCGGGTGGAAGTAACCCCAACCCGCGACCCCGCGCATGGCGATATGGCCACTAACGCCGCCCTGCTGGCCGCCAAGCCCGCCCGGCGCAAGCCGCAGGACATCGCCGCCGCCCTGGCCACGCGCCTGGTCGCCGATCCACGCATAGCCGCGGCCACCCAAGCCGGGCCGGGCTTTGTCAATTTGAAGCTCGAAGACGCCGCATGGCGCGCGGAAATTCCCGCGATCCTGACGGCGGGGCTGGCTTATGGCGACAGTACCGCAGGGCAGGGGGTGCGGGTGAATGTCGAATATGTTTCGGCCAACCCGACCGGGCCAATGCATATCGGGCATTGCCGAGGTGCGGTGGTCGGCGACGCGCTCGCCAACCTGCTCGCCCGCGCGGGCTTTGCAGTCAGCAAGGAGTTCCTCATCAACGACGCCGGCAACCAGATTATCGCGTTGGCGTGGGCCGCGTATTTTCGCTATTTGCAGGCGATTGGCAGCCCGATCAGCGAGGACGAATTCAACGCCCACGTGCCGGGCGGGCTGCAATATCGCGGCGACTATCTGATCCCGGTCGGCGCCGCACTCGCCGCCGCCCATGGCAATGTGCTGTCCGAAGCCGGCGGCATCGCCGATCCGGCCGTGTGGTTCGATACGGTGCGCGACATGGCGCTGGCGATGAATTTCGCCTCGATCCGCGAGGACCTCGACCTGCTCGGGGTAAGCTTCGATCGCTTCAGTTCCGAGCGCGAATTGATGGAAACCGGCGCCACCGAAACGGTGATCGACCGGCTGCGCGCGATGGGGTTGATCTACGAAGGCATGCTCGAACCGCCCAAGGGCAAAACCCCGGATGATTGGGAACCGCGCGAACAAACCCTGTTCCGATCAAGCCAATTCGGCGACGACGTTGATCGCCCGCTGCGCAAATCCGACGGTTCCAACACCTATTTTGCCAATGACATATCATACCACGCCGACAAGATGGCACGCGGCGCGGAGGTGATGATCGATGTCTGGGGTGCCGATCATGGCGGCCATGTGCTGCGCATGCAGTCGGCGGTGAAGGCGCTCGGCGGCAGGCTCGACATCGTGCTGTGCCAGATCGTGCATGTGCTGAAGGATGGCGAGCCGGTTCGGATGTCCAAACGCGCCGGCACCTTCATTACCTTGCGCGATCTGCTGGAAGAAGTGGGCCGCGACGCGGTGCGCTTCACCATGCTGACCCGCAAATCGGACGCGCAGATGGAGTTCGATATCGCCCAGGCGGTCGCGCAAACCCGGGAAAACCCGGTGTTTTACGTGCAATACGCCCATGCCCGCTGCCGCAGCGTGCTGCGTGCCTCGGTGGAAAGCTGCGGGGTCCTGTCCGAGGCTGATCTCGCCGGCGTTGACCTGTCCAGCCTGTCGCATGATGCCGAACTGACCGTGATCCGCCGGCTCGCTGGCTGGCCGCGGGTGCTGGAGGCGGCAGCTTTGGCCCGCGAGCCGCATCGGATTGCGTTTTTTCTCTATGATTTAGCCGCCGACTTTCATATGCTGTGGAACCGGGGACGGGACGATGCTGCACTGCGGTTTCTGCAGGCGGAGCAAAAGGCCGAAACCCTGGCGCGCTTGGCGCTGGTTGCTGCCGTTTCGGTGGTGATCCGCTCGGGCTTGGCAATCATGGGCGTCCTACCGGTGGAGGAAATGCGCTAGCCGCAGCCTTCGCCGCCCGGCGCAAGCGGAGGCGGCGATGCGTGACGAGCTGAATATTTCCCAACCGGGCTATGGCGCCGGCACGATCAACGCATCGTTCCGCACCCCCCGCCGCAGCGATGCCAGCACCGCCAACACCCGCAAGATGGCGTATTTCGCGGGTGGAGTGGCAGTGTTGCTGGCAGTGATTATGGCCACGTCGAGCCTGACCGGCGCGCGGCGCAATGCCGGCGTGCCGGTGGTTGATCCCGATCCGCGCCCGCTACGCGCCAAACCCGACAAGGTGGGTGGATTGGCGATTGAGGGCAGTGAAGAAACCGGCGTTGGCGGCAACAAGGATGGCGTGGCGACCTTAGCGCCACCGCCGGAAGCCCCGGCACCACAGGCGTTAAAGGCCCAAGCGCTCGCCGCCGCCCAGGCCCAGG
>JANYCX010000205.1 GCA_025360065.1 Acetobacteraceae bacterium | reverse complement strand
GTGATGACCTGATCGCCTTCGGACAGCGCCATCTGGATGCCGACGACAACGGCTTCCTGGCCGATATAAAGATGGCAGAAGCCACCGATCAGCCCCATGCCGTAAAGCTGGCCGGCTTTTTCCTCGAACCGTCGGATCAGCAGCATGTCGCGGTAGCCGTGGAGCAATTCATCGCGGGTCAATCCGATCTGATTGCTGCCGCGTGGTGTGGTTTTGGTCTTGCCGCGCTTTTTAAGCTCTGCCGCCTGCGCCATAAAGATACCTCCGAACTGCCGCGATCATTCCAGACACCTAGCGACAAGGCCAGATGCGGGCAAGCGCAACTCCAGAAAAATGCTTATTGTGCAATGCAATAGTGACGATTAACTAAATGATGGTTAATCGTCTGAAATAATGCGATGGATGACCATCGGGGAATCAGGACAGTTACGCTGCGACCAGGTTCCACGCAATATTGTTTCGTCGATTGGGACAAAAAGGCAGCGTCGTTGCCCGACGACCGGATCAGAACAGCTTCTGCCCTTGTGGATACATGACCACAATGTCGTTGGCTTCCGATAGGTTCAGCATCGAGCGCACCCGTTCGTCGAGCACATCCCTATCGAGCCGGCGATCCCGCAGCGAGGCCACCCGGCGTTCCCAGGCAGCAAGCTCGACAGCGGCCCGCTGTTGCTGGGTCAACGCCGCGCGCAATTCCTCCTGGCGCGCGACAAAGCCGCTCGACCCGCGATCACCTTGGGTCGCGCTCCAGCCGAAAAACGCAGCGACGCCGAGCAGCACCAAAGGGGGTAGCACCGCGAGGGTCTTGCGCTTGATCCAGACACCGATTTGCATAGCGCGACTCGTACCGCATGTTTCGCGTCGGAACAAGAGGTTAAAGAATGATGTGCATCGAGTCGGTCAAGGGGGAGAATCGTAGAGCCGCTTACCTGCTCAAAATCGTCCGCCCCGCATAGCGCGCCGCCGAACCCAAACCATGCGCGATCCGGATCAGCTGATTATATTTCGCCGTCCGATCGCTGCGCGCCAGGCTGCCGGTTTTGATCTGCCCGCAATTGATGGCGACGGCGAGGTCGGCAATCGTGGTGTCCTCGGTTTCGCCGGAACGATGGCTCATCACCACCTTATAGCCCGATTTATGCGCCAGATCGCAGGTTTCCAGGGTTTCGGACAACGTGCCGATCTGGTTCACCTTGACCAGGATGGCGTTCGCCGTGCCGGTTTCGATGCCGCGACGCAGGCGTTCGACGTTGGTCACGAACAGATCGTCGCCAACCAACTGCACCTTGGCGCCGAGCCGGTCGGTCAGCAGCTTCCAGCCCGCCCAATCGTCCTCCGAGCAGCCGTCCTCGATCGAGGCAATCGGGTAGCGGGCGCAAAGATCGGCGAGGTAGTCGACCATGCCGGCCGGATCGAGCTTCCGCCCCTCGCCTTGCATGTCGTAAATGCCGTCGCGGAAGAATTCGGTCGCGGCGCTGTCGAGCGCGAACATGACATCCTGGCCGGGCCGGTAGCCGGCCTTTTCGCAGGCGCGGGAGATGAAGCCGAGCGCTTCGTCGGCCGATTTCAGATTGGGGGCGAAGCCGCCTTCATCGCCGACATTGGTGCTGTGGCCGGCATCGCTGAGTTGCTTTTTCAGGGTGTGGAAAATCTCCGCCCCCATCCGCACGGCCTCGCCGATGCTTGCCGCGCCAACCGGCTGGATCATGAATTCCTGGATGTCGATTGGATTGTCGGCGTGCTGGCCGCCATTGATGATGTTCATCATCGGCACCGGAAGCGTGCGGGCGTAGGCGCCGCCGAGATAGCGGTAGAGCGGCATGCCGATATCCTCGGCCGCCGCCTTCGCACAAGCCAGGCTGACTGCCAAAATCGCATTCGCGCCCAGGCGCGCCTTGTTCGGCGTGCCGTCAAGCGCGATCATGATGTCGTCGATGGCGACCTGCTCAGTCGGGTCCATGCCACCGATGGCTTCGAAAATCTCGCTTTGGATGTTGGCGACGGCCTGCAGAACGCCCTTGCCGCCATAGCGCGATTTGTCGCCATCGCGCAGCTCAACCGCTTCGTGCGCGCCGGTCGAGGCGCCCGACGGCACCGCGGCGCGACCGATAGCGCCGCTGTCGAGGGTGATTTCGGCTTCGACCGTGGGGTTGCCGCGGCTGTCGAGAATTTCGCGGGCAATGATATCGACGATGACGGACATGACAATGGCTCCGAAAGATTGCGGGCTGGGTATCACCGGCGGGCGCGGTTTGCTAGATCGACGCGTTCCCAAGATGGCGCGAGATGGTAATGGCAGGTTTGTTAGGCGCGTCCGATCCCGATCCGCTTCTGGTGGTCAACCCTGGGGGGGCCAGTCCGTTGCTGTTC
>JANYCX010000201.1 GCA_025360065.1 Acetobacteraceae bacterium | reverse complement strand
AAGGTTGCGCATTTGCATCCTTACACGGTGATTTTGATGGCGTTGTGGGGCCGGGTTGGGCGGGCGCAGCAAAGGATTGTGCGGTGTCTGGCGCGGGTGCAGGCGGGGACTTTGCCGCCGGTGCGGGTTCGGACGGAGGCGGAGAAGGCTCGGCGCGAGGAGCGCGAGGCTGGGCGGGAGCGCGGGGCCGAGGTGGCGCATGATCTCGCTTGGGTGCGCGATGTGGCGTTGATGGAGTTGAATACCGCACGCGGCCACACGGAGGCGTTGCTGGCGGCGCCGGAGGTTCAGGCGCTGATGGCGGCTGAGCCAAGGTTTGCCAAGCTGGTGCGTGGGGTTTGCAAGTTGCTCGATCTGGATGCGGTGGTGCCGGGGTGGGTTCGTCGGCGGCCTCGGGCGGTGCAGGTCAAGCCGGTGGGCAAGCCGAGTTCGCTCGGGTTTCGGGAATATTCAGACGGGCGGGTGGAGCCTCCGCCGGGGCTTGTGTTCGCAAGATGAAGACAGGATTTTTGCGCCCTATTTGTTTCGATAACGAAACAAACTGCGAGAGTGGTCGACCCAACGGGCAGGAAGTAACGGAGGGAAGTTTTTTTGCTTCTTTTTGTTCACAAAAAGAAGATCCTCCTTACTTCAACCTTTCCAAAGCCCCCACCAAAGCGCGCCGCACCCCTGGCTCCAGCGCCGAGTGCCCGGCATCGGGCACCATTGTCAGCCGCGCCTTCGGCCATTTCGCCTTCAGCGCGAACGCTGAATGGGGCGGGCAGATCATGTCGTAGCGGCCTTGGATGATCTCGGCCGGGATATGGGCGATGCGGTGCATGGCAGCCAACAGGCCCTCGGGCGGCAGAAATAGATGATTGGCAAAATAATGCGCCTCGATGCGCGCCAGACCGATCGCAGTGCGGTCCTGGGCGAAGCTCGACACGGTTTCTGGCGCTGGCATCAGGGTGCTGCACGCGCCTTCGTAAACTGACCAGACCCGGGCTGGCGGCATGTGGATGGCGGGATCGGGGTTATTGAGGCGCTTGATGTAGTTGCCGAGCAGGTCGCCACGCTCGCTGGGCGGCAGGAACTCGGCGAAGGCACGGTGTTCTTCGGGGAACACCTGGGCGATGCCGTGCATGAACCAATCGATCTCAATCCGGCGGCCGAGGAAAATGCCGCGCAGCACGCAGGCTTGGACGTTTTCGGGATGGGTCTGGGCATAGGCGAGTGCCAGGGTGGACCCCCAGGACCCACCAAACAGCACGAGGCTGCCGAGGCCAAGATGGCCACGCAGCCGTTCGATATCGCCGACCAGATGCGGGGTGGTGTTGGCGTCAATCCCGCCGAGCGGGGTGGACCGGCCACTGCCGCGCTGGTCGAAGATAATCACCCGCCAATAGGACGGATCGAAAAAGCGGCGATGCACCAAGCCAGCCCCCGCGCCGGGGCCGCCATGCAGGAACAGCACCGGGCGACCGGATGGGTTGCCAAGCTGTTCGTAATACATCGTGTGCCCATCGCCGACGGCCAACGTGCCGGTGTCGTAGGGCATGATCTCGGGGAAAAGGTCACCTTGGGCCATGCGACAATCTTATAGCGAGGTAAGGACCGCTACAACTTCGCTGGGTTTGGCGGTAATAGATCGGCATGGATCGTATTTTGATGGCTTCGGCGGCGCTGGCCGGGTTTGGCGCGGTGGCGCTGTCGGCAGTGGCGTCGCACATGGTGATGGAGGCGAGCGTAAATCTGATGCTGCGCGATGCGGTGCAAATGCAGGGTTGGCATGCGCTTGCGGTGCTGTTCGCGGTGCAGTCCGGTGCATTTCGGGCCGGCTTGGCCTTCGTGGTTGGCATCATCCTGTTTTGCGCGCCGATCTACGCACGGGTGTTCTTTGGACTGAAATTCACCTTCATTGCCCCCTATGGTGGCACCATGCTGATGCTGGGCTGGGGATTGCTCGGCATTTCCGCTTTCAAGCGCCGCTGATGGACACCGTCGGTGCGGCTTACCTGGCTCCGGAAGGGTTGGAGGCGAGCTTGTTGGGAGAGCTCAGTGGCGCGGGGGTGGGCATCTCGTCCTGGCATGGCCGGCTGGCGATCTCGCCCGACGCGCCGGTTGCCAGCGCCTGGGCGTTGGATGTTTGGACTGCACCGGCGCTATATTCGGTACCCTCGGTGAAAGCGGCTGCCGACATCCTGCGCGGCATGCAGCGCAACTGGTCGTCCTATGGGGTTGAATATCATCGCCGCATGGCGCTGATCGCGGCGCGTCTGCCGCCGGTGAAAGCGCGGCGGCTGGTGTTTCCCGAACCGGCGCCGGCTGGCCATCTCGGTGCCTGGACCTTGCTTGCCCCCGATCTGATGCTGGCAAGCCCGACCAAATCCAGCGCTTTCGTCAACGGCGAATGTCTGTTTGTGGAAGACCGGATCGGGCCACCCAGCCGCGCCTACCTGAAGTTATGGGAAGCCTGCACCAGGCTCGGCGTATGGCCGCAGCCGGGGGAAACCTGCATCGAACTCGGGGCATCCCCTGGCGGCTGGACCTGGGCGCTCGCGAGCCTCGGGGCCACTGTCACCGCGATCGACCGGTCACCATTGGCCCCTGAGGTCGCGGCGATGCCTGGCGTTATCTGGCGGACGGGCGATGCGTTCAGCGTGGCACCTGAAACAGCCGACTGGCTGTTCAGCGATATCGTCGCCTACCCGGACCGCCTGACTGACATGGTGACCGCATGGATCGCATCCGGTCGGGTGGCGCGGATCGTGTGCAGCATCAAGTTCCAGGGCGAGACCGACCAGGCGGCCGCACGCCACCTTGCGACTATACCCGGCGCGCGGCTGCTGCATCTTTTCCATAACAAGCACGAGCTGACGTTCTGTTGGGCACGCAATGCGGAAAGCCCTGTTTAGAAATATTAAGTTACGATTTGTTTCATCATAGCCGACATTCCTCTCGCCCCATAGTATTCACGCCGATCTAACTTCCTGCCGCCATATTTGGCGCTATGATTGGGCATCGGTCATTCGACGCATAGGGGTGCAATTCGGCATGGGGTCAGGTTCAAGGCTGACGACGCGGCAAGGGCCGTTACCGGGGGCACTGACCCGCGCGGCCGGCCCGGTTGGGCTCGCCCACGCCAGCAAGACTGGTTCTTTGCCAGTGTTGTTCCTGCATATCCCCAAAACCGCCGGCACATCGATGATTACCGGCCTGCGCAACCTGTTCGGCGACGGGCGGGTGCGCCGGCTGGAAGGCGATGCGACCCTTGATACACGTGCCTTTAACGATATCGTGGCCGGCGGTCTGGACGGCATTTCCTGTGTGGTCGGCCATCTGCCGTTGCATCTGGTGCGTCATCATCTCGGGCGGTTCCGGATATTCACCCTTTTGCGCCAGCCGGTCGCGCGGGTTTTCTCGCTTTATCGCTTCCTGCGCCGGGCCAATCCCGCCGAGCATCACCGCCTCGGGTTGCGGCCAGATTTCACTTTCCATGACTTCATTACTGGCAGCACGCCGGAACTGGTTGCGCAAATCAATAACGGAATGTGCCGGATGCTGTGCGGTGACCCGGCCGCATCGGACCCGGAGGGCGTGCTGACCAGCGCTACCCCCGATACCCCAGGCATGCTCGATCAAGCGATCGAAACCCTGCGGCGTATCGATTTCGGTCTCGTGGAAGCCATGGACACGACCCTTGATCTTCTGGCCCGGCAATGGGGGATAGACACCAGACCAGAGCAGGCGTGGGAAAACACCACCGAGAATGCCGGCATGACGTTCTCAGTCGCCGACTTGCAGGAGGTGGTCAGCCGCAATCAACTCGATCTTGCTCTCTATGCCTGGGCGGCCGCCGAATTCCCTTCCCGAATTGAAAGTCGCACGGTCGGGCATAGCGCCCGCGCCGATACCGATTTTCGGCCGGCGCTGGACCAGGAGGTCGGAATCTCAGACATTCCCGGTCGCCGTGGCTTTCACGAAATCGAGACCGAAGGATTTTGCTGGCTGAAATCCGAACGCCCGGCGTCCATCCATTTCCACGCACCCGCCCCCGCAGCGCGGATTATTCTGCAAGTCTATTGCCCGTTCGCGAATTATGACCTCGCGGCCCTCGACCTGCGGCTCAATGGCGCGGTGCTCCGCCACACGGTGTTGCAGGTCGACGCGAGTTGGTTTTGTCTGGAAACGGACATTGTTCAAATGGTGGTCGGGGCAAATCTGCTCAGCTTCGATCCACCCTGCTTCCTGTCGGTGCGGCGGATTGATCCGGACACTGGGGACGAACGTTATCTGTCCGTGGCGCTGCGGGCGATGACCCTGGTGCGCATTGCTACAAGGTAGAACTTACCAGCAAAACGCCTGAAACCAGGAGGAGGGCCAGAATAATTCGGCGAAACATTCGATCACTGAGGCGGGTGTAGAGCATCGTGCCAATCCAGGTTGGCAGCAGCACGGCCGGCAGGACCAGCACGCCCAGCGACCAGAACGCGGTGTCCAACTGCCCGGCCCAGGCATAGCCCGCCAGGGTGATGACTTGCATCACCAGATTGAAGCTCTGGAAAATCGCGCGCTGGGTGTCCTTGTCCCAGCCCCGGAGGTTGCACCATAATGTCGGCACCGGGCCGGTGAGGCCGGCAAGCCCACCCATCACGCCGCCCACCAGACCTGACACGCAATCGGCGAACCGCCCGCCCCAATGGATCGCCGGCAGGCTCGCCAGCAGCAACGTCGTCGCGCAATAGATGATCAGCACCCCCCCGGTCACCGCGCGAAAAACCCGTAAATCGATCACCTCGAGCAATGCAATGCCGAACGGCACACCGGCCACACCGCCGATCAGGAACGGCAACAAACGCGGCCAATCAATCCGAATGCGTAATGTTCCTAGAGACACCAGCTGTGCGGTCAGCGCGCCGGCGACGACCAAAGGGGCAATCAACTTCGGCGCCAGGACCCACGCCCAGATGCTGATCGACACCATCGCAAAGGCAAAACCCGATAGACCCGAGACAAAGCCGGCCGCAATTGCGCCGGTGAGAACCGCAAAGATGGTAAACGACATCAGCCGTGGCGGCTCCTTAATTGCGCGGCAAGCATGGCCGGCTCGGTGATCGGCAAGCCACATACATTGCCGCGGCAAAGATAGGCCGCAGCTTGGCCGCCAATGTCGGTTTTGCCAAAAGCCGGATGATCGCGCGGGAATGCGTGCGCACCGGATGCGCGCAACACCATGATCGCTGGATCGGGCGCGGCAAGAGCTGCTGACAACAAGGCGAGGGCCGGAGGCCCATCTTGCGGTCCGGCAACCACCACCGTCGCCCCGGCTTCGAGCAGATCGGCTGCCGCAAGCAGACTGGGTGCAGCAGCCAGCCGGTCTCCAAGGCCGCCAAAAGCCAATAGCAACGCTTCTGCCCGGCGGCGCCAAGCGGCGTCTCCGGTGAGGTGATAGAGTCGCGCAAGGACCTCGGCCATCACCCCATTGCCCGCCGGCGTTGCGTTGTCGGCAGCAATACGGGGCCTGGCTTGGGGGCCGAGCGGGATGTCGGTGGCGTCGGACGCGGTGGTGAAATAACTACCCTCGCCCTCGCCTGCAAACCAGGTTTCTGCCGCCTGCGCCAACGCGATTGCATCGGCAAGGTAGGATTGGGTGCCGGTTGCTTCAAACAGCGCCAGTGCGGCCCGCGCCATGACCACATGATCATCCAGCAAGCCCGCAGCGGTGACCCGCCCGAGGCGCCAGGCGTGGGACAGGCGCAAGCCCTGGGGCGTGGCCGTTGCCATGTTGGCGCGCACGAAACCGAACGCAGTTTGTCCGATGGCAAGCCAGTCGGGGCGGTTGAAAACGAAGGCCGCACGCGCGAGGGATGCAATTGCTAGGCCGTTCCAATCTGCCAACACCTTATCGTCTCGGCCGGGGCGCACGCGTTGGTCGCGCGCGTTCAACAGAATAGCGCGCGCAGCGGCCAGGGAGGCTGTGTCCTCGCCGTCATTGACCCGGCGCAGGATTGTGTGACCCTCCCAGTTCCCAACTGGTGAAACATCGAAAGCAGTCTTGAACGCATTGGAGGCGGGACCGAGCAGGCGATCGATTTCAGCCTCGGTCCAGACGTAGAACTTTCCCTCCACGCCCTCGCTATCAGCATCTTCGGACGCCGCGAAAGCCGTCTGGCCATTCACGTTCGCGGCAGTCATGTCGCGGACCATCCAGGCGACTGTTTCGGTGGCACGATGTGCTGTAAGCGCTGTAGGCCGACCGGCATGGGCGAGGGCAAGCAGATCGAGGATTTGCGCGTTGTCGCACAGCATCTTTTCGAAATGCGGTGCCAACCACTCCGCATCGGTGGAATAGCGCGAATAACCGCCGCCGAGATGGTCGTAGATGCCACCTTGCGACATGCGGCGCAGCAGCAAACGCACCGCATCCGCGCCCGCTTGCTCGCCAGACCGAAAACTGTCCTGCCACAGAAAACGAAAGATGGGTGGGTTGGGAAATTTTGGAGCGCCTTTCATGCCGCCAAACACCGGATCAGTCGTGTGCAGCAACACTGCGGCGGCGTGGCTCAGTGTGGCGGGCGAGGGCAACGGGCCTGGGGTTTCGGCAGCAATAGCCTGCAACGCTTTGGTCAAGGCTGTGACGTTGTTCGCAATTTTTTCGCCTTCATTACGATAGGCTTCTTCAATGCCCGTGAGCACCTGTCGAAACGAAGGCCGCCCCCAGCGCGGTTCGGGTGGGAAATAAGTGCCTCCCCAAAATGGTGCGCCTTCGGGCGTCAGAAACATCGTTAATGGCCAGCCACCTTGTTCGCCCAGCTGGTTCAGCGCCTGCATATAGAGATAATCGATGTCCGGGCGTTCTTCCCGGTCAACTTTAATGTTGACGTAAAGCTGGTTCATCAAGGCCGCGGTTTCGTCATCCTCGAAGCTTTCATGGGCCATGACATGGCA
>JANYCX010000022.1 GCA_025360065.1 Acetobacteraceae bacterium | reverse complement strand
ATCGAGCAATCCGGCCAAACCGACAACAATATTCAGGCCCCACCCCAGCATGACATAGGTCAGCACCAAAATGCCGAGATCGATCCAGTAACGCTCGGCATAGAACGGCATCGTTATGGTCAGCACCAGCACGATCGGCGTAAGATAACGGCCGATATAGGCCATGCTGTCGGCAATCCGGCCAGGGGCAGCCTGCTTCACCGGCCTCGTCGATTGCCAAGCGAGCAGCCCGAGCCTGCCGAAAAACACCGCCGCTACCGCGATCAGCACCGCGATTGGCCGTGTGTTGAGTTCGATCGCGGAGACACCGACCTCGGTCTTCAGCCCGATCATCGGACCGAACAGGCCGAACGCCACCAGGGCGGACAGCGCCGCGTCGCGCAACATCGTCAGACTTTCTCGACATCGGCGCGGCCAAGCAGGCCGGTCGGCATGAAGATCAACACCAGCACCAAGATCGAAAATGCCGCGACGTCTTTGTATTGGACGGAGAAATACGCCGACCAAAAGGTCTCGATCAGTCCGATGGCAAGCCCGCCCAGCACCGCGCCGGGCAACGACCCGATCCCGCCCAGCACCGCGGCGGTAAACGCCTTAACCCCCGCGACGAAGCCGATATAAAAATCGATCACCCCATAATAAAGTAAGAACATCAGCCCGGCGACGGCGGCAAGCGCGGCCCCGATCACGAAGGTGACACTAATTGTCCGGTCGGTATCGATCCCCAAAAGCCCGGCCATTTTCTGGTCCTGCTCACAAGCCCGCATCGCGCGCCCGAGGGATGTCTTGGTCACCAGATAGGTAAACGCCGCCAGCAGCGTGAGGGTGACGATCACGATTACGATCTGCATCCAGCTCAATTGCACCGCGAAATTATCTTCGGTCATCAAGGTAATGCCACCGGGCAGCATTTCCGGCATCGGCTTCACCCGCGCGCCCTGGCTGACCTGGACGAAATTCTGCAACACGATCGACATGCCGATGGCACTTATCAATGGCGCCAGGCGAAACGATCCGCGCAACGGTCGATAGGCGACCCGTTCGACGGTCCAGCCGTAAAGGGCCGCAATCCCGGCGGCGAAAACCAAGGTCAACGCCAGCGCCAACGGAACCGATGTTACCCCCATTCCGGACAGAGCCGTGAGCGCAATCAGCGACAGAAACGCGCCGACCATGAACACATCGCCATGGGCGAAATTGATCATCCCGATAATGCCGTAGACCATGGTGTAGCCAACCGCGATCAGGCCATAAATCATGCCCAGGGTCAGGCCATTGATCAGTTGTTGCAGGACGTAAGCCACGGACGCTCCTGGGTATTTTGCGAATCGCGTTGGTGGCGATGCTATCATGCCCAATAAGCATGGCGCGTGCAGGCGCGCAAGCGGCGTCCAGACATGGCGACGGACGCGGCTGTTACACCGCGCCCGCGCATGAACGCCCGGTTGATGGTCGATCAGACGCCGGAAAGCACCTTGTTGAAGTCGGTAATGATCTGGCCGGCCAACAAATGCAGTGCATCCGGCGTTCCCTGCGCCGCACCGGCATGCACCAGACTGAGCGACGACCCTTGCAACGCCGCCTGCAGCGCCGCGCCAGTATCGACCCCATGGCCAGTGCTGCTGGCCGTGCCGGAAACCAGCCCGGTATTTGCCGCCAGCGCACCGATATTAAATGTCAACGAACTACCGCCGGAACCGAACAGGTTCAGCGTGTCGTGCCCGGTGACTGACGCATCGAAGTTCTTGAAGATCAGTTCACCATAACGCAGGCCGCCATTGACGATCTGGACATTCAGCGTCGTCGCATTAACCAGCGTGGCCGCGACATTTGCGTTGGTCAGTATGAAATTCAGTGCCGATGGCGATGCGGTGATGACCGAGACGACGTCTGAGGTGGAGCTGGCCATGTCGATCGTCGCGGTGCCATCGCCGAGATGATAGGTCACGGTATTCGCGCCTGCGCCAGTGACGATGCTGTCGTTACCGATACCGGTGATGAACACGTCGTTACCCGCACCACCAAGCATGGTTTCGGTCGCCAGCAAATTGGCGAACGTACCGAACGGGCTGGCCATGAACGCGCCGAACAAGGCGGTCAGGTCGCCGAGGCCGGCCGTTGCAGTGTTCATCGCCGCTTGCAGCAGAGTCTGGGTGGTCGTGCCACCGCCATTTACCGTGGCATTGCTATAGCCGGTGGTGAAGAACGGCACCAACCCCCAGCCAGCACCGATCAGGATATCGGCACCATCACTGTTGCCACCTTCGCCGCCGCCACTAATCGTGCCACCGGCCGACATGTTGACGATGATGTCATCGCCCTGGCCACCAGTGGCTGTGCTGCTGGCGCCCATCGCAATGATCACGTCATTACCGAGCCCACCGGACATCGACAGCGAAGCCCCGAAGCCGATTAACGTATCATTGCCATCGCCGCCGAAGACCTTGTTGCTGCCGCCAACCCCGAACACCACATCGTCGCCGGCACCGCCAAACATCGAGTTGTTGAGGCCGGCCCCGAACAGGATATCCGCGCCCGCGCCGCCGTCCATCGAGTTGTTGGCCCCGCCGCCGACCATGATGTCGGCGCCATCACCACCGTTCATGGTGCTGAGCAGGCCGGCGCCGATGACCACGTCATCCCCGGCACCCGCGAGTTGAACGTTATGGTCACCGCCGCCGATCACGATGTCATTGCCGCCACCAGAATCCATGGTGTTGAGCGTGCCTGCCCCAATGAGGATGTCATTGCCGGAGCCGGAGACCATCATGTTGCTGGCACCGCCACCAATCAGAATGTTTCCACCATCGCCCGCATTCATCGAGTTGAAGGTGCCCGCACCAAACATCAGGTCGTTACCGGCACCCGCAACCATGACATTAATGGTGCCGCCGCCAAGCATGACGTTGTTGCCTTCACCACCATCCATATAATTGTGGTCGCCACCGCCGACCATAAAGTCATCGCCGATGCCACCATAGAGCTTGTTGCTCACGCCCGCGCCAAGGACAATGTCGTTGCCTGCACCACCGTCCATGGTGTTGTTTTTGCCGCCGCCGACCATCAGGTCGTTGCCGTCGCCGCCATACATCGCATTCAGTTCGCCGCCACCAAACATGGTATCGTCGCCAGCGCCGCCATACATGAAGTTGTTTTTGCCACCGCCGACCATAAGATCATTGCCGTCGCCGCCGAACATCACATTAAGCTCGCCACCGCCGACCATGATGTCGTCGCCGCCTTCGCCCATCATGATGTTCTTCTGGCCGCCACCGATCATCAGATCGTTGCCGGCGCCGCCGGTCATGGTGTTGTTCTGACCGCCGCCGACCATGGTGTCGTTGCCGTCACCACCGTCCATATTATTGTTCTGGCCGCCGCCGATCATCAGATCGTCACCGGCGCCACCGGTCATGGTGTTGTTCTGGCCACCACCGATCATGAAGTCGCTGCCATCGCCGCCATCGATGAAGTTGTTCTGGCCACCACCGAAGACCATGTCGTTACCGGCACCGCCCTTCATGGTGTTGTTCTGGCCACCGCCGATCAGCAGATCGTCGCCATCGCCGCCATCCATTTTATTGTTTTTGCCACCACCGATCATGATGTCGTTGCCGGCACCACCGTTCATCTGGTTAGATTCGCCACCGCCAACCATGATGCTGCCGAGGTCGCCACCATACATTTTGTTGGTCTTGCCACCACCGAACATGATGTCGGCACCGCTGCCGCCATACATGGTGTTGGATTCACCGCCGGCGATCATCAAATTGGTGCCTGCGTTACCGAAGGCATAGTTGCTCTTGCCGCCGGCGATGATCAGATCATTGCCTGCGCCGCCAATGGCGACGTTGGTTTTACCGCCGGCGAGGATGATGTTGTCGCCCTTGCCACCCGCGGCGATGTTCTTTTCCCCGCCCGCGACAATCAGATCGCCGTTATTGGCGAGGAAGTTGAAGCTCAGCGTCGGTGCTGTTGGAATATGCCAGATGAAGGTCGGCAGCAGGTTCGCCAGGTTCGGCAAGGTCGGGGTTGGGATCGTAAAGTTGGTCCATAGCGGCGGCAGATGCAGCGCCGGGATGTTGATGTTGGGCAGGCTGAGCGACGGCAGACTGAACGATGGCAAAGACAGGCTCGGGAAGCTGAAGTTCGGCCAAGCAAAGTTCAAATCGAATGTCGGCAGCGAAAATGTCGGGAAACTGAACGTCGGCAGTGCGAAGTTCGGCAGCGAGAAGTTGGGGATGCTCAGGCTCGGGAGCGACAGGCTCGGCAGGCTGAAGCTCGGCAACCCGATATTGAAGGAGAAGGTCGGCAGCGTGAAGCTCGGGAAATCGATGCTGAAATCAAAGCTCGGCAGCGAAAGGGTCGGCAGGGTAGGCCAATCAAAATCTGGCAGCGAGAAATTCGCATTGAAGCTCGGCAGACCGAGGTCGAGCGACGGGAGCGAGATATTCGGCAGGCTTGGCAGGGAAATCGACGGCAGCGAGATATTTGGCAGGCTGAAGCCGGGAATCTTCGGGAGCAACGCCGAAATATCTGGCATCGACAGATTTGGCAGTGAGATATTGGGCAGATTGGGGATCAATGATGCAAGGTTGATCTTCGGGATCAGCGACGAAAGATCGGGGATCGAGAAGCTGAGATCGCCAATATCCGGCAACGAGAATTTCGGAATGTTCAGCGACGGCACGGTCAGGGTCGGCAGGGTAATCGCTGGCAGGCCGATCGTGGGCAGCGAGAAGCTCGGCAGATTGAAGCTCGGCAGCGTGAAATCGCTGATCGACAGGCGCGGCACCGTCCAAGTCGGCATCGACCAGGCCGGCGTCTGCAAGGCTGGAATGGTCAGCGTCGGCAAGGTCAGCGAGGGGAATGCCGGGACCAGGGTGTTAAGATCCGGGAGCCACGACAGCAACGGCAGATCCGGGATCGGGATGTTGATTTGCGGCAGGCTGAAATCGACAATCTTGCCGCCCAGCACCAGATTCTGCTGGCCCGCGACAAAAATCTTGTCCGCGCCATCGCCGCCTGAAACGATATTTTTCTTGCCGGCCACGATCATCAGATCATTGCCCGCGCCAGACACCATGGCGTTTTTCTCACCAATGGCGATCATGGTGTTACCACCCGACCCGGCCAGCCCGATATTGTTCTGACCAGCCAATGTCATCACATCGCCGCCATTACCGGCGATAACAATATTGCTTTTGCCAAGCCCGGTAATGATGTTCTTGCCAGCCCCCGCCGAGACAATATTGGTCTGCCCGGCGACAGTGATGACATTCTTGCCGTCACCCGCCAGCAACACGTTGGTTTTGCCGACAAGGGTGATAATATCATTGCCATTACCGGCGATGACCGCATTGGTCTGGCCCGCCGCGGTGATCACGTCGTTACCACTGCCGGCGAAGACAAAATTCAGCTTGCCAATGGCAGTCAGGATGTCGTCACCCTTGCCGGAAACCACCGCATTGTACTGGCCAATCGCAGTCGCTACGTTCTTGCCGTCACCCGAGACGAGCACGTTGATATTGCCGACCGCCACCTGGACGTTGTTGCCGCTTCCGGCAAGTTCGAAGTTACTGGCACCCGCCGCTATCTGGAGATTATTGCCGTTGCCGGCGATCTCGATATCAAAATTGCCAATCGCAATCTGGGTATTAGCGTCCTTGCCACCGATTTCAACATTGATGTTGCCGATAGCAAACATCGTGTTGTTGCCATCGCCGCCAAACTGGATATTCGCCTCCCCGGCAGCGACCATGATGTCGCGATCCTTGCCGCCAAGGAAGATGTTTCCTTTGGCCAGGCCGACCATCACGTTATTGCCATCGCCGCCGATCAGCAGATTGCCACCTCCGGCTGCGATCATAATATCGTTGCCGCTGCCCGCGACCTCAATATTGCCCACCCCAACCGCGACAAGCGTGTTGTTGCCGTTGCCAGCCAGCATGAGGTTGAGGCCGCCCAGGGCGATCATCAGATCATTGCCAGACCCGGCCGATAACACATTGGTGCCGCCAACGGCCGCCATTTTGTTGTTGCCATTGCCGGCAAGCAACAGGTTAGTGCCACCAACGGCCGTCATCACCGCATCGCCCGGCGCGACGCCGGGGTTGGGATTGCCTTCGATCAGAATGTTCACGCCGCCGATTGCGGTCAGGATATTGGCACCACCGCCGGCCGCGAGGAAATTGCCGCCGCCCACGGCGGTGAGCACGTTTTTGCCTTGGCCGGCGACCAGGATATTGGCCAGCCCGGCCGCGCTGAGGACGGCATTGCCATCCTTCGAATACAGCACGTTGGCGCCACCGACGCCGGTGATGATATTGTTGCCATAGCCCGCCAGCTCGACATTGGCGCCGCCCAAGGCGGTAATCACGCTGCTGCCATCGCCGGTCTTGACGATATTCAGGCCGCCGGCAACCGAAATCACTTTATTGCCAGTGCCGCCGGTGACGATGTTACCGCCGCCGATCGCAGAAATGATCGCATTGCCATTGCGCGATTTGATCTTATTCACGCCGCCAGCGGCGGTGATGACGTCCGCGCCATCTCCGGAATCTATGACATTGGCACCACCCAGCGCGGTGATGACATCCTTGCCACTGCCGGTGTTGATAACATTGCCCAGCGCTGCCGCAGTAACGACGTTGGTTCCGCTTCCCAGATTGATGATGTTGGCAGCACCCGCCGCACTCACGACATTTTTGCCGCTGCCAGCGTTAATCTTGTTCGCGCCGCCCGCAACCGTGATGATGTTCCCACCATTGCCAACCGTGACGATATTCGCGCCACCAAGACCGGTGATGGTATTGTTGCCCGACCCAGTGGTGAGCACGTTGGCAAGACCCAGCAGGGTAATAATGCTCGAACCACCGCCCATGTTGACGATGTTCGCGCCGCCACCGGCAGAAATCACGTCATTGCCGGATCCGATGTTAAGCGTATTCCAACCGCCACCGACCGTGACAGTTTTGTTGCCGTTGCCGCCGGTGACCTTGTTGTAGCCGCCGAGCGCGGTGATGACATCGTTGCCACCGCCGACGGTAATGAAATTCGCCAGCCCAACCGCTGTAACTGCGTTTGCCCCTTCACCGGCGTTGACCACGTTGGCGCCGCCGCCAACGCTTACGACATCGTTGCCGGAGCCGCCGCTGACGGTGTTGTAGCCACCAAGCGCGGTAACAACGATCCGGGCCGCGCCGCCCGCCGTGATCTTGTTGTAGAGGCCCCCCGCAACGACGGTGAAGTTGCCGGCCGATCCCATGGTGAGGTTATTATAGCCGCCGCCAACATTGGCATAGCTATTGGTGCCATAACCACCATCGGAACTGATTTTATTATAGCCGCCCAGGGCGACAATGGTGTCGCTGCCGCTGCCGCCATAAACCCAGTTCGCCGCCCCCAGCACGGTCAGCGTGTCGTTGCCGCTGCCGCCTTCAACCGTATTGGTGGCGCCCACCGCGAAGATCGTGTCATTGCCACCGCGGCCGTAATCCCAGTTGACCGGGAAGATGCCATTGATGGTGTCGTCGCCATCGGTGCCGTATTTATAGGGCGATGGAATGACCGCATTATAAATCTTGATCGCGCCGGTCGCGAGCGTGTTGCCGATCTTCAAAATGACCGGCGCCACGACAGCGACAACTTTTTTTATGGCGGCAACAACAGCACCCATCGGACTTATCCTTATAGTACCGACCCGGCCAAACGGCCGGGTCGGTCAAAAATATGATACGGGAATTTCACGACTGCACCGCGCGCGGTAATACGCGCGGCGTCAACAAACGTTCGGGACGGCGGCTGGCGGCAACGCGAAACAAAGGCGCGGTGCGGCGGACATAACCGACAACCCCGGTCATGCCACGAATGTAACTTTGAAGCGGCACGGTCATCTCGGCTTCAACCAAGCGAACCCGCCGCGATGGATCTTCACCCTCAAACTGAACATAAAACCACGGCTCGCCTCGGCGCAGCACCAGCGGCTTGGACGCGTCGTGCCACTCAAAGGCGAAACTCAGAATGCGCGGCCAGATATGCACCGGCATCCGCCCCGCGAGCATGATCCCCGGACGGGCCGACGCGCCGTAGGACAGAAAGGGCGGCAATTGCGACATGTAAACGGGTTCATCGCTGATGAAACGATATGGCGCGGCCATCTGGATGATCGGCCGGGTTGGATGGCGCCATTCTGCCGCTTTAACGATTGTCAGAATGCGCGGCAGCACGCCTGCACGGACCGCAGAACGTTCCCCGTCAGCATCCGACACAGTAATACTGCCATCAGCCTGCATGCTCAGTCGCAAGGTAATGTCATAAGGGCATGGAACGACGAACTGCCGCGCCTCGAGATCGATGACCGCCGGACAACGGGCAGCGGATTTCGGGTGCAAATTTTCGGCTAAACCAGCATCAAGCCGTTCAGGCGCACTGTAGATCAGACCGGCTTCCTCGGCATCGATCAACCAACCGACATCGATGGCCGACCGCGCCTCGGACGTCTTTCCGCGCTGGATCATCCATTTGGAAATTCGTCCAAGCGCTGTCATCGCACACGAAGTCGCCACGACGCGATACGTCTTTTCAAGGCATTCCAGAATGGCTTTGCAACGATCACTCGCCTATTATTCCTCAGAGATTAAACTACGTTTAGGCGTGGCAAGATTTTGTTGCAAGTAAAATTCCGCCCAGCGGCCAATCATCATATTCCGCGCCCCGCGCCTATCATGCCACACTGCCAACAGTGAATTGATGGACATCAACGTGACCCGAGTGAATGACGTGGCCAACGCCCCGCCCATCAACCCAGCCAACAGCGCAGCCTGGGTCCAGCGCGGCATCGCCTTGCGGCAAGCCAATCGGCAAACCCTCGCCATCGCCTGCTATCGGCGGGCGCTGGATGGCGACCCGGACTGCGTGCCGGCCTGGTCCAACCTCGGCAATGCCCTCAAAGACCTGCATCGCACCGACGCGGCCATCGCCGCGCATCGCCGGGCGGCCGCGTTGCTTCCTGACAATGCTTTGATTTTGCTAAATCTTGCCATAGCCCTGCGACAAGGGCGGGCTTGGCACGAAGCCGGCGCAGTTCTTACCACCGCCCTCAGCCACGCCCCCGATAATCGCAGCATTGCCTGGGAACGGGCACTGATCAACCTGCAACTTGGCGCCTATCCCGCCGGTTTTGCCGACTACGAAGCCCGGCTCGATCTTCCAAATGGCCCGGAAATCCCAACCGGCGCACCGCGCTGGCGTGGCGAGCGTTTGTCCGGACGGCGCATTCTGCTGGTGCCCGAGCAAGGCTATGGCGATGGCTTCCTGGCGCTCCGCTTTTTGCCGGCCTTGCGGGCGCTGGGCGCCAAGGTGATCCTGCGCAGTCGCCCGGCGACACTGCGGCTGTTCCAGGCGATCGCGGATATCGAGGTCTTGGGTCCTGACGATCGCCCACCTGAAGTCGATTTCATTTGCCCGTTGATGAGCCTTCCGAGCCTGCTCGGCACAACGATTTCAACGGTGCCGCCGCCATGGCGGCCCAAGCCTGATGCACGCGCCCATGACAAGGCCCGCGCCCTGGTGCCGCACCGTGCCAACGCGATGAATATCGGCATTGTTTGGGCCGGCAGTGACGGATTTGCCGATAATCTGCATCGTTCCATTCCGCTGCCAATCCTGCTCGGGCTGCTCGAAGTGCCAAATGTGCGACTGTTCAGCCTGCAAAAGGGACCGCACGAGCAAGCTTTGCCCTCGGTGGCGCTGCCCGATCTGGTCACCCCGCTTGGCCCTGCGCTCCACGATTTCGCCGAAACAGCGGCTGTTGTGGAGCGCCTTGATCTGGTGGTAATGACCGATAGCGCGGTGGCCCACCTCGCTGGCAGCGCCGGCCGGCCGGTCTGGGTTCTGCTGCACCGCACGCCCTATTGGATATTTGGCACCAGCGGCCCGCAAACCCCGTGGTATCATTCAATGCGCCTGTTCCGCCAACCCGTAGATGGTGGCTGGCACACCACGATGGGCAATGTTATCGACACCTTGAATGCCCCAGGCGAGGCGCAACCCACTGCCCGCGAGGACGTGCCGACATGAACCATGACCCTGCCCAAGACAGCGCCCCGAATGCACCGGTGTTGGTGCGCGGCGGAGAATTCGCCCCGCTATCGGAAGACATGCTGCAAGTGATGGGCGGCATCCTGTTCCTCACCCAGTTTTCCGACCTGCATCAACGCTATCCGGTTACGGTGCTGACTGACCGCATCATGCCGAGCATCTTGCTCAACCAGTTCCGCTATCACCGGCGCGGGGTGACGCCGCTCGCCTTCGTCAACTGGGCCTGGCTGTCCGAGGACGTCGAGAAACGCTACCTCGAAACCTACAGCCTGGCACCCGCGGACTGGACCAGCGGGGACCGCCTGTGGTTCCTCGAAATCCTGGCCCCGAATGGCTACGGGGTTGATTTGATGTTCGAATTGCGCAGCTTCTTCCCCGAGGGAACCGTTGCCCATGCGGTCTATGTCAATCCTGACGGTACGTTTCGGCGGATCCAAAAGTTTCGATGACCGCCGAACTCGATGTCCTGGCGATCGTGCGTCGGTTGCGGCGCGAGCCGGCCTGCGCCGGGCAGCCGGTTGCGCCCTCGTTCGGGCGGGACGCGATCATGGCGATGATCCCGCATCGGCCGCCCTTTCTGTTGCTGGACGAACTGGTGCGCTTTGATCGCACGCGGCCAAGCATTACCGCCCGGCGATTGGTGGCGCGCGACGACCCGATCCTGGCCGGGCATTTTCCGGGCGCGCCGATTTATCCAGGCGCGTTGCAGATCGAGGCGATTGCCCAGGCCGGAACCTGCCTGCTGGCGCAGCGCGGCCTTGTTGGGCCGGGGCTGCAAACCGTGACATCGATCCCAAAAGTGGTCGGCACCCGCGTTCATCACGCGGTGTTTCTGCGCAGCGTGCTGCCGGACGACACCATGGACATCGCCGTCCAGCTTGTCGCCGATGATGGGCTGCTGTCGGTGATTGCCGGCCAGATCTGGGTTTGCGGACGGCTCTGCGCGATCAGCGTTCTGGAAGCCTATGTCGATGCGGGATAACGGCGTTGTCATCACCGGCCTCGCGGTGCACGGCCCGCTGGGCGATACCGGCGATGGTTTTCTCGCGGCCTTGTTGGCGGGGCAGTCGGCCATCACCACGTGGCGCAGCCTCGACATGTCGCGCAGCCCCGCCAAGATCGGCGGGGATTTCGGCGATTTCGACATCATGGCGAAAATTCGCCGCCAGGCCGCGAGCCTGACGCCCGATGCCGGCCGCGCCTTGCGCCGGCTCGCAGCACCCGCGCCGTGGTCGGTTCGCCACACCTTATCGATGGCGCTTGCCGCCTGGCAGGATGCCGGCGCCCCCGATATCGCCCCCGAACGCATCGCCGTCATCGTCGGCGGGCAGCATATCAACAGCAACTACATCCACCGGACCAGCTTGCAGTTTCACGAGGAACCCGAGTGGATCGAAGCGCAATGCGCGCTGCAAGGGCTCGATACCCATCACGCCGCGGCGGTGTCCGAACTGATCGGCGCGCGTGGGCCACTTTATACCATCGGCGGCGCCTGCGCGTCGGGCATCCATGCCACCCGTGCCGCGATGCGGGAAATTCAGGCCGGGCTTGCTGATGTGGCCATTGTGATTGGTGCCATCGCCGATCTCGCCCCGCCCGATCTGCATTCGCTTGCGCTCATGGGGGCGCTGTCGACAAGCCGCTTCGTGGCGACCCCGGAACGCGCCAGCCGGCCGTTTGACCAGGATCGTGATGGGTTTTTACCAGCCCATGGCGGTGCGGTGCTGGTGATTGAAAGTGCCGCCCATGCAAGCGCCCGCGCGGCGCGATCCTATGCCGACCTGCTCGGGGCCGCGGTCACCGCAGACGGGTCGCATCTGCCCCAACCGACCGTGGACGGACAAAGCCGGGCGATGCGGCTCGCGCTTACCGAGGCACGGCTGGCACCGGGCGAGGTCGGTCTGGTCAGCGCGCATGCGACATCAACCGCAATGGGCGACTCAGTTGAACTTGCCTCGATTGCCGAGGTTTTTGGTGCGGCGGCCGACGGATTGCCGGTGGTGGCCACCAAGGCCATGACCGGGCATTGCCTGTGGTCGGCAGCACTGGTCGAAACCATTGCGGCCCTGTTGCAAGTGCGCGCGGGTCGGCTGCATCCGGCGGTGAACCTCGATCGCCCGATCCCGCATTTTGGCCTGGGGCTGGGCGCTGAACGGCCACGCGGCCCGATTATCATGAAAAACGCCTTCGGGTTTGGCGGCATCAACGGGGTGATGATCCTGCGGGCCAATCTGCCATGAAGTTTTTTCTGACCGGCGGTTCGGGCGGCATTGGCGCCGAATTGGCGGTGGCACTGGCAACGGCCGGACACGATATCGCCTTCACGTGGTATCGCGACGCGGCGGGCGCGCGCTCCACCCAAGACCGCATCGCTGCCGCCGCACCCGCGAGCCAAGCCCTGTGCCTGGAGCTTGATGTGCGTGACCCGGCCGCTGTGGCGGCGGTGGGTGATAGCGCCAGCACGGCGTTGGGCGGGATAGATGCGGTCATTTGCAATGCGGCGATCACCCGCATCGCGCCGGTACCGTTGACCGAGGACGCTGACTGGCGCGAGGTCATCGACACCAACCTGACCGGGAGCTTCTGGGTGGCGCGCCATTTTTCCACTGCATTTCTCGCCCAGCGCCATGGTCGTTTCATCTTTATTTCCTCGGTTGCCGCCGCTGGCATGAATGGCCAGGCGGGCTATGCGGCAAGCAAAGCCGGGCTGCTGGGGTTGTCCGGCACCTTGGCGCGTGAATTCGGCCCGCGTGGGGTGACCAGCAATGTCATTACGTTGGGCCTGTTCGATGCCGGGATGGGCCAACGTGACGCGACAGACCAATTGCGCAAATTCTGGACCAGCTCCGCCCCGGTGCGGCGCATGGGCCGGGCTGAGGAAGTGACCCAGGCTGTGTTATACCTCGCCTCCGACGCTGCCGCGTTCGTTACCGGGCAGGATCTGCGCTTAACTGGCGGGCTGGATTGGGCACCATGACGCACCACCGAAAAGGGATTGCAGGATGAACTACGAAGCCGTGCTCGCCGTGGTGAAGGAGGAGATGTTTGATATCCTCGACCTTCCCGCCAACACACCGTTCAACCCGACGGATCGGTTCGACGAATACGGCGCCATCAGCATCGATATCGTGACAATCGTATCCTGCTGCATGCGCCGTTTGCGGGTGCGGGTAACGCGGGATGCGTTGATGGAAGCTGGCTCGATTGGGGAACTGGCCGAGATTTTCTGCGCGGCCCAGGACTGATTTTCGCCCGCAGGTCGGTTTAGGTGGGTTGAAAATCCTCCACTCTGACTGGACCAATTGCGCCTCCAACCGCGAGTGCTGCGATAAAGGGCGTAGGCGCGGCGCAGGGTTGGTCAAGCGCTAGCAGGGATAATTGGCATAAGCCGGGTGGTGCGACGGGCTGCCATATTACCGTGCCAGCGACCGTGCCGACCGACACCGTGAAGCTTGCCAGATCGATGGTCAAGCCAGCACCAAGGGCTTTGATCACCGCCTCCTTCCGGGTCCAGCAGCGCAAAAAGGCGGTGGACCGAGCCGGCGCGTCAACCAATTGCAACGCAGTTTGTTCGGCGGGCGACAAGGACGGCAGAATTTCCATCATCTGGCGCGGCACGGGGCGCAACACCTCAATATCAATGCCGATTGACCGCCTTTGAGTCACCGCAATCAGCGCAATATCGCCGGAATGGGACAGATTGAACTGCCAATCGCCCTGGTTGTGATCACGAGCGATTGCAGGCTTGCCGTGGGCGCCGAGGGTAAACCGAACCTCGGCGGGCGGGACGCCCAAAGTTTTGGCCAAGATGTGGCGGAGGGAAATTCGGCACGCGACAAAGCGGGCACGATCGGGGGCGAAGTGAAATTGCGCCGCCCGCGCGCGTTCGTCGTCGGTCAGGCAGGAGGGGTTGGCATCTAGCCGGGCGAGGTCGATGCGATAGATTTCTACCTCACCTGGACGCATATCGGCGGAAACTGGCATGGCCCGCGGCTCAATGTCCGGTGAAAAGACCCGGCACGACCGAAACCAGGCCTGCCAGCAGCGCCAAAGCCATAGGAACCTCCGCATTGCTACCGGGCTTGCGCCATTGCAGCACCCGAATGGTCAGTGAGGTCAGGATCGAGCCGATCGCCCCGTAGAATACGAAACTTGCGAGCAAGGAGGGCGGCAACCAGACCACAATCGCGGCGCATAATTTCACGTCACCGCCGCCGATGACTTTGAGGTCGTGCATCCAGGTGCCAACGGCCAGCACGAAAACTGCCGCCGCGATCGATAGCCAAGACCAAGTTTGGCCTAGCGTCGTTAATAACCAGACAACGCCGAAGACCAGTACCGTGGCGCACGCCAGATTGGGGATGATCCTGTGCCGCACATCAGCAATCGTTGCCCAAATTGCGGCTGCCAACACGACGGCGAGGGACATATTGGCAAAATTCAGCACCGACGCCACCCGTTCAAGGCAATTATCTCAGATTCAAGGCGCTGGGGACGCAATCCGTAGTTCCTTAAGCTGGACCGGTGACAACCAGCGCGTTGTGGTTGCGTTGGTTTCGGCGGCCGTCATCAACACCATGGTCGAAATATCCATCGCAACCAGATATTGGCTCAGGGCCGCCGCGATTTGGAACGATGTGCGCTCCGCCGATATCAGCACAGGCTCTGTCGCGCGGACGCCAAGTTGCTGGATCAAACGCTGGATTTCCCGCACCACGGGCTCCGAATGGGCGAAGCTCGGCATCCGCACGCCCACGCGGGCTTTATCGTCGATCGAGCGGACTACGCCGCCAACGAAGGCGTATAGGCAGGCGCCCGCACAGGTCGCGTCATCGGGGATTTTCGTCAGCATCTGCCGCGCGCGGATCATCTGGCCGATCCGCATTGCCGGCATTTCCTGGCCATACTGGCTGTCAAACGCCACCGCCCGACATTCGGCACGTTCGGTCATGAGCCGCTCAAAGCGAGCAGGGTCGTCGGGCAAAATGGTCCCCTTGATAAGGACCGCGCAGCCGCCGGGAAAATCGAGCACCGACATTCCAGCGGCAGAAGCCTGCGCTCCTGCGCCTAGCCATCCCGCGATCAGCACGGCAAGCATTGGCAGCAATTTTTTGGTTTTCACCTGGCGAGCTTTCAATTGGGCACCCCTGCAAGCGGCGACGGTGCCGACAGCAATGGAACGATGACTGTACCAATACTACGGGCGAGGCCAAGCACATAAGGCGCAGATGGCAGAATTGCGGCAATACCTGCAATTATCTCAATGCCCGGTCCGCGTGTGATGGCAGCCAGGCGTGCCATATGGGCGGCAAAAACCGCCAACCCGATACAAGCCAGAAGCGGAGCGCGAAGGGCCAATGCCACCACAAATATTGCAAGCGCCAAACCGGCCGCGCCGCCATTGCGCCATGGCACTGGTGCGAGAATGGCCAGACCGAAACATGTCAGCACCAGTCCGACGCCGGAGCCGGTCCCACATGCGCCGATGATGCTGTGGCGCGTGGCAAGCTCAATATCGCCAATTAACGGCAATGGACCCGCCAAAGCGGTCCCGACGACGCCGGCCGCAACAATGCCCGCGCCACCCCAAAGTGGCCGCGACGATCGCAACCATGCGACAGACAACACCAAGGGCACGATGACCAAGTATCCGATCTGCGCCCCGGCGAAGCTGCAGGTCAGCGCCACGGCAACAGCACAAAGCCCAGCTGAAACAGGGCTTGCGAAGGAGGCAGCTGCGAGTGCGATTGCGGCGGACGCCGCGGGAACCAGTTGACCCCCGCTCATCACCGCTATGCCACCGTTAGATAGAAAGGCCGCGCTCGAAAACAAGCCGCCCCCGATCGCGGAGTGGCAAAGGTGTGCGCATGCGATCCCAAATCCAGCAACAGCGACGACCGACAGGCCGGTCGAGATCAGCAATTCGTTCGGTGAAGACCAGGTTCCAGCATGGGTTTGAATAGCCCAATGGCCAACGGAGAGCACCATTGCGGTTAGGAACAACACTGCTCCGCCCATCAAACTCTGCCATTGCGGCACTAATAACACGCGACCGATGAGCCGGCCGCTACGCTCCTGACACATAATTGACCAGGAACGTCGTGCTTGACTGCATAGGTCAACAGCGCCGTTGCCCGAATGATATTGCCTGTCGTGCCAGGCTCTTTCGATTCCAATCCGATCAGGAAGGCGAAGATCGAGAGAAGAATTGCCATCACACCGAGTTGCATCGGTCAGCTTTCGGTTGCCGGCCCAGCGATCTCGGGGAGTGCGGCTGACAGATAGGGTTTGGGCATGTCGACGGACACGTGGCATCCTGCAGGAAGGTTCTGGAGCGCCGCATTGGCGGCCTTCACAGCGTTTTCGATTCGCACCAGATAGTCATGCAGTGCAGGCGCCAGAGTTTGGGCACCGACGATAAAGGTGACGCCGACCGCGCCCATCACGATCGCAAACTCGACCGATGCGAGGCCACGCCGGTCGTTCATCGTTTTGCGAAAGCCCATACCGGCCCGCCCGCCGGCCGCACGCGAACCGGCGCGCAGGCAGCGACCGAACCAGTTCATTACGTTGCGCAGCCGGCTTTGGCGAAGGTTGGGTTGGTTGCGCCGTCAGTGCTGTAATACCCGTTAAAGGCGTTACACCCAATCTTGTCGGCCGAAAGGACCTGGGACAGCGCGCTGATGTAATAAACATCGTAGCTACCTTTGAGGGCAGCCGAATCAGCAGCAACCTGCTGTTTCCAGAACGTCGACAGGCCCGTGAGGCTGGTTGCCGTCGTTCCCGCAGTCACGATGCTTGCCGCACTCGGTGTCATCACGAAGAACGCGTCACGCATCCCGCCATCCGCACCCTTGTAGGAAATCGTGTTTCCAACCGTGGAAGACACTGCATTCGCGGTCAAAGCCGATTTATAAGCCGTTTGCAGAGCCGCCGCAGACGCCTTCTGGTCGGCCACGGTGAGCGTCGAATCTTTCGCTGCAAGCTCGGCCTTGCTCTTATTCAGCAAGGTCCGCAGTTTTTGACCGCTCGAGCTTAATACCAGCTGGGCATTGGTGTCGGCGATCTTCTTTTTTGCAAGGGTGCTGAAATTTGTATCTGCGGCTACCAACGCCAGAGCCTTCTTGGAGGCGGCGGCCACGGCGGCCTGCCCCTTGGCGGTGCCGGCGGTTACGTGGGCCTGAAATTGGCTCGGCGCACCAGCGTTTACGCTCGCCGTTCCGCCTATGAGCGCGGCCATTGCCACACATGTAAACAGAGCTGTTTTCACCGAAGAACTCCCAAATAAAATTTAATGTCGGAACATCTCTAGCAAAGCCAGACAAAGTATGGCGAGGAAAACTTTTGATTATAACGCATATCTGCTATGCGAATTAATCTTACTTTATCCGATACCCGATGGTGCATAACCAAGTCCGAGTTCGACAGTTTGAAACCAGGGAGTGTTAAGCGATGCTTGAAATTATTAAGAAATTTGGTGCGATGATGTCTGATCAATCGGGTCTGACCTCCACGGAATACTCGACCATGGGCGGCGCAATGGCTGGCGGCGTGTCCGACATGGCGCAGAACCTTTCAACTGCTTCGAACAGCGCGTTTGACGCCGTGACGTCCGCAGTGACTGCCGTCTCCGGCTAATTGCGCAACGATATTCCGAATGCATGCCGCGCGGCAGCTTGGTTGCAGCGGCTGCAGTTGGGATGTTGCCTGATTAGAAAAAAGGGATGCACTGTGAAAATCGCAGTAGATTGAAATGCCGCAGTTTTCACAAACTGCGGCATTTCGTTTTCCTGGCGATCGCGGTATCGTCTCCCGCGTGACGTGCCTGCAGCCGAAAATGGACGGTGACAATGAACAATATTGAGGATACCGTCGAAAAACCGGGGGGCATGCCGCTGCTCCTCAAGAACGCGGCTGTATTTTTATTGTCGGCTGGCGTCGTTGTGCTGGGTCTGCATTATTCCCGGGTATCCCTCGCAGTAACCTCAGGCGGGACCCGCGTTCTTGTCGCTTCACAGGAATTGATACCCGGTAAAATTGTCACCAGCGCGGATGTTAACTGGCAAGGTTTGCGCCCGCCCCGCGGCGTGACACCGATAAATTTTGACGGCGCCCGCCATGCCACCCTGGTGGGATCGATCGTTGCCATCCATGTGCCCGCCGGCCAGGTGATCCCGTCATCAGCGCTGACCCCGGCTGGGGATGGCAATTCCATAGCGTCCGCGATCGCCGCCGGACGCAGCGCGGTGACAGTGCCCGCTGAACGCATTGGCAGCGGTGTAGCCCTGCTCGCGCCCGGCGATCGCGTGGACGTTCTGCTTGCAACCGATCCTAACAAACTTCGCCAGTTGGCCGGGAAAAACGCCAGCACCGCCGATTATGGCAGCACCTTGATTGTGCGCGATGCACGGGTCCTGAACGTTGCTCCGCCTTTGCGGCGCGACACAGGGCGGAATGCCGGCCGGTCGGTCACGCTTGATCTGTCGTTGGATGAAGCTCAGAAAGTAGCAATCGGGCTGACCGCAGGGACGCTCCATTTTGCGCTCCGTAGTGGACAAGGAAGCCAAGAAGGTGATTTGGCCCATATGACAACCATCAGTCAGTTACTGCCGCCGGGCTTCGGGTCCGCTGCCGAACCCCCCGCAAAGGCGCAGGTTACCGTCATCCAAGGGCGTAGAAGCCAGTCGGTTGAAGTTCGTCGTTGATGCTGCGTTTTGGTTTGGGGGCGATCACCGCCCTGGTTTGCGCGGCGCTTGTCTCGCTTTCCCATGCAGCTGAACCGCCCAAGCCTGTAACTGGCGTGCAACAGGCGGCGGCTGGTCGGCAATCATCGGTGCGCATTTCAATTGGCGACGCACGCCTTGTGCGCCTGCCGGAGCCTGCGCTGACCATTGTTGTCGGCAATCCCGACATCGTTAGCGTGCAATTGCGCTCCTCGACGTCGTATCTTCTGCTTGGCATGAAGGCCGGAAGAACCACGATGTTTGCCTTGGGCGAGGATGATAAAATCCTGCTGACCTCTGAGATCGTCATTTTGCACGATACCAGATCGATGTCCGAAGCGTTGCGCCAGGCAGTGCCGAACGGTAAGTTCAACGTCGTTTCGATGGAAAACAGCCTGTTGCTGACCGGCACGGTGGAAAGCGCCGACGATGCGCTGACCGCCGGGCGGATCCTGGCGCAATTCGCCGGCGACCCAGCCAAGGTCATCAACCGCGTCCAGATGGTCGGGCCCAATCAGGTGCAGTTGCGGGTGCGCATTGCCGAAGTGAAGCGCAGCGCGATGCGGGCGATCGGCCTGAACTGGGATGCGATCGTGCATACCAGCAAGTCTTCCCAGATCGGTATTGTTACCGGCAATTCAGCGCGGCTTAATTCCATTCCGCCGCCTGCGAATAAGGATGTGTTCGAGTCTGTTGTCGCCAGCGTTTCCGGCCGGGCGCTGTCCTTCACCAGTGTGCTGGACTTGTTGGAACAACAGGGCCTCGCAACTGTTCTTGCGCAACCGAGCCTCAGCGCCGTTTCAGGTCAATCCGCAACCTTTCTGGCTGGTGGTGAAATCCCGGTGCCGGTGCCACTGACATCGAATGCCGGTTCCCAAGTGGCGCTCCAATACAAAGCCTATGGCGTCTCGCTGTCTTTCACCCCGACCATTTTGGCTGGCCGACGCATTTCGATGCGCGTCAATCCCGAAGTCAGCTCGCTCGATGCAGCCACCAGCGTAACTTATAATGGTTATAACGTTCCCGGCATTGCCACCCGCCGGGCCGATACCTCGATCGAACTCGGGTCGGGCGAGAGTTTCATCATCGCCGGGCTGCTGAGTTCCACCAATAGCCGCGATGTGAGCAAGGTGCCGGGTATCGGTGACTTGCCGATCCTTGGCCCGCTTTTCCGGTCCGAACGCTTCCAGCGTGACGAGACCGAGCTTTTGATTGTGGTGACACCATTCCTGGCATCCGCGTCCGATGCCGCCGTGCCGCTGCCGACCGACAGCCTGGGCGGGACACAGCCGCCCCCCGTTCAAGGTCCACGCGGACCAGGGTTCGGAACAAAATGATCATGCAAACCCGCCTCCTCCTGCGATCCGCGGCGTTGGTCGCACTGCTTGGCCTCACTGCCTGCGGTGGTGCGATCGCCGTTGATTATCCGCTGGTGGACAGCGATAGCGGGATGGAGAAAACGCAGGTCGTCAATCTTGGGTTCCTCGCGGGAACCGCGACGTTCGATACCGTGTCCGATGTGCGGTTGGTCGCGCTCAACGCCGACATAGCCAAATCGCCCGGTGCGTTACTGATGGTGACGCTTGGTCCAACAACGGATGCCTTGACCGCTACACGGCGCAACGCTTTTGTGGCGAAATTCGTGCCTGCGCAGATTGGCTTCACCGATCCTGGCACCGGACTGTCCGCCGATAGCGCCATCGTCATGCTGCGGCCTGGCCCGAAAGCACAACTGAACTGCCAGGCCGCCTTCACGCCGGTGCCAGGGGAGGCGTTGCGCTTCATTGTGCCGGGCTGCGAAGTGGTTACGGCGCTGAATGCCAACGTCGTTGACAAGGGCGATCTTGAAGCCGGGGTCCCACCGCAACCCGGTATCGCGGTCCGGCCCGTGACCGGCGCCCAGCGGTCGCAGCCCCAGCAGGCGCGGCGCACCGGGCGGGTCGGGCGCTATGGCGCAGGCACAATCCCGGGCCAAACCCGATGACCGGTCCCTCGCCCGCAGGGGCCGAGGGCGCCGCTGCGGAATTTCTGACCAGCCTGCTGACGGTCGAACCACCTTTGGCCCAAGCTGCAAGCCTGCCGTCGCACCAAATCCGCTTGACCGCTTTGTCGTTGCTGCCCGCAATCGCGCGCGCAATGCCGAATACGCCTGGCCCCGATACCGCACCGGCGGTCATCCGGGCAGACGCCGAACGCGCGCTCAAAGCGGTTCTCGCCGCCAATAAATCGATCACCGCCGCCTACCCCGACCTGCTCGCGATCCTTCTGGATGAAATGCTGGGGCTTGGGCCACTCGAAGTGCTGCGTCGCGATCCTGCGGTGACCGACATATTGGTCAACAAATTCGACGAGGTTTACGTCGAACGCAACGGCAGGCTGGAGCCGGCCGAGGTCGCGTTCATCAACGACGATCATTTCATGGCCCTGGTGCACCGGCTGATCGGGCGCGCCGGTCGCCGGGTCGATCAGGCATCGCCGATCGCCGACGCTTTGCTTCCGGACGGCAGCCGACTCAATGTTATTTTGCCGCCGCTATCGGTCAACGGACCGTCGCTGTCGTTGCGGCGCCACGCCACCCATAATTTATCTTTGCCGCAACTGGTTGCCGCCGGCAGCGTTCCGCAACGCGCGGCGGCGTTGCTGATCCTGGCGATCCGGGGGCGGCTGAACATCCTGCTGACCGGCGGTGCGGGCGCGGGCAAAACCACCCTTCTCAACGCGATGTCGGCCTATATTGCCCCTGGCGAGCGCATCGTTACCGTCGAAGACGTCGCCGAACTGCAAATGCGCCAGCGCCATGTGGTGCGCCTGCAAACCCGACCAGCCAATCTTGAAGGCACCGGTGAAATCACCCTGCGCGATCTGGTGCGCCAGACGCTGCGGATGCGCAGCGACCGGGTGATTGTCGGCGAAGTCCGTGGCCCGGAAGCGTGGGACATGCTGACCGCGATGAACACCGGCGCGCAAGGCTCACTCGGCACATTGCACGCCAACCAACCGGTTGACGCCATTCTGCGGCTTGAAGGGCTGGTCGCACTGGCCAATCCCAGCCTTGGCCTGCGCGCGATCCGCAGCAATCTCGCCAGCGCACTCGATCTGGTGGTCCATGTTGCCCGCTTCGCCGATGGCGTGCGCCGCATCACCGATATCGATGAGGTTGGTGCCGTCGATGACGAAGGCGTTACCCTGCGGCCGATTTATCGCTATCGCGGCGGCCGGGCCGGGGTTTCCACCGCTGGTGGGCAGGATGAATTCTTCGAGCTGTCGGACCGTTTGCGGCGCGCGGCAGCCACCCTTGGCCTTGACGACCTGCTGACAGCGTTTTCGTCCCAGCGGAGCGCCTGACGCTGCGCCAGCTTCTGGAGTATTGGGAGGATTACCGCGAGGCGGTAACGCCTTACATCGGGCCGGGGCTGTTTGCGCTGCTGATCAGCCTGGCCTTGTTGTACTGGCTGAAACCGACCGCGCGGGTGATGCGGCTGCTAGGCCCTTCCGCAACCCGACGCGCGGCGCGGATTATCGTGTTCGCGGTGCTGTTTCTTGCCCCGGCGGTGTTTCTGACCGAAATGCTGTTTTCCATCCGGCCGTGGATTGCGGTCGTCTTTGCCGTGGTCTGCGCCGGCTTGTGCGCAACCCTCGCCGAGGCTGAGCAGGATCGGTTTCGCGAGGCCGGGCAGGCCGACATGATTGATATTCTCGATCTGATGGCACGCAGCCTGCGGGTCGGAATGTCATTGGAACAGGTGGTTAATGCGGTCGCGGCCTCCGCCCATGGCCCGGTTGGCCGGGCGATGCGCCGGGTGAGCCATGCCGCCGCGCTGGGACGCGATTTGCCTGTCGTGATGACCGAGCAGGCCAGACAGCTTGGCTTGCGGGAGTTCGGCGTGCTGGCGGCGATTATCGCCTTGCACCGTGAAACCGGCGGCAGCCTGGCTGAACGGCTGGCAGCCCAACTCGAAACCATCAGCCGTCGCCGCCATCTCGACTCCAAACTTCGCCTCGCGGCCATGCAGGTGACCTTGCAGGCCAATATCCTGATCGTGTTTCTGTTCATCCTCATCGCGCAAACCTCGGTGCTGGAGCCGCGCAATCTTGCCTTTCTGCTGAATGCCGATCTCGGGCGGCAAATGCTGGTCGGCAGCATGAGCCTTGCGGGGGCGGGTTGGTTGACGATCTGGGGCTTGCTGCGAATGTCACTCCGGTGATCGTCCATGATTGAGTTGGAAAACATCCTGAGCGACCTCGATCTGTCGCTTGGCGAAATACTGGCCTTTGGGCTTGCCGCGATCGGTATCCTGCTGCTGCTTGCGTCGTACGCGATGGATGGCAGGCGCGGTCGGACTAACACCACGCCAGGCCCCAAGCTGATACCGGTGGTGGGGGCCAAGCCGCAGCGCAGCCGGGTTGGCAAGATGATCGAATTCGTGGCCCCGGTTGTGGCCCCGGCGATTGTCTGGTTCGGCTTGCGATTGCTGTCCGGGGTCAACGCGTTGCCAGCTTTGGCCGGGCTGATGACGTTCATTTTCGCCCGTCGGATTGTGGTGTGGATTGAGCTGCTGCCCTGGACCCTGCGTGCCGGCCGCATTGAACGCGGTCTGTCCGATATGCTCGAAATGATGCTGCTTTGCGCGCAATCCGGGCTTGCGGTGGACCAGATGCTGGCGCGGGTGGAACTCCATCTTCGGCCGCTGCACCCCGAATTGTCGGGGGAGCTTGGCCGCTTGCGCCACCAAATCGGGCTGCTGGCGGATCGCAGTGCCGGGTATCGCCATGTCGCCGAAACCACCCCGTCGGAGGCGTTGCGCGGGATTATTGTTATTCTCGACCGTACCGAACGCACCGGGACCGAATTGGGGCCGATGCTGAAAATCCTGCTCGGCGAGCTTCAGCTTCAGATGGAACGGCGCGGCGAGGCGGTTGCGCAACGTTTGCCGGTTTATCTGGTGGTGGTGCTGGTTCTGCTGTTCATGCCGGCGATATTGCTGATCCTGGTCGGACCGTCTTATATCCGGCTGCTCGATGTGCTGCGCGGCATTGCGCAAGACGCGGGGAAGTTTTGATGGCACGGTTTCGTCGCCTTAGTCTGATTGGCGTGATTGCGCTGGCAAGCTGCGCGACGCCGCTTGACGGCCCGGCAATTATGGCCGCGGCGCGCGGGATCGCCAAGCAGGCCGAGCAATCCGGCGATTATACTGTTGGCGCCGATGTGTTGGCGGGATTGCGGTCGCAAGGGCATGGCAACGCGGAAATTTCCCGCGATGAGGTTCGCCTGTTGCTGCTCGCCGGACGCCAGGCGGAAGCCGAAATCTTGTTGCGCAGCCTGATGGCGGCAGCACCACGCCCGGATATCGCGCGCCAGCTTGCCAATATCCGTCTGGCCGCCGGCAACGCGGCAGAAGCCCTGGCGATTGTCGACGCCGCTAACGACAAATCCGATGCGCTGCTGTTGAACACCGGCGGTGCCAGCCTGGACGCGCTCGGGCGCCACGCTGAGGCCCAGGCGCGGTATCGGGCGGCGCTGCGCATCCGCCCCGATGACGCGACGATCGTGGCGAATTTGGCGCTGTCGCTGCTGCTGGTCGATCAACCGCGCAGCGCGATGGAAGAAATTACCCGCATCGGGCAGCCAGCCATGATCGCGCAGGGCAAGGTGTGGGAATTGGCGTTGGTGCTCGCGGCCGTTGGGCGAACCCCCGACGCTGCCCAGGCCCTCAGCCTCGCTGGCCGGGGCCCGACCGCCCGCGACGATCTGGCGCAGATCGCGCGGATCCTGGCTTTATCGCCCGACCAGCGCCGGGCCGCCCTTATCGCCCGGTAAAGTTCGGGGCGCGTTTTTCGACAAAGGCGCGCATGGCTTCCTTGGAATCATCGGTCTTGGCCAGTTCATTGGTCAGGTTCTGTTCGAACCGGTAGCCGTCGCGCAGCGTGGTGAACTCGATCGACTGCGCCGAATACTTGGCCATGCGGGTCGCCAGCGGGCTTTTGGCCGCGATGGTCGCCGCCATTTTCAGTGCCTCGGGCATCAGCTGGTCCTGTGGCACGCAGCATTCGACGATGCCGAGCCGGTAAAGTTCTGCCCCAGGCACCCGGTAGCCGGTCAGCATCATCCGCCGTGTCAGCGAATGGCCGAATAGCCGCATGGTGTGGCGCCCGCCGCCCATCAGGCCGACATCGACTTCCGGCAAGCCGAGCGAGGCGTTTTCCGAGCACATCAGAATGTCGCATGACGCTGCCATGCCAAGGCCGGCGCCGAGTGCCGGGCCATTGATGGCAGCGATCACCGGGATCTTGTTTTCGACAATCGACCAGCTCAGTTCGCGCGCGCGGCGGGCATGCGCCCAGCCATCGCCGGGTTCGGCATGGCCACCCATGCGCGCCTTGATATCCGCGCCGGCCGAAAAGCATTTGCCAGCGCCGGTCAGGATCGCCACCCGCACATCAGGAAGATCGTTCAACCGGTCAAAGGTCGCGATCATTTCTTCCATGAACTGGGTCGAAACCGCGTTGACCGGCGGGGCATCCATGGTCACCACGGCAATGTGGTTGGCGATTTCGGTGCGGATCAACGGCATTGGCAGAGTTCCTCAGAATGTGAGGCACACTGGCCCGGCGGTCGAGATGGCGCAAGCTGGCCCGCCCTTGACCCCACCCCAAATCCCCGGACTATGCCCCCAACCCAAATGGGAGCGCCCGTCCATGTCCCCCCGCCTAACCCACCTCATAATTGCCGCCGCAATCGGCATCGCCTCACCCGCCAGCGCCCAGACCACCATCCGCGCGGTGCTGCAAGCCGGCATCAGCGGTCTGGACCCGATCTGGACCACCGCCAACGTCGTCGCCGACCATGGCGCGATGGTGTACGATACGTTGTTCGGCATTGATGACGACGGCATCCCCCAGCCGCAGATGGTCGATACCTATACGCTGTCCCCCGACAAGCTCACCTGGCGGTTCCATCTTCGCCCCGGCCTGAAATTCAGCGATGGCGCCCCGGTCACTGCGAAGGATTGCGTCCAGTCCCTTAAGCGTTGGGCGGCGCGGGATGCGGCTGGGCAGTTGCTGATGGGCAAGGTCCAGTCGCTGATTGCGATCGATGCCGACACATTCGAGCTTAAGCTTGCGATCCCTTACGGCCTGGTGCTCGAAACCCTCGGCAAAAACTCCACCCCGATCGCGTTCATGATGCGGGAAAAGGAGGCACTGACCGACCCTAACCAGCAGATCACCGAGACAGTTGGTTCCGGCCCGTTCCTGTTCCTGCGTGACCAGTGGAATCCCGGCAATAAGGCAGTTTACGTCAAGAACCCCGCCTACATCCCGCGTGCCGAGCCAGCCAGCGGCCTCGCCGGCGGGAAAGTCGCGCGGGTTGACCGGGTTGAACTGCTCGCCATCCCCGATGCTGCCACCGCCCATCAGGCGTTGATCAAGGGGGAGGTGGATTTTCTCGAAATCGTCAATCTCGATCTCGCCCCGATGTTGAAAATCCCCGGCATCCGGACCGAGGTTTTCGACAAAGGCGGCACCCGCGGCGTGCTGCGGCTGAACCACAGCTTGCCGCCCTTCGATCATCCCAAGGCGCGCGAGGCGATGCTGTGGTTGATCGACCAGGAAGCTTACATGAACGCCGCCATCGGGAACCCGGAATACTGGTCGGTGTGCGGCGCGATCTTTTCCTGCGGGTCGCCGATGGAAAGCAAGGCGGGCGTCGAATGGGTCCGAGGCCATAGCGTCGCCAAGGCGCGCGCGCTGTTCAAGGAGGCCGGCTATGATGGCCGCCCGGTGGTGATCTTGGACCCCACCGACTATAATTGGTTCCACCAGATGGCCCAGGTCACCGCGTCCTTGCTCAAGGAAGCCGGGGTCAATGTGCGGCTCGAGGCGATGGATTGGGCGACCGTTTTCACCCGCCGCGCCAGCAAGGCCCCAGCCGACAAGGGCGGTTGGAACATTTTCCACACCGGCTATAGCGGGGTCAACGCACTCGGCCCGATCGGCTTTTCCCACATGCCCGGCACCTGCGAAAAGGCCTGGTTCGGCTGGCCGTGCGACGCCAAGATTGAGGTACTGCGCCAGGCCTGGGCCGATGCCGCCCCTGGTGAAGCGCGCCAGAAGGCGATGGACGCGCTGCAAATCCGCAATTTCGAGGTCGGCATCGTGCTGCCGACCGGCCAATGGGTTACGCCATCGGCTTATCGCAGCAACCTCAGCGGTTGGGTCAAAGTGCCCAATACAGCGGTATTCTGGGGCGTCGAAAAGAAATAGGATGGCTCAACGAAGCGGCGAGGACAGCATTAAGATGGATAACATCGATCAAACCTTCATAGAATTCCAGGCGGCCGTCCAGGTCCGGCGCGCCGCCGAGGGCTGGTTGGCGGGCTTTGAAACCGCCCTTGCGGTCTGCGATCCGGCCGCGATCGGCGCGATGTTGCACCCGGACTGCCACTGGCGCGATGTCCTGGCGTTTACCTGGCACATCACCCCTGGCGAAGGCCGCGATGGTATTGCCGCCCGCCTCGCGCAGGAACAGCCGCGCACCGCCGCGCACGGCTTCCATCTGCCGGCGAACCGCAAGCCGCCACGCAAGGTTACCCGCCTCGGGGTTGATAGCATCGAGGCGCTGTTCGAATTCAAGACCGCTATCGGCCGTGGCGCCGGGCTGCTGCGTCTGTCGCCCGATGCGGAGGGCAGGATGTTGGCCTGGCATTTTTCCACCACCTTGGAATCGCTCGATGGCCACGAGGAGAAGATCGGCGATAATCGCCCGACCGGCGCTGCCTATTCGCGGAATTTTGGCGGCGATAACTGGGCCGATATCCGCCGCAAAGCCGCCGCGTACGAAGATCGCGAGCCAACCGTTCTGGTGATCGGCGCCGCCCAGGCCGGGCTTTCGGTGGCAGCCCGGCTCAACCAGATCGGTGTCGATACGTTGGTTGTGGAGCAATGGCCGCGCATCGGCGATAGCTGGCGCAAACGCTACCATTCGCTCGCGTTGCACAACTCGATCCATCTCAACCACCTGCCCTACCTGCATTTTCCGCCGACCTGGCCGAAATATATCCCCAAGGACATGCTGGGGAACTGGTTCGAATTCTACGCCGATGCCATGGAAATCAATTGCTGGACCGATACCGAGTTCGCCAACGCTACTTGGGACGACGGTGACAAGCGCTGGACGGTGCAACTGAAACGGGGCGATGGCACCGAGCGTATTGTGCGCCCGCGCCATCTGGTGTTCGCCAACGGGGTTAGTTCTTACCCGATGACCCCGGAGATTGTCGGGCTTGACGATTTCAAGGGCGATATCATCCACACCGAAGGGTTCGATAGCGGTGCTGCGTGGTCCGGCAAGCGCGCGCTGATCATCGGCACCGGCAGCAGCGCCAATGATGTGGCGCTCGATCTGCACAGCCACGGTGTCCACACCACCCTGATCCAGCGCGGCTCGACAACTGTTGTTTCGATCAACCCCAGCGCGCGGTTGAATGAGGCGATTTGGAACGAGTTCGACGCGCTCGATGACGCCGATCTCGTCGTTGCCGCAGCCACCCACCCGATGATCCTCAAGGCCTACAAAGCTGTCGCCAAGCGCATGGTCGAACTCGACAAGGACATGATCGACGGCCTGAAATCGATCGGCTTCAAACACGATATGGGCGAAGACGAAACCGGCCACCAGATTAAGTATTACCGTCGGGGCGGTGGCTATAATCTCGATGCTGGCAGTTCGGCTTTGATGATTAAGGGCGAAATCGGCCTGCTGCAATTTGACCGGATTGACCGCTTCACTGCGGACGGGGCGCTGTTGGTTGATGGCACCATTGTGCCGGCCGACCTTATCATCCTGGCCACCGGATATTTTCCGCAAGTGGAACTGATCCGCCGCGCACTTGGCCAAGCCATGGTCGAGCGCATCGGCCCGGTCTGGGGTTATGGCCCGGATGGGGAGCTCAACAACATGTACAAGCGCACCGCGCAGGAAGGCCTGTGGTTCATCGCTGGCGGCTTGGCGCCGTGCCGGATCAACTCGAAATATCTGGCGTTGCAGATACTGGCGATGGAACTTGGCGAATTGACGCCGCTCTGAGGCGCAGGAGGACACCATGAAAAGACGCTCGCTGCTTGCGTCGGCGGCCGCCGGAATTGTTGCCACTACACGGCCAGCGCGCGCCGCGCCCAGCGTTTTGCGCTATGTTCCGGGATCGAACCTCACCTTGCTCGACCCGATCTGGTCAACCGCCTATGTCAGCCTGTGCCATGGCTATGCGGTGTTCGACGCGCCTTATGGCGCCGATGACAACCAGGTCGCCAAGCCGCAAATGGCTGAGGGGCATGAGGTTTCGACCGATGGCAGGACCTGGACGATCCGGCTCCGCGACGGGTTGAAATTCCATAATGGCGAGAAGGTCCGGGCCGCCGATGCAGCCGCCAGCTTGGCCCGCTGGGCAGCACGCCAGCCGACCGGACGGGTGGTCGGCGCCTTCGTCGATAGTTGGACCGCGACCGATGATCGCACCATCAAGGTGGCCCTCAAGCGCCCGCTCGCAACCTTGGCGTATATGTTGGGCAACTCGGCGTTTCCGCCTTTTGTGATGCCGGAACACCTCGCCAGAACAGATCCGACCAAGCAGGTGTCGGAGATGATCGGCTCCGGTCCGTTCAGCTTCAAGGCCGACGAATATGTCAGCGGCAATAAGGTGGTTTACGAGAAATTCGCCGATTACGTGCCACGGCCCGAAGCCGCCGTGTGGACCGCCGGCGGCAAGCACGCGCGGGTTGACCGGCTGGAATGGCGGGTGATCCCCGATAATGCGACCGCGGTTTCCGCGTTGCGTCTGGGCGAGGTCGATTGGGTGGAACGGCCCGAGGCGGATTTGCGCCCGCTGCTCAAGGCGGATCGGGAGATCGTGTTCGACACCATCGACCCGACCGGCTGGGCTGGGTTCATCCGCTTCAACCAGTTGCGGAAACCGTTCAACAACGAGAAAGTCCGCCAGGCGGTGATGATGGCAGTCAACCAGGCCGACTATCTGCGCATCGCCACCGGTGATGATGCGGCGGCGTCCACCATCTGCAAATCGGTGTTTCCGTGCGGCACCCCGCTGGGGCGCGCGATGGCCGGCGCGGACGCCATGCGCGGCGATCTTGATGCGGCGCGGGCGCTGCTGCGGGCGGGGGGTTACGCGGGCGAACAGGTGGTAATTTTGCGCGCCGCCGACCTGCCGCCCTATGGCGATTTCGCCACGCTTACCGCCGATGTGCTCAAGCGCATCGGGATGAATATCGATCTGGTCACCAGCGACTGGGGCACCATCACCCAGCGCCGCGCCAAGAAGGAACCGGTGGATCAGGGCGGCTGGTCAATCTTCATTTCGGGGGTGAACGGGCCGGGACTGCTGAACCCGGCAGTGAATTTCCTGGTGCGTGGCCAGGGCGAGGCTGGCTATTTCGGTTGGTATGAAAATGCCGAGGTGGAAAGACTGGCCTCGGAGTGGTTGCAATCGGATACTGCGGCGGACCGTACCCGGCTTGCCGATCTGATCCAGGCGATTGCGTTCCGCACCGTGCCTTTCGTGCCGCTTGGGCAATATGTGGTGCCGACGGCGTATCGGCGGAACGTTTCGGGGGTGTTGCAGGGGCCGGCGACTTTGCCTTGGAATGTTCGCAAGGGGTGAGGCGAGAATGTTCTTTGGTGGCATCTTCGCAGTCTGCGTAGGGCCACCGTGAACCAAGCCCGTTATTGCGAGCCCAAGCGATGCGATCCATTTTTGCGCACGCAAGACGGATCGCCACCCAAGGGCTCGCGATGACGGGATGGCATACGGTGGTTTATTGGAAAAGCCGAGTATGCCATCACGTCGTGGGAACCTGGGCAGTCGCCCTTTTTGGTTACTCATACCAAGCTCCCTTGATGTTGACCCATGAAGAATGGGTCAACGGCGCTTGGTATAAGTCTTTGCTTGGCGCACCGCCGCCGGCCAACCCGGTGCGCAATACCAAGCGCCCTTGATGTTGACCCATGAAGAATGGGTCAACACTTAAGCGGGTTGGTATAAAACAACGACTTCCTTAAGCTGGCCACACTGGCGCTGGCGCAATCTGCCCTGCGCAAATCCCAAACCCGATCGATACAAACCCCGCCTTGCTGGCCCGGCCGGTAAAAATCACCTCGTCGCCATCCAGCAACCAGCCGCGGGTTTCGCCGTTGGCCAGAACCAAAGGAACCTTGCCGCGTTCGGTTGCTTCCGACAGGCAGGCGCGGCTGTCGTCGGTGGGGCCGGACGCGGTGCCGCTGCCGAGCAGATCACCGGGTTCGAGGTTGCAACCGTTGCTCATGTGATGGGTCGCCATCTGGGCGAAGGTCCAGTAATTATGCTGGAAGTTGGTGAGCGTTACGCGTGATGCGGGTTCGCCCGCCGCGCGCATTTTCGGGGTGCGGATGAAGGCTTCGAGCACGATATCGAAATGGCCGGACGCCTGATCCTGTGCGTTGGCAAGATAGGGCAAGGGCTGGGGATCATCATGGGCACGCGGGAAAGCCGGCGCGCGGAACGGGGCCAGCGCCTCGCCGGTCACCACCCAGGGGGAAATGCTGGTCGACAGGCTTTTGCTGAGGAACGGCCCGAGCGCGCTTTCCCAGGCCTGGATGTCGCGGGCTGACCAGTCATTGAGCAGGCAGTAGCCGAACATCCGGTCCTGGACTTGCGACATCGGCACCGGTTCACCAACGGTGTTGCCAGGGCCGATGAACAGCCCGACTTCGAGCTCGAAATCCAGCGCCTCGGTCGGGCCGAAGCGGACCTGGCCATCGGCGTGCTTCCACTGCCCGTTGGGGCGGGTGATAGCGGCCCCGCTGGCGCGCAGCGAACTGGCACGGCTGTTATAGGCGACCGGCAGATATTTGAAGCAGGGCGGCAACGGGCTGTCGGGGCGGCTGATCCGGCCGCCGCGTTCGGTGTGGTAGCTCGAGGTCAGGAAGTCGGTGAAGGCTGCGGTGCGGGCGGGCAGCAACATCGTAACATCGGCCATCGGCACCAGGACGGTCGCGGCAATGCGCCGCAGATCATCCGGACCACCTTCACGCAACACATCCGACAGGCGGGTGCGCAAGGCGCTGGCGGGGCCATTGCCGAGCGCCATCAACGGGTTGAGCGTCGGGCCAGACGCTGCCTTGGCAGCCGCCAATGCCGCCCCACTGAACAGGCCAGACGCGGCGGCGAGATCGACAATCTGGTCTCCGATCGCTACACCGCCCTGCCCCGCGCCATCTGCGCGCGCGAAAATGCCGAATGGCAGGTTCTGGATTGGGAAATCACACCCATCCGCATTGGCGGCCGCAATCCAACTCCGCCGTTTCAGATCATGGGTTTCGTTGAGCGGTGTCATTGGTGGGTTCCCCGTAAAACTTTGCCTGATCAAGCGTGGCCGGAGGCCGCGACACGGTCAAGCAGATCAACTTTACGTGGCTAACGGAGGTTTCATTTGAGGGTGCGCGGGGCGGGGATTATTCATATCGGGAACGGCGGACTTCAACTCTTCGTTGAGGATTTTCGGCGAAAGTCACAGTCAGCCATCATCATGGAGATAAACATGACCGCCAGCAGACTGATCAACCGCAATGTGATCGCCCAAAGCGGGCGCACCAGCATGCGGCTTGAACCTGAACTTTGGGATGCGTTGCAGGAAATCTGCCTGCTGGAGACCATCACCCTCAGCGATCTGGTGCAACGGATCGAGCGTGAGGGTCATCCCGGTGGGCGCACCAGCGCCATCCGGGTGCATGTGGTGACCTATTTCCGTAATATCGCCCGCTCGGGCGGCTGCAGACCGGACCTGCGCAAGCCTGCCAGTTGGCGGCGGAGGCGCGGTCAGCCGACGGTGGAGGTTTCGGCAATCGCCTGATTTCCGGTGTAGCGATGCGGCCAACGCTTGCGGACATTTTCGCCATCGGCGGCGTACGCAAAGCATGAATTTATCATGCCTTCGGTGCCGTCAGTCTTGCTGACCGGGTTTTCACCGCGCGCCTTGGCGGCTTCGAGCACCGCCGCATCGCGCCGCGTCTCGACCGGCCAGATGGTTTGCAGCGCCACGGTGCCGATCTGCTGCAACATCTCCCGCAGATGGGTGCAGCCGAGCACGCCACCGACCCGTTCATTGGCGGCCTTGAGGAAACCCGACTTGATCCGCAAACCCACCAGCTTGGCGAAACTCGCAGCCCCACCGCCGCAGTTTGCGTAAGGGCCATGGTCGGTTATCGCCTCGCACGCAGTGATATCGAGATGGTCGTTGATTGTCATGCGCACCCACATTTCGTGGAGCGGCACGCCCGAATTGATCGCGCCACGATCAGGGTTGCTGAAGTCGAACCCTTTTGTGTCGGTCAGGTGGGCTTCGACATCCATCTGGCCATCAACGCGGCGGAAGCCTTGCAGGCGAATATCGCGGGTGTGCATCAACTCGCGGTCGGCGGGCGGCGGTAACGGCATCAATCTGTCCTTATCAGGCGGGGTCGGGTTCACCCTGAACCGGGGTGGCGCCGCAGGTGATCATCAGCGCGGTCACGTCGGCGATGGCAGCCTCGGCGGCGGCAACATCGGTGCCCTTGGCTACGATGGCGACGCCGTTGCCGGACGGGCGGTAATACGGATAGCTGCCGAGGTCTAATGCGGGGTAGCGATCCTGGATGGCGCCCAAACCATCGGCGATCGCGCCCTCGGCCAGGCGCAGCGCATAGACGGCGCGGCTGATGATCGGCTTGCCACCTTTAAGGGTCGGCGCCAGCACCGCGAACATTGCCTGCATGATGCGCGGCACGCCGGCCATGACATGGACATTGCCCATGGTGAAGCCAGGTGCGATGGAAACGGCGTTGTTGATCAGGCTGGCGCCCCTCGGCATGGTGCCCATGCGCTGGCGGGCGGCATTGAATTCCCCAGGCTTGTAGCTGGCTTGCATGCGCGCCCACGCTTCGGGATGCGGTTCCCACGGCACGCCGAAGGCTGCTGCGATGCATTCGCTGGTGATGTCGTCATGGGTCGGGCCAATGCCGCCAGTGGTGAAGACATGGTCGAATTTGGCGCGCACCTCGTTGACTACGGCAATGATGGTGTCGCGGACATCCGGGATCACCCGGACTTCGCGTAAGGGTATGCCGATTTCGCCGAGGCCAATGGCGAGGAACTTGATATTGGCGTCCTGGGTGCGGCCGGACAGGACCTCGTTGCCGATCACCAGCAGGCAGGCAGTGGGGTTGGAGTCAGACATCAGCAGCCCTTTTGGTCAGAGGAAATCGCGCAATAGCGGCACCAGCGGGCGATCCGCTTCCGGCATGGCATACTCGCCGAGCCGATCCACCGCCACCCACGCCAGCGTCTGGCCCTCAAGCGGTTGGGGCACACCGCGCCAGCGCCGGCAGAGGAATAGCGGCATCAGCAGGTGGAAATTATCGTAGCTGTGCGAGGCGAAGGCAAAGGCGGCGAGGCAGCTTTTGGCCACATCGATGCCGATTTCTTCCTTCAATTCGCGGATCAGGGCGGCTTCCGGGGTTTCACCGGGATTGAGTTTGCCGCCGGGAAATTCCCACAGCCCGGCCATTTTCTTGCCTTCCGGCCGACGTGCCAACAGCACCCGGCGATCGACATCGACCAGCGCGCAAGCGGCAACCAGCAAGAGCGGCTTGCTGCCATCCGCCTGGGCATCGCCCTCGGGCGTGCCGAACAGATCGGCGCGGGTCGCCTCAAAACGGAGGGTTTTCTGGTCGCTTTTGCGGGCCAGGAAATACTCCATCCCTTCGCCGACATGGCGGAAGCCGATGCGGCGCAGGACCGCGATCGAGCCGGGATTATCGGTGGCGACACTGGCCGCGATGCGGTCAAGGTCGAGATTGGCGAGCGCCCAGCGCGCCAGACGGCCGGCAGCTTCCCCCGCGACGCCATGGCCGCGATAGGGCGGCGCCACCCAATAGCCGAGATGGCCAATCCGGGTGGCGCTATCGAGCCGCAACCCGACCGCGCCGACCTGGATTTCGGCATCACCCTCCTGCCCGGTGATGGCGAGGTGATAGGCTTGCCCGGCACCGATCTGCGCGACGGTGCTGGCGATCCAGGCATCGGCGAGATCACGCTCATAGGGAAATTCGACCGCTGCGAGGTCACGGATGATGGCGAAATTATTCAGCAACCGGTGCAGTTCGGCGGCATCATCGGCGACATAGGGCCGCAACGTCAGCCGATCGGTGCGTAACGGTTCGAAGCTGGAGGGGGGCAAATGATCTGTCATGCGGGGGTTGGAGTGTATCAAGTTGCAGAAGAAACAGAAAGTGCTGATCGCACGCGCGTCGGGTTTTGAGACGGGTTGCCGATGCCGAACACCGAAACCCAGATCAGCTTCGGTAGCTGCCGTTGATGTCGATATAGCCGTGGGTCAGGTCGCAGGTCCAAACTGTGGCTTTACCTTTGCCGAGGCCGATATCGATGGCGATATCGACTTCGAGGCCCTTCATGTGGGCGACCACGGGGGTTTCGTCGTAGCCTGCGATCACCGCGCCATCACGCGCCATCCACACCCCGCCCATGCCGATTGAGAGTTTGTCACGATCCGCCGGTTCGCCGGCCTTGCCGACCGCCATCACGATGCGGCCCCAATTGGCGTCTTCCCCGGCAATCGCGGTCTTGACCAAGGGTGAGTTCGCCACCGCCATGCCGATGCGCTTGGCGGATTTGTTGGTGGCCGCGCCAGTGACGTCAATCCGGATCAGCTTCTGCGCGCCCTCGCCATCGCGGGTGACCTGCAAAGCGAGGTCGAGCAGCACGCCGTGCAGCGCCTTGGTGAAGCCCTTGAGCATCTTCGCATCGGTGACTTTGGGATGCTTGGCGGCCCCGGTTGCGAACAGCATCACGGTGTCGGACGTCGAGGTATCGCTATCGACGGTGGTGCAGTTGAAGGTGGTGCCAACGCCCTTGGACAACGCCGCTTGCAGCAACGGCGCGGGGATGGCGGCATCGGTGAAGATGAAACACAGCATCGTCGCCATATCGGGCGCGATCATGCCGCTGCCCTTGGCGATGCCGGTAATACGAATGTCCGCGTCGCCGATTTTTGCGATCACGGTGGACGCCTTGGGGAAGGTGTCGGTGGTCATGATACCACGCGCGGCGGCTTCCCAGCCATCGTCGGTCAGGGCCGCGTGCAACGCTGGCAGGGCGGCGGTGAGCTTTTCGGTGGGCAGAACCTCGCCAATTACGCCGGTTGAGGCCAGGAAGACTTGCTTGGGTTTACAGCCGACCAGTTTGGCGGCAGCGGCGGCGGTCGCCTTGGTGGTGGCCGCTCCGGCAGCCCCGGTAAAGACATTGGCGTTGCCGGCGTTGATGACAACCGCGCGGGCGTGGCCACCGGCGAGCGCATCGCGGCACCAGTCAATCGGCGCGCCAGGGCATTTATTCGAGGTGAACACCCCGGCGACGGTGGTGGACGCGGCGAGTTCCATCATCACCACATCATTGCGGCCCGTGTAGCGAATGCCGGCGGCGGCAGCGCCAAGACGGACCCCGGCCAAAGGCGGCAAAGCGGGTAGTGGGACGGCGAGCGGGGAAATCACGGTTGCCATGGCGGCTACTCCTCAAATGCGGCAAAGTGGGACGGCAAGATGTTCTTTTTGTGAACAAAAAGAACCAAAAAAACTTTTTATGACTCCGTTGCCGTTGGCGTGGGACTGCGGCGGGACCCGAGCCAACGGCAACAAAGTAGGAAGTTTTTTTGCTTCTTTTTGTTCACAAAAAGAAGGCCTTCCCTAAGACTGGCCTGCCCTATTTCTTAATCGGCGCCGGCGGTGGCTCGGCAGCATCGGTGGCGCGTTTGGGCGTGCCATCGGGGTTGAAGATCTCGATTTTCAGGCCGGTGCGGGCGATCTTGATGATGCCCTGGATGCCTTCCTGGATGACCGATTGGCGGATCTGGTCCTGTGATTCCTCAAAACTCGCCGGCGGCGCCTGGCGGCGTTCCTCGACCTTGATGACGTGCCAGCCGAATTGCGACTTTACCGGGGTCTGGGAGGTTTCACCGGGCTTGAGCGCGAAGGCGACGGCTGCGAATTCGGGCACCATGTCACCCTGCTTGAAGAAGCCGAGATCACCGCCATCGGCCGATCCGGGATCGGTGCTGCGGGACTTGGCGATGGCGGCGAAATCGCCACCGGCCTTGAGTTCCGCGATGGCCGCGCGGGCATCGGCTTCGTTGGTCACCAGGATATGGCGGGCATGGACCTCGGTTTCGCCTGGCTTGCCGGCAAAGTCGCGGTCATAGCGGGCTTTGAGCGCGGCCTCGGTGATCAGCGGGGAGATTTCTTTTTGCATCAGCGCGGTTTGCATCGCCTGATCGGCAGCGCGGGCAGTGGCGCGCAGAACCGCGGGATCATTGTCGAACTTGCGCTGGCGGGCGAGCAGGGAAATCGCCTTGCGGTCCACCAACTGGTCGATCAGCATCGGCATGATGACGCTGGGGGGCATGCCGCGCATGTCCTGGGGGAGGGCCTGGGCAGCTTCGGCCAGATCGCTGGCGCGGATTTCCTCGCCATTGACCTGGGCGACAATCGGATCGGGCGCCGGCTGGGCGGCGAGCGGCAGGGCAAGGCCGGCGGCAAGTGCCAACGCGACTGGCAGGGCGGCAAGGCGCTTACGCAACATGCAGATAATCCTTAAAACGATGCTCGGCCGATCATGCCCGGCCCATGCGCGCCCTACAACGATCCGCGCGCTTGGACAACCGCTGCGCGGCGGGATTTCCGATGTCGGGCAGGCAATCGGGCCCAATCCGTTGACCCGGACCCGCCCCGGTCCTATCTGAAGCCCGTATAGATTGGAAAGCTTTGCATGTTCGGCTCCCTCGCCCGCGTTTTGTTTGGTAGCGCCAATGACCGTGCCCTGAAGGCGTATCAGCGCCGGGTGCCGCAGATTAACGCGCTGGAACCGGCGATGCAGGCGCTGTCGGACGCGGATTTGCGCGGCAAGACCGAGGAATTCCGCACCCGGTTTGCGGGTGGCGCCACCTTGGACGATCTGTTGCCGGAAGCCTTTGCGGTGGTGCGCGAGGCATCACAGCGGGTTTTGCGGATGCGCCATTTTGACGTGCAGTTGATCGGCGGCATGGTGCTGCATGACGGCAAGATCGCCGAAATGAAGACCGGTGAGGGCAAGACCCTGGTTGCCACGCTGGCGGTTTACCTCAACGCGCTGTCTGGCAAGGGCGTGCATCTGGTGACGGTGAACGACTATCTCGCCCAGCGCGACAGCGGCTGGATGGGGCAGATTTATGGGTTTTTGGGCCTGACCACCGGGGTGATTGTCCACGGGATTGAGGAAGATCAGCGCCGCGCCGCCTATGCCGCCGACATCACCTATGGCACCAACAATGAATTCGGCTTCGATTATTTGCGCGACAACATGAAATATCGGCTGGATGACATGGTCCAGCGCGACTTCAGCTATGCGATTGTTGATGAGGTCGATAGCATCCTGATCGATGAGGCGCGGACGCCGCTGATTATCTCGGGGCCGGCGGAGGATTCGTCCGATCTTTACCGATCGGTCAACGCCGTGGTGGCCGAACTGGTGAAGGACCCTTCGACCTTCGACCGCGAAGAAAAGTTCAAGACCGTTTCGCTGACCGAGCCGGGGTCGCAAACTGGCGAGGACATGCTGCGCGACGCCGGAATTATTGCCGAGGGCAATCTTTACGACATCTTCAACGTGACCGTGCTGCACCATTTAACCCAATCGGTGCGCGCCCACACGCTGTTCACCCGCGACGTTGACTACATCGTGCGGGACGACAAGGTGGTGATTATTGACGAGTTTACCGGCCGCATGATGGAAGGCCGACGCTACTCCGAAGGGCTGCATCAGGCGCTGGAGGCGAAGGAATTCGTTACCGTCCAGGCGGAAAACCAGACGCTGGCATCGATCACCTTCCAGAATTATTTTCGGCTTTACCCGAAACTGTCCGGCATGACCGGCACCGCGATGACCGAAGCGGATGAGTTGGCCGAGATCTACAAGCTCGACGTGATCGACATCCCGACCAACGTGCCGATCACGCGGCGTGATGATGATGATGAGGTTTATCGGTCCGCCGAGGAAAAATACAACGCGGTTGCCGCCCTGATTGATGAAGCGCGCGAGCGCGGCCAGCCAGTGCTGGTTGGCACCACCAGCATCGAACGCAGCGAAATGCTCAGCGAATTGCTGCTGAAACGAAAAGTGCCGCACAAGGTGCTGAACGCGCGCTTCCACGAACAGGAAGCCGGCATTGTCGCCCAGGCCGGCGCGGTTGGCGCGGTGACCATCGCCACCAACATGGCCGGCCGCGGCACCGACATCAAACTCGGCGGCAACGCCGATATGCGCATCCAGCTGGAACTGGCGCCGATTACCGACGAGGCCGACCACGCAATCCGGGCGGCGAAAATCCGCGCCGAAGTGGCCGAAGCCCATGAAAAGGTGAAACAATCCGGCGGGCTGTTCGTGATCGGCACCGAACGCCATGAAAGCCGGCGCATCGATAATCAGTTACGTGGCCGATCTGGCCGCCAGGGCGATCCGGGCGCCAGCCGCTTCTTCCTGTCGCTGGAAGACGACCTGATGCGGATTTTCGGGTCCGACCGGATGGGCGGGATGTTGGCGCGGTTGGGCCTGAAGGATGGCGAGGCGATCGTGCATCCGTGGATTAACAAGGCGCTGGAAAAGGCGCAGAAAAAGGTCGAGGCGCGCAATTTCGACACCCGCAAGAACGTGCTGCGCTATGACGACGTGATGAACAACCAACGCCGCGAGGTTTACGCGCAGCGCAAGGAATTCATGCGGGCGGAAACCGTGACCGAAACCATCGCCGACATGCGCGGCGACGTGGTGTCGGGCCTGGTATCGGCCCGCATTCCGGAAAAAGCCTATGCGGAACAGTGGAAATCTGCCGAACTCGCCGAGGACGTGGCGCGCATTTTCGGCATCGCGCTGCCAATAGTGGAATGGGCGGCCGAGGACGGCATTGACGAAGAAGCCATCCTGGAGCGGCTGGGCCGCGCGGTGGATGCGCTGATGGCGTCCAAAGCCGCGAATTTCGGGCCGGAGATGATGCGCTACGCAGAAAAGAATTTGCTGCTGCAAATCCTCGACCAGGTGTGGAAAGAACATCTGCTGGCGCTTGACCATCTGCGCCAGGGCATTGGACTGCGCGCCTACGGCCAGCGCGATCCACTGAATGAATATAAATCCGAAGCCTTCGCGATGTTCAACGCCATGCTGGACGAGTTGAAGGAACGCGTGACATCGGTGCTCGCCCGCATCGAAATCGGGCGCGACCCGGAGCCGGTGGCGCCACCGGTGACGATTGAAAGCCATCCGGCGGATGGTGGGTATGATGGGCTTGGTGAGGCGGCGCTGATTACCGCGCTGCCGCTGCGGAATGAAGGGGTTGATCCGCAGGTGCCATCGACCTGGAAGAATTCAGGGCGGAATGCGCTGTGCCCGTGCGAGTCTGGGAAGAAGTATAAGCATTGCCATGGGGTTGGTGGGTAGGTGGGGTTGTTTTTGGCGATTATGCACTTCGCAGACACAGTTGGTATTTAGGAAGGATATCCAAACAGGGCGGAGGCGACGGACATCAAGGATGCCCCGGCCGCTGCCCACCAAGCCAGCCGCTGCACGCGGGGTGCGCCAGACCCTGTCCGACCTGGTGCCCAACCCGCCCGAGGTCACGATTGGCGAGACGTTGAGCCAGATCCGCGCCTGAGCTGGCGCCTACAGGTGCTGCGCCCATCGTGGTGCGGCGCTAGGTCGCCTTGGTATCGAGATAAGCGAGCAAAGCATCGCGAAATGGCGGAATGCTTTTATAGAGCGCCATCTCCGGCGGCAGGCCACGCACCGCGGCGGCGAGATCGGCGGCCACCTGCCGGTCGGCGGCGAGGCGGTCGACAGTATAGAGATGGGTGCGGATGCCGAACAGCACCGCGCCGCTTTGCGGCAACAGCCGCAGCGTCTGGCGCTCGACCCGCAGCCAGAGCTTCGCCCCGGCATTCTGCGTGGTGACGTCCGGATTGAGCTCGCGGCGGAATTTGCGTGATTCGGCATACAGCGCGGGATCGTCGGTCATGCCCCAGTTCAGCCGCACCACCAGCTTGCCGTCCCGCAGGTTCGGCATCAGCCGATCGACCGGCTTGGCCAGCCGGTCGGCGTAGAACGGCACCCGCGTATGGATCATCGCCAATCTCTGCCCCAGCTTCTCCGCCAGGCTCCAGCGGCTCGGGAAACACAGCACGGCGGCGTCCAGGACTGGCCCCTCCGGCGCGAGCCGCAACAGGCACAGATCCTCCTGCACCAGCCGCCCAGCCACCTCCAGCGGGTCATGCGGCAAGTCCCCGAGGTCCCAGCGCTCGTCGGTCAGCCGGTTGTGCAGCACCGCCCCCGCGCGGTCGAACCAGGCCGGGAAGCGCCGGGGCAGCAGCTCGGCGAGCACATCCAGCACCTCGCGCCGCGCCGCTTCACTGCCGGGCAGGGCGGCGAAGACGTCGCCGTGGCGCGCCGCCAGCAGCCGGCGGCGCTCCGCCATCTCGATGGTGTAGTGCTCGTCCAGCTCGATCAGCTCGGCGGGATCGGTCGCCACCAGCCCCATCGCCATCCGATAGGGGCCGGGATCGAAGCTCAGATGCACCGTTTGGCGAGGCAAACCGGCGAGCGCGTCCATAGCTACTTCCCAACAAGAGCCATCAGTGAGAGGATCTCGAACGCCATCATCGCACCAATCTGGGCAGTTGTCGTATTGGCGTCATACTGCGGCGCCACCTCCACCACGTCGCCGCCGATCACATCGAGCCCGCGCAGCCCGCGCAGGATCGCTTGCGCCTCGCGCGGGGTCAGCCCACCCACCTCCGGCGTGCCAGTGCCCGGCGTATAGGCGGGGTCCAGGCCGTCGACATCGAAGGTGATATAGAACGGGCCGCCACCGACCACCGCCCGTGCCCTGGCGATCACTGCCGGGATGCCCATGGTGTCGACTTCCTCGGCATGGATCACCGTCATGCCGGACTCATAGCTGAACTCGTACAGCAGCTCGGCCGCCCCCCGGATGCCGATCTGGATGCAGCGCTCGGGATCGAGCACGCCGTCCAGCACCGCCTGGCGAAACGGCCCGCCATGGTGGAAGCGGCTGCCCTCGGCCGGGCCAGAGGTGTCGCAATGCGCGTCGATATGCACCATGCCAACGGGACGATCGCGCCCAAGTGCCCGGAGAATGGGATAGCTGATCGAATGGTCACCGCCGATCGACAGCGGCTTCACCCCGGCGGCCTGCACCCTTGTGTAGAACGCCTCGATGTCGGCGATCGAATCCGGCAGCGAGTAGCGGCTGCGAAACGGCACGTCACCGACATCGGCGAAATTCAGCTCGGCCTTCGGCGTCACCCGCAGCACATGGTGATACGGCCCAATGCGTTCGATCGCCCGAACTGCCCGCGGTCCCAGCCGGGCGCCGGCCCGGTTGGTCACCGCCAGGTCCATCGGCACCCCGATCAGCGCCACGTCCAGCCCGCCAAAATCCGGCAAATCGGGCGCATCTGGGCGATACGGCGCGTCCAGGAGGGTGGACACCCCGGCATAGGGCAGCGGCCGGCGACCCTGGGAATTGAACGCCGCATCGGCGCCGCGCTTCAGCGCGGGATCGCGGATCTCATCCTTTCGGTCGTTCGGATAGCGGGCGCGCAGGGCAGCGAGCTTTTCGGGGTCGGGCATGCGGGCACTCCGGGGTTCGGAGCCACCTTGGCCCGTCCGGCCCATGACTTCCACCCCTGTTGCATGACGCATGTCTAACCGACGCGCGCCCAGGGTAGGTCCGGCGCTTTCCGTTTATCCCCAGCAGAGCAGTGCTAGTGCGAGCAAGATCGTCAATCCCAAGGCGATTGCGGTTGTTGAAGCGGGGTTTGGACGATCCAGGGTGACCGCGCCCAACTTCATGCCGCGTCCTCTGGATCGCCACGCAAGGGCTCGCGATGACGGGAATGCGCGCCAATGAGTCAGTGGAACTGGCAAAACTGCCCGCGAAATTGTGGAACCTGGGCAGTTATACCGAGCGTCGGCACTCTCGCCTCATCTCGGTCTATGCAAATCGGCTAAACATTGATTCGATGCCTTCGTTCAGCATTTCGCTGTGACGGAGGCATCGATGTCCGCTCCGGTTAAGATCACGGGTATGGATCATATTTGCGGCGAAAAGCCCGGATGGCGGCTAGGTTCGCGGTCTGTTGGCGTTGGCGCTGATCTTGGAGGGGCACCGGCGCGAGGAAGCTGCGGCGCTTGCGTGGATGGATCGGCAGACACTGCGGGATTGGGGCGTGCCCG
>JANYCX010000054.1 GCA_025360065.1 Acetobacteraceae bacterium | reverse complement strand
CGACCCCTATGGCTCGATCGGCTGCCTGCGCTTCAACCATCTCAACGCGCCGTTCGACAAGGCGGCGATGCGGCGCGCAGTGTTGTCGGCGGTCAATCAGGACGAGTTCATGCTCGCCTATGCCGGTGCCGAACCGTCAATCATCAAGAACCCATGCGGGTTGTTTTCATCCGGCTCGCCGCTCGCGTCCAATGTTGGCACCGAGGCGGTTGGCCGGCTGTCAAAGAACTTCGACCAGGTGAAAAAAGACCTCGCGGCCGCCGGCTATAACGGGGAAAAAGTCGTGCTTCTGGGGCCGACGACAATCCCGGTGCTGCATGCCTATTCGCAACTGACCGCCGATTTGCTGACCCGGATCGGGATGAATGTCGATTACGTGGCGGTGGAATGGGGCACCGTGGTGCAGCGTCGTGCCAGCAAGGAGCCCATCAGCAAGGGCGGCTGGAACATTTTCATGACCAATCTTGGCGGGTCGGGCAATGTGTCACCGGCTGCGGCCTCGGCCATTCGCAGCGGCCAGGCGGCGTGGTTCGGCTGGCCCGACATGCCGGCGATGGAGGCGTTGCGCGACAACTGGCTCGATGCCGGGGATGTCGCGACCCAGAAATCGATCGCGCTCGACATGCAGAAGCTGCTGTTCCAGGAGGCCCCTTACGTGCCGTTGGGCTATTACGCGGGCCCGACAATCTATCGCAATTCAATCACCGATATCCGCGATGGGTTCCCGCAAATGTATGGCGTGAAGCGGGTTTAAAGCGAGGGTGCGGTTCCGAGCGGAACTGCACCCTACCTAAGCCGGCTGACCGTGTAATCGGCGACTGCCATCAGGCAGTCCCGGATGGCAGACGGCGCAACCACGCTGAGATCGGTTTGCGCCGCATTGGCGAAATCCTGGGCACGCGCCAAAGTTGCCGCAATGGCGTTATGGCGGGCCATCAACCGCAGGGCTTCGGGCAAATCGGCGTCGGTCTGCGCGCTCGCCTCGATGGTGCGGCGCCAAAATGCCTGCTCGGTCGGCGTTGCGCGGGTGAAGGCATGCAGCACCGGCAGGGTGATCTTGCCTTCCCGGAAATCATCGCCGACGGTCTTGCCGAGGTTGGTCTGGTCGGCGGCATAGTCCAGCGCGTCATCCACCAGCTGGAACGCAATCCCGAGATTCATCCCGTAATTGGCCAGCGCCGCCTCGCCTCCTGCATCACCGTTGGCCACCACACTGCCGACCCGGCAGGCGGCGGCAAACAATGCGGCAGTCTTGCCCTTCACCACATCGAGATATTGTGCCTCAGTGGTCGCCAGATCGTTCTGGGTCACCAATTGCAGCACTTCGCCCTCGGCAATGGTGGCCGACGCGCGTGACAGAATTTCGAGCACCCGGAGCGAGCCATCTTCGACCATCAGCTCAAACGCGCGGGAAAACAGGAAATCCCCGACCAGCACGGATGCCTTGTTGCCGAACACCGCATTGGCGCTGGCAAGGCCGCGACGCAACAGGCTTTCATCGACCACATCATCATGCAGCAACGTTGCGGTGTGGATAAATTCAACGCAGGTCGCCAGATGAATATGCCGGGTGCCAGCATAGCCCAGCATGCGGGCGGTGGCCAAGGTCAAGAGCGGACGCAGCCTTTTACCGCCGGCGGCCACGATATGGGCGGCCAGTTGCGGGATCAGGGCAACCGGGCTGTCCATGCGGGCAATGATGGTGGCATTGCAGGCCCGCATGTCGTCAGCCACCAACGCCGCCAGCGTGGCAAGCGCATCCTCCCCGCCGCCATTGGCACCTGGACGATCCATCACAGGGTTGGAAATTTCATCGCGTTGGCGGATAGCGGCGGGCAATAGAGTCTCCTGATCGGCGGGCAACTTGCGCCCGCAACTGCTGCGGGCGCACCATATCGGCGCGGCGGTTGGGGGGCAAGGCACGCGACCCATGCGCTGTCACACAACCGCCGGGAAACACCAGATGGACGTCATCACCACAACCAACGATCCGGTGCGGCTAAGCTTTCTGGTGTCGCTCCTGCGCGATGCCGGGATTGAGCCGATCCTGCTTGACGGCTTCACCAGCGCGATGGAGGGCAGCATAGGCGCCTTGCCGCGCCGGCTGGTGGTGGCAAGCGAGCACGCCGAACAGGCCCGACGCGTGTTGCGGGAAGCAGGCGAGGCGTGACTGTCACCGATGGCACCTTGCTCGGTGGCCGGGTGATCTACCGTCAACCCGCAACCGGCCATCGCAGTGGGATTGAACCGGTGTTGCTGGCCGCGAGCGTTACAGCACGGCGGGGCGCGTATGTGCTCGAAGGCGGCAGCGGCGCCGGTGCCGGGTTGCTCTGCCTGGCGGCGCGGGTTGCGGGGGTGATCGGGATCGGGGTGGAAATCGCTGCCGAGCCACTTGCCTGCGCTGAGGCAAACGCCGCCGCAAATAACGCGGTCACCCTGCGCTTTGTCGCCGGCGATCTGACCGATGCTGCCTTGGAGCTCGGCCAGATCAGGCAGTTTGACCATGCGATCGCTAACCCGCCCTGGCACCCCCCTGGCACGATGTCCCCCGACACCACCCGCGAGCTCGCACGTCGGGCACCAAAATCAGTGTTCGCGAACTGGGCGACTGCGCTCGCAAGTCGGGTGCGCCACCACGGCAGTCTGACAATGGTGCTCCCGGCCGCCGCCTTGCCCGAGGCGTTGGCCGCCATCACCGCCGCAGGCTGCGGGAGTGTGGGCATTTTTCCGTTCTGGCCCAAGCCGGGCGCTGCCGCCAAGCTTGTGCTGGTCCGCGCAGTCAAAAATGGGCGTGGGCCGTGCCGATTGCTCGGCGGGCTGGTGCTGCACAACCCAGATGGCAGCTTCACACCAGCCGCCGAGGCCATCCTCCGGCATGGCGAAGCACTGTCATGGAACAATGCGGATTGAGCGATCATGTGCCCGACACGTGACACTCCCTTACACTTTGTGGCCTGACTTTCAGTCCCCGATCCGATAATTTTTTCTAATGGGAGAATTTCATCGGAAAAAGAATGGGATGAGTACCTGGCAACGCGCCACGCTCGCGGGCACTTACGCTTCCGCAGCAATTATTATTTACCTCAGCAACGGCTTGGCGTCTGCCTATACCAACTGGGCGGCCGTGGGATTGATCGGGTTGGCGTGCTGGGAATTCGAACCGGTGCTGACCACCATCCTGGACAACACCAAAACTCGGGTTCGCCCAGCGCCTGGTCGTATGACAAACATCGTCGCCAATTTTAATGCCCGGCGTTTTCGCCGGAAAAATCCGGCGCCGCCAGACCAGACGCCTCCAACTGGCTCACCAACGCCGCCTTGAGCCGTTCGAGCCCTGCATCCGATGCAGCTTCGCACCGCGCCACCAGCACCGCTTGGGTGTTGGAAGCCCGCAGCAGCCACCAGCCATCGGCGGTGCTGACCCGCACGCCATCGATGTCCGACAGCTTTGCGCCATCCGCCTTCAAACGCGCGGCCACCTCGGTGATCACAGCGAATTTCCTGGTATCGGCGCAATCGAAACGCAATTCAGGCGTGTTGATCACCTGAGGCAGAGCCTTGCGGATCGCCGACATCTTGTCGGTGCCACGGGCAAGGATACCGAGCACCCGAACCCCAGCGTACAGTGCGTCATCAAAGCCGTACCATTTATCGGCGAAGAAAATGTGCCCCGACATTTCGCCGGCCAGCGGGCAGCCAGTTTCGGCCATGCGCGCCTTGATTAGGCTGTGCCCGGTCTTCCACATCTCGGGTTTGCCGCCGGCGCGGGCGACCTCGTCGAACAGCACTTGGCTTGCCTTCACATCGGCGATAATCTTGGCGCCGGGATGGGTTTTCAGCACGTCGCGCGCCAGCACCACCAGCAATTGGTCGCCGAACAGCATGTGGCCTTCGTCGTCAACCACGCCGATGCGGTCGGCATCGCCATCAAAGGCAATGCCGATATCGGCCTTACGGGCGCGCACTTCCGCTGCCAAGGCTTCGAGGTTCTTCAGCACCGTCGGGTCGGGGTGATGGTTGGGGAAGCGACCGTCGATTTCGGGGAACAGCACGGTATGGGTGCCGGGCAGGCGCTTGACCAGGCGTTCGATGATCGCACCCGCCGCGCCGTTGCCATTGTCCCACACCACGTTCAACGCGCGGGTGCCGCCATCCCAATCCTTGGCGAGCCGGTCGATATAGTCGGCCGATACATCCAATGCGCGATCGCTGCCGGCCGCTTCGGCTACCACGTCGCCCGTTGCCGCCATGCGGCCGATTTCGAGGATTTCCTTGCCGAAGAACGGCTTGCCGGCCAGCATCATCTTGAAGCCGTTATAATCGGGCGGATTATGGCTGCCGGTCAGCATGATGCCGCCAGCGGCTTTCAACACCGTCGTTGCGTAATACAGCATCGGCGTCGGACCTAGCCCAATCCGCACCACTTCGACCCCGGACGCCATTAATCCGGCGACCAAAGCCGCTTCCAACCCCGGCGACGACAGGCGGCCATCATAGCCGACGACCACGACCGTGCCGCCGTCACGCACGACCACGCTTGCGAAACAACGACCGATGGCGAACGCATCAGCGTCGTGCAGGGTTTTGCCGACAATGCCGCGAATATCATATTCGCGCAGCGTGGTGGGATCAAAATCGTGACGAAAAATCATACTACCCTCAATCAGCCGAATAATTCTGCGCAATAAGTCTTCAGGAACGCCTTCACCGCATCGCTCATGTCAGCACGCTTCAGCGCGAATGCAATCTGCGCTTCGAGGAAGCCAATCTTGTCGCCGCAATCAAACCGCCGGCCTTCATAGCGCAGGCCGTGGAACGGCACCTGGCCGATCAGCTTGGCCATCGCGTCGGTCAACTGAACCTCGTTGCCAGCACCACGTTCGAGACGGGCCAAATGCGGAATGATTTCCGGCATCATCACGTAACGGCCAATGATCGACAGATCGGACGGCGCGTCTTCCGGTTTGGGCTTTTCGACCAAGCCCCGCACATCGACCAGACGGCCATCATCGGACGCAATATCAAGAATGCCGTAGCGGCTGGTCTGCTCATGCGGCACTTCGGTCACCGCCACCACGCAACCACCGGTTTCGTAATAGGCGTTGGCCAACTGCATCGTACAAGGGGTTTCCGACAGGATCAGATCGTCAGGCAGCAAAATCGCGAACGGATCATCGCCAATGAACGCCCGCGCGCACCAGATTGCGTGCCCGAGGCCCAATGGCTCCTGCTGGCGCACCGTGACCATCGCGCCTGGCGGCAACTGCCATTCGCGCAGCATGCGCAGCTCGGCTTGCTTGCCGCGGCCGCGCAACGTGGCTTCGAGCTCAAAAGCAATATCGAAATGTTCCACGATCGCGGTTTTGCCGCGACCGGTGACGAGGCAAAACTGCTCAATCCCGGCGGCGCGGGCTTCTTCGACCGCGTAGTGGATCAACGGCTTGTCCACCACCGGCAGCATTTCCTTGGCCATCGCCTTGGTGGCGGGCAGAAAACGCGTGCCGAGACCGGCGACGGGGAGAACGGCTTTGCGGAGTGGCTTGGTCACGGGGCGAGTTCCTCAGCGGTCAGTCCGAAAACTTAAGCACAGGGGTAGGCAATATTAAGGCAAAGGCAAGCAGTTCTTTTTGTAAACAAAAAGAACCAAAAAAACTTTTTGACACTTTATTGCCGCGGGCGTGGGACCGTGGTGAGTTGGCACGCCAACGGCAACAAAGCAGTGAAGTTTTTTTGCTTCTTTGTTTTCAAACAAACAAGCCCGTTCCTTAGTCTTTCTTAACCCTAGGCGCCAAATCCAACCGGATCGACAACTCCTTCAACCGTGCCGGCGTCGTCTCATTCGGCGCGCCCATCATCAGGTCCTCGCCCTGCTGGTTGAGCGGGAACAGGATCACCTCGCGGATATTCGGCTCATCGGCCAGCAGCATGACGATGCGATCGATGCCGGGCGCCGAGCCACCATGCGGCGGGGCGCCGTAGCGGAAGGCGTTGAGCATGCCGCCGAAGCGGGCCTCGACCTCGGATGCCGGGTAGCCGGCGATGTCGAAGGCGCGGATCATAATGTCGGCGCGGTGGTTGCGGATTGCACCTGATGACAGTTCGATGCCGTTGCACACGATGTCGTACTGGAACGCCTTGATATCGAGCGGGTCCATGGTTTCCAGCGCCTCCATCCCGCCTTGCGGCATGCTGAATGGGTTGTGGCTGAAATCGACCCGGCCGGTTTCCTCGTTCAGTTCGTACATTGGGAAATCGGTGATCCAGCAGAACTCAAAGGTCCCGGATGCAATCAGACCAAGTTCCTGGCCGAGCTTGGTACGCACCGCGCCGGAGAATTTTGGCGCTTCATCGCGCTTGCCGGCAGCGAAGAACACCGCGTCCCCCGGTTGCAGGCCGCAGGCGACGCGGATGGCTTCGGCACGGTCGCCTTCAAGGTTGCGGGCAATCGGCCCTTTGGCGCCATCGGCGTCGAAGGTAATGTAGCCGAGGCCGCCAGCGCCTTGCTCGCGCGCCCATTCGTTGAGCTTATCGAAAAAGCTGCGCGGGTTGGCAGCGCACCCCGGTGCTGGAATGGCGCGGACAATGCCGCCGGACGCCGCGATCTTGGCGAACAACCCGAAGCCGGAGCCGGCGAATTGCGCCGTCACATCGCGAATGATCAGCGGATTGCGCAGATCGGGTTTGTCCGAACCATAATCCAGCATCGATTGGTCAAACGGAATACGGCGAAATGGCAGCGCGCTGACCGCGCGGCCGTCGGCAAATTCCTCGAACACGCCGGCGATGACCGGTTCAATCGTGGCGAAGACGTCTTCCTGGGTGACAAAGCTCATCTCGAAATCGAGTTGGTAGAATTCGCCCGGCGACCGATCGGCGCGGCTGGCTTCATCGCGAAAGCACGGCGCGATCTGGAAATAGCGGTCAAATCCGGCGACCATCGCCAGTTGCTTGAACTGCTGCGGCGCTTGCGGCAGGGCGTAGAACTTGCCGGGATGGAGGCGGGCCGGCACCAAAAAGTCGCGCGCGCCTTCGGGGCTCGACGCGGTCAGGATCGGGGTTTGGAACTCGGTAAAGCCCTGCCCGATCATGCGGTGGCGGATGGATGCGATCACCCCGGCGCGCAGCATGATGTTGCGATGCAGCTTTTCACGACGCAGATCAAGGAAGCGGTAACGCAGGCGGATATCCTCGGCGAATTTTTCGTCGCCCGCGACCTGCATCGGCAATACATCGGCGTGGGACTGCACGACCAGATCGCCGGCGCGCAGTTCGATTTCCCCGGTCGGCAATTTCGGGTTGACCGTGGTGCCTTCGCGCAGCACGACTTCGCCGGTGACGGTGATGACCGATTCGACGCGTACCCCCTCAATCGCCGCGAAGGCTGGGCTGCCTGCCGCGAAGACAATCTGGGTTAGGCCGTAATGGTCGCGCAGATCGATGAACAGCAGCCCGCCATGGTCACGCTTGGAATGCACCCAGCCGGACAGACGGGCGGTAATGCCCGCGTCCGAGGCGCGGAGGGCGGCGCAGCTATGGGTGCGATAGGCGTGCATGGGGATCGGTCCTGGGCTTGAAATGGCGCGGCACACAAGCCTCCACACCTCTGTAAGTCAAGGTTGCGGCTTTCGTTCCCCCGCCAGCATGTGTATGACCCGACGATGTCCGCCAAACCCCGCCAAAGTTTCCCCGCCCCCGATTTCATTACAACCACCGACGCGCTGGTGGCGCTGTGTGCCCGGTTGCGCACGGAGATTTTTGTCACCGTCGATACCGAGTTCATGCGCGAACGCACCTATTGGCCGGAATTATGCGTGGTGCAACTGGCATCCGATACCGAGGTTGCGGTGGTCGACGCCCAGGCACCGGGCATTGATCTTGCCGCAATGGGTGAATTATTTGCCGATGAAACCGTGGTGAAGGTGTTCCACGCCTGCCGACAAGACATTGAAATCTTTGTTTTGCGTTATGGCGATGTACCCAAGCCGCTGTTTGATACCCAGGTCGCGGCGATGGTGGCAGGCTTTGGCGACCAGGTCGGCTATGACAGTTTGGTGGCGTCCCTCACCGGCGGGCAGATCGACAAGGCGCACCGTTTCAGCGACTGGTCGGCGCGGCCATTATCGGCGGCGCAGATCGAATACGCCGCCGCCGATGTCACCCATTTGCGCCGCGTCTACGAAAAGCTGCGCGATCGGCTGGAACAGGATGGCCGCTTTGATTGGGTCGGCCAGGAAATGGCCACCCTCGCCGATCCCGCCACCTATCGCCCCGATCCGGAACTGATGTGGGAACGTCTCCGCCCGCGCACCAATAACCGCCGCATGCTGGGCGTGCTGCGCGCGATTGCGGCTTGGCGCGAGCGGGAAGCGCAGAAATCCAACATCCCGCGCGGCCGCATGCTGAAGGACGAGGCGCTGCTCGAAATTGCCGCCATCGCACCGGCCGATGTCGAGGCGCTGTCACGCGCCCGCGGCATCACCCGCGGCTTCGCCGAAGGCCGCATGGGCGCCGGGCTTCTGGCGGCGATTGCCGAGGCCAAAGCCGTGCCAGACGCCGACCTGCCGCAGGCACAAACCCATCGTGACACACCCAAGGCATCGCCAGCTTTGGTGGCGCTGCTGAAAGTGCTGCTGGCGGCGAAGTGCGAGCAGCACCAAGTCGCGGCCAAACTGGTCGCCAACAGCGATGATATTGATCGGCTGGCGACCGAGGACATGCCTGATGTGCCGGCAATGCAAGGCTGGCGGCTCGACGTGTTCGGCGCTGACGCCCAGGCGTTGAAAGCCGGGCGGATTGCGTTGGGGGTGGATGGCAAGCGGGTGAAATTGCTGCCGGCGTAGATGGCTCACGTGCTCCCGTGCCCAAAGATACGCATAGCCGATCACCAGACCCGGGCGCGGGATTGGCAGGGTCACGGGGTCCAGTCTTTGATCAAGTCATCAAGGTCTGCGTAGTCAGGCGGCACCGCGCTGCTGGCGATGGCTTGCACGGTATCGTCGTCGAGGTCTTCGACGGCACGGGCAATGCGACCTTCCATGACCAATTTGAAGAACGACGCTGATACCAGCACGGTATGCGGCCGTGTATTCTTGGTGATGACGACCGGCCCATGCTGAGCAGCGTCCTGATAGCGTCCGATGTTCTGCTGGAACTGAGTCGATGTGACTTGCATGAGGTTGATCTCCACATCAGACAATATCTAAAATAGATATTTCAAGCAGCCGCGATTTGCAGCTCGTCCCGCACTCTCAGCCCTTGCCTACCTCAATCACTGGCAACATACTCATCCTCAGATGCTCCCGCGACGCGGGCGGCCGCGGAGGAAAAACCAATGGATCTGCGCTTCACAGCCGAAGAAATCGCCTGGCGTGATGAGGTTCGGGCCTTCATCGATGCCGAACTCGATCCCGCCTTGCGCGAACGGATGCGGGTTGGCTTCGGCCCGACCAAGCAGGAAACCATCGACTGGCAGCGCAAACTCAACAAAAAAGGCTGGGCTTGCCCCGGCTGGCCGGAAGAATTTGGCGGGGCGACGTGGACCCCGGTGCAGCGGCTGATCTTTAACGAGGCCATCCAGTCAGCGCCGGCGCCCGACCTCCAGGGCTTTAATATCACCATGCTCGGACCCGTGCTGGCCCATTTCGGCACGCCAGAACAGAAAGCCTATTTCCTGCCGCGTGCGGCTAACCTTGACGATTGGTGGTGTCAGGGGTTCTCCGAACCCGGCGCGGGATCGGACCTCGCATCGCTCAAAACCGCCGCCAAGCGCGAGGGCGATTTTTATATCGTCAATGGCCAGAAAATCTGGACCTCGACTGCGCATATGGCCGACTGGATTTTTGCCCTGGTGCGCACCGATCCCAATGCGCGCAAAAAGCAGGAAGGTATTTCCTTCCTGCTGATCGACATGAAAACCCCCGGCATCACGGTGCGGCCGATCATTTCGATCGATGGCAGCCATCACCTCAACGAGGTGTTTTTCGATGACGTCAAGGTGCCGGTGCATCAGCGCGTCTATGAGGAAAACCGTGGCTGGGATGTAGCAAAATACCTGCTCGGCAACGAACGATCCGGCATCGCGCGCCTCGGCAAGTCGCGCGCCAATCTCGAATTTGCCGTCGATACGGCGCGGCAAGTGCGATCGGGCGGCGCGCCCTTGGTCGAAGATCGCGGCTTCCGCCACCGCGTCGCGCAGATCGAGGTCGATATCAAGGCGCTCGAACTGACCCAGATGCGGGTGATCGCGGCGGCGAGCAAGAAATCGGACGGCAAGCCCGATCCATTTTCGTCGCTGCTCAAGATCAAGGGCACCGAATTGCTCCAGGCCACCAGCGAATTGATCATGGATACTGGCGGGCCGATGGCGATGCCGATCTGGGCGTCGGAACTGCACGCATTGGGCAACGAACCGATCGCGCCGGAATGGGCGGGCTATATGGCGGCGCCCTATCTGATGCTGCGGGCGGCCTCGATCTACGGCGGCACCAATGAAATCCAGCGTAATATTCTGAACAAAGCGGTACTGAGGTTGTAATGGATTTTGACCTAACGGACGACCAAAAGCTCCTGACCGACAGCGTCGCCAGACTGTTGGGGGACCGCTACACATTCGAGGCACGCAAGGGTTTCCAGAAGCAGGATGCCGGCTGGAGCGCCGATATGTGGGGCCAGTTCGCTGAAATGGGCCTGCTCGGCCTGCCGTTCGATGAAGCCTATGGCGGCTTCGGTGGCGGCGCCGTCGATATCATGCTGGTAATGGAACAGTTCGGCAAAGCTTTGGTGCTCGAACCCTATCTCGCCACCGTGGTGCTGGCCGGCACTGCATTGCGGGTTGCCGGGTCGGAAGCGCAGAAATCCGCCATCCTGCCAGAAATCATCGGCGGGGCGATGAAGCTTGCCTTCGCCCATGGCGAACAGGGCGCGCGCTACGATTTGTCCGACGTGACCACCACCGCCCGCAAAGCCGCTGGCGGCTGGGTGATTGATGGCGCCAAGTCGGTGGTGTTGCATGGCGATTGCGCAGACAAGATCGTGGTCAGCGCGCGGACATCGGGCGATCGCAACGACGAAGCCGGGATCACGCTGTTTCTTGTCGATGGTGACGCCAAGGGCGTGACACGGCGTGGCTACCAATTGCGCGACGGCACGCGTGCGGCGGAGATTTCATTCGCCTCGGTTGAAATTGGCGATGATGGGTTGCTCGGCACGCTCGGCACTGGTTTTGCGGTGATTGGCCGTGTGGGCGAAGCCGGGATTTCGGCAATGTCGGCTGAGGTTGTGGGCAGCATGGACAAGATGCTGGACGTCACGCTCGACTATCTGCGCACCCGCCAGCAATTCGGCAAGGCGATCGGCGAAAACCAGGTGTTGCAGCACAAGGCTGCCGACATGCTGATGGCCACCGAACAAGGCCGCAGCATGTCGATGCTGGCGGCGATGATGGTGGACGAAACCGATGATGCCGAACGGACGCGCAACTTCGCCCTCGCCAAGGTCGGCGTTGGCCAAGCCGGGCGCTTTGTCAGCCAGAACGCGGTGCAGTTGCATGGTGGCATCGGCATGACCGAGGAATACCTGATCGGGCATTATTTCCGCCGGGTGATGATGTTCGAGCATAGCTTTGGCGATACCGCGTATTATCTCAACAAGCTCGCCGATCAGGTTCACTAATACCAAGCGCCCTTGATGTTGACCCATGAAGAATGGGTCAACAGCGCTTGGTATAAGTCTTTGCTTGGCGCACCGCCGCCGGCCAACCCGGTGCGCAATACCAAGCGCCCGAATGGCTGGAAGAGGCAGCCATTCGGGCGCTTGGTATCAGACGCGATCGAATGGGATCGGCTGCTGAGCAAACTGCCGCCGGTGAATGAGCCTACCCGCGCCCCG
>JANYCX010000105.1 GCA_025360065.1 Acetobacteraceae bacterium | reverse complement strand
AGGTTCTCCGCCGCTTCGGCGACATCACGGGCGAATTTTTGGGTCGCGAACTGGCGCGCCTCATCGGCATCGCGCTTGGCGCGAGTGCGAACATTGGCGGTTTCCGCCTCTGCCCGCATCCAACGTTCCTTCATGTCGGCGGCTTCCGCCTCAAGCTCGGCAATGCGGTCAGTGGCGGCCTGCATGATAAATTCGGACCCATGCAGGGTCGGCGGTTCAGCGGCGGTGGTGTTTTCGGCTTGGGTTTCGGGTTGCATGTTCTCATCCATGATCGGCAAGGGCACCGATTAACTAAGGGCGCTGGCCGTTGCAAACAAGCCGGAGTTCCCGAATTCCACCCATGCCGCGCCGAATTACCCCAATCGCCCGATCGCTGCCATTACCGCCGGGGTTTGTTCCACAATCACCATGTGCCCGGCCTCCGGTACACTCACCAGTTCCGCCCCCTTGATCCCAGCCTTGAAAGCCTGTGCGTAAGGGGCGGGGAACATCCGATCACTATCGCCCCAGACCAGAACGGTCCTGGCCTTGATGCGATGAATGCGATCCTTCAGCCCGCGTTCCGGGATTGGGAACAGCAGCTTGCCGGCCATGCCAAGTTGCCGCGCATTCCGCACCAGGAACGGGATGAGGAATTTTGGATCGCTCATGCTGACATTGGACGTCATCATTGCGGTGCCGGCCGCCACGTCATGGAACAGGTATTCCGGCAGTTCGCGCGGCAGCAGGCTGAACATGTCCGGCACCGGATAGGCGTCGATCCACAGCCCGGCCGCGGCAATCAGGCATAGCCGGTCGACGTCGTTCGGCGCCACCGCCGCCATTTCAGCCGCCACCATCCCGCCGAGCGAATGCCCGACCAGGATCGGCTTGGACACGCCCAGCGCATCGAGCACGTCGAAGGTATGCAACGTCACGTCCAGCATGTCACGGATCTCGGGATTATCCTCGGATTCGCCATATCCTGGCAGGAACGGCGCACGGACATGATATTTGGTCGCCAGCGCTTTCAGGAACGGGCTGTCAGCGGTAACACCGCCCGCGCCGTGCAGAAAGACCAGATCGGGGCCAGTGCCGCCTTCAAGATATTCAACCATCCCTTTCGGGGTTTGAATCGTTTTGTTCTCGATCATTTCGCGGGCACCATCTGCGGCTGGGTTGTGGGGGCGAAGTCAGGGCCCAGCGGCGCCGGCACCGCGCGCTCGGCCAGCGGGCTGCACCAGAAGCGGTTATCGTCCTCATATTCCGGCCACATGTTGCGCAGATGCGGCATGACCTTTTCCGCAAACAGCTTGGTCGAATACATGCACAAATCCTTCGGCATGTTGCCAACATGCAGCAGCAGGAAGATGTTGCCGACATTGAGGCCCTTGATCAGGTCTTCGAACCGCTGTCGCACGGTTTCCGGGCTGCCGGCGATGATGTAACCACCGTCAACCAGGTCCTTCCAGGTCAGCTTGGGATATTCCGGACGGCCATACTGGTTCAGCGCACCGGACTGGATGGTTTTGACCGTCCGGTAACCCGGCGCATCGGCAAAGCCGGCGAATACGTGCAGGCAGCGGTTATAGAAGTAGAACGCGTGCTCGGAATAAAGCCGCTCGGCTTCCGCATCGGTTTCGGCCACGAACACGGTTTGCGCGAACCCGGCCCGATATGGCGAGGTATCCGGCGCATTGCGTTTCACCACCTGGTCCCAATACCCCGCCAGAAGTGCCTTGGCGCGTAAATAGCCGCTGAAGCTCAGGTAGGAATACGAGTAGGTGTTGTCGATGCAGAAATCATAGGTTTCGACCGAGCCGCCGCCAGGAATATGGATCGGCGGATGCGGCTTTTGCAGCGATTTCGGCCAGATATTCACGTGGCGCAGCTTGTTGTAGCGGCCATTGAAGGCGAAGGGTTTGTCCTCGGTCCAGGCCCGAATGATCATCTCATGCGCTTCGGCGTATTTTTCCCGGGTGAGCGCGGGGATCTGCCCGTAGCAGAAATTGGTGTCCATCGATGTTCCGACCGGGAAGCCCGCGACCAGCCGCCCGCCCGACATTACGTCGAGCATGGCGAATTCTTCGGCGACCCGGATCGGGGGATTGTAAAGCGCGATCGAATTGCCCAGCACCACCACCGCGGCCTTCGAGGTGCGACGGGTAAGGGCTGCGGCCATGATGTTCGGCGATGGCATCAGCCCATAGCCGTTCTGATGATGTTCGTTGATGCCAACACCATCAAAGCCAAGGGTATCGGCGTATTCGAGCAGATCGAGATAGTCGTTGTAAACCACGTGCCCGCGCACCGGGTCATACAAATTGCTGTCGATGTCGACCCAAACCGACCTGTTTTTTTCGCGGAAATCATCCGGCAGATAAGGCCACGGCATTAGATTGAACCAGGTGAACTTCATTGTTTCCTCCGGCGTTTACGTTACCTGAAACGCTAAACCGCCCTGCGGCATCATGCAAACGGTATGCGGACCGGCTTGACTTTTGTCCCCGGCCAGTGCCATCGCTTCGCCACATTTGGTGCCAGGAGTGCCGCAAGCTTGCCGCAGATTTCGCTGCATACGCCGGTCGGCGACATCACCGTGTCCGAGGAGGACGGGGCGATCGTTGCATTGGACTGGGGCTGGGGCCGCGATCAGGCCGAAACGCCGCTGCTGCTGCGGGCGCGAGACCAGTTGCATGACTTTTTCGACGGCAAGCGGATGGATTTCGATCTTAAACTCGCCCCAGTCGGCACCGACTATCAACGCAGGGTCTGGGCCGCGTTGTGCGATATCCCAGCCGGTGCCACCCGTACCTATATCGATATTGCCCGCGTGGCTGGCGGATCGGCCAGATCCGTCGGTGGCGCCAATGGCCGCAACCCGATCCCGATCTTAATTCCGTGCCACCGTGTCGTCGCCACCACTGGCATTGGCGGCTACTCCGGCGGCGATGGCCTGGCGACCAAGCTTATTCTGCTCGACCTCGAAGCCCGCCTTGCTGGCTCCAAGCTTCCCTTCTGACCCTTTTCACGAGACGGACCAACCCATGACCAAAGCCATCCGAATCCACGCCACTGGCGGCCCCGAAGTGATGCGCTGGGAAGACGTGCCCACGCCCGATCCGGCACCGGGGGAGGCATTGATCCGCCACGGCGCGGTCGGGCTGAACTATATCGACGTCTATTTCCGCACTGGTCTGTACAAAACCGCGTTGCCGGCAACCCTCGGGATGGAAGCTGCGGGCACCGTGTTGGCAATCGGCGCGGGTGTGACCGAGGTCACGGTGGGTGACCGGGTCGCCTATGCTGGCGGCGCGATCGGCGCCTATGCCACTGAGCGCTGCATTGCGGCTGACAAGCTCGTGCGCCTGCCGGACAGCATCGATTTCGCGACCGGGGCGGCCATGATGCTGCAAGGCATGACTGCGCAGTATTTGCTGCGTCGCACCCACAAGGTGGTCCCGGGCGAGACCATCGTGATCCACGCTGCCGCCGGTGGGGTTGGGCTGATCATGTGCCAATGGGCGAAGCATTTGGGCGCGACCGTCATCGGGGTCGTTTCAACCGCGGAGAAAGCCGAACTCGCCCGCGCCCACGGCGCCCATCACGTGCTGATCGGCCACGGCAATCTGCCCGCCGAGGTCAAGCGCATCACGGGTGGCGCCATGGTGCCAGTGGTTTACGACAGCGTAGGCCGCGACAGCTTCATGACCAGCATCGACAGCCTGGCACCGCTCGGCTTGATGGTAAGTTTCGGCAACGCATCCGGCCCAGTGCCCCCAGTCGATATCAGCATGCTGTCGGCCAAGGGCAGCCTGTTCCTCACCCGTCCGACACTCGCCAGCTACACCTCGCAGCGCCGCGACCTGCTGGCAACAACGCAGGATCTGTTCGACGTGGTCGCATCCGGGGTGGTAAAAATCATGGTGAACCAGAGCTTCCCGCTCGCCGATGCCGCCAAAGCCCACGTTGCCCTCGAAGCCCGCCAGACCACCGGCAGCACTGTGTTGATCCCGTAAATCCCGCACCGGCCAAAATACGCCTTCCGGGTGTGCGACTTTGTTGCTAAGACCCGTCCCGCGCGCCGACGTAGCTCAGCGGTAGAGCAACTGATTCGTAATCAGTAGGTCCCCGGTTCAATCCCGGGCGTCGGCACCATTTTCCTCGATGTGTTGGCCTTCGCCTCGCGGGGAAGCTTGGCCTGACCTCGGTTTCCGCCCGCCATTCCAATGTGCGAACGACATCACACTATCTTTCCTGGGTGGCGCTCAATCCCGACACCGGCGGATGAACTTAAGCTGGCATGTCACGGCTTATTGCGCATAGAGTTGTGTTCGATCTTTTTGCAGGAGCAAACGAATAATGTCGGCAAAGTGGTGTGTGAGGGCGCTGTTCGCGGCGACCGCGTTAGTGGCGGCTCAAATGCCGGCCATGGCGCAGAAATCGGCGGATACGCTGCGGGTGGTTTGGTGGGACCAGATCGTCAACGTCAATCCCTATTTCAATCAGCTGCGCTCGGGCCTGATTGTCGCGCATCATGCCTTCGATGGGCTGGTCTATCGTGACCCGGAAGGCTTCGTGATCAAGCCGGCGCTGGCGTCGTCGTGGAAATACACCGATCCCACGACCATCGAATTTACCCTGCGCCGTGGCGTGAAGTTCCACGACGGCAGCCCGTTTACCGCTGATGACGTGGTCTACACCATCAACACGGTGCTGAAGGACAAGCAGGTCTCGGTGCCGAGTAACTTCTCCTGGATTGATGGCGCCGACAAGGTTGACGATTTCACCGTCCGCATTCGCACCAAACGGATTTTCCCGGCAGCGATGGAATACCTCGCCATGGTGGTGCCGATCATCCCCCAAGCATATCGCGAGAAAGTCGGTTACGACGCTTATGACAAGCAGCCGGTTGGCGCGGGTCCCTACAAGATCACCCGGATTGACGGCGTGAACCAGATCGATCTCGAACGGTTCGAGGATTATTACAAAGACGCGCCCAAGACCCGCCCGGCGATCCGCAAGATGGTCATTCATATGGTGACCGACGCCACCACCGCGCAGAACGAAGTCATCGGTAACAAAGCGGACTGGACCTGAAACGTCATCCCCGACATGGTCGATAAGCTTGCCGCCCTCCCGCACCTTAAGACCGAACGCGCGGAGACAATGCGGGTCAATCTGTTGAATCTCGACGCTGCCGGTCGCACCGGCGCCGATAATCCGATTACCAAGCAGAAAGTGCGCCAGGCCATCATTCACGCGATCGATCGGGAATCGATTGCCAAGAACCTGATGCAGGGCGGCTCGCGGGTGTTGGCGACACCGTGCTACCCGACCCAGTTCGGTTGCGACGCGGCAGCGGCGGTGAATTATCCGTATGACCCTGCCAAGGCCCGCGCACTGCTCGCCGAAGCAGGCTACCCGAACGGCTTCGAAACTGAACTCGTGTCGTACGTGTTGCCGCAGTTCGAAGGGGCGATCCAGAACTACCTCAAGGCAGTCGGCATCACTGCCAAGGTAACCCATCTGCAAGTCCAGGCGCTGATCCAACGGCAGTTGGAAGGCAAAAACCCGCTCGATCTCGGCAACTGGGGCAGCTACTCGATCAACGACGTCTCGGCGTTTCTGCCGCAGTATTACAGCGGTGCGTTTGCCGAAGGCACGTTCAGCACATCCGACTTCGCGCGCGATGCCGAAGTGCAGCGCCTGGTGATCGCCGGTGGCAGCACCACCGACCCGGCAGAGCGGAAAAAGAACTACTCGGCCGCGATCAAGCGGATCACCGAGCAAGCCTTCATCATGCCGCTCTATACGAACGTCGCCACCTACGCGTACCGAAAGGAACTCGAGTTCAAACCGTGGTCCGACGAAATGCCGCGCTTCTATCTGTCGACCTGGAAGTAGGCCTGCAAATACCCGTCGGGTGGGTCATCCCGCCCGACGGAACTACGCCAGCAGACACTCGATCTGGTGGCCATTCAAATCGCGCGGTTGCGGCGTTTCAACCGCACACCGCGCCTCGGCAATCGGGCAGCGCGGGTGAAACCGGCAACCGGGCGGCACATTCGCCGGATCGGGATAGCTGTCACCCAATCCGACATCGGGAATGCCGAGCCCCGGTTCGGGCGTTAACACCGACGCCAGCAGCGCCTTGGTGTAAGGATGGGTCGGTGCCGCAAACAGATCGTCGGTGCCAGCCTGCTCGACCATGCGGCCAAGATACATCACTGCCACCCGGTCGCTGATATGTTCGACCACCGCTAGATTATGGCTGATGAACACGTAGGTCAGCCCCAGGTCGCGCCGCAATTCGTCGAGCAAATTCAGGATTTGTGCCTGCACCGACACGTCAAGCGCCGAGGTCGGCTCGTCACACACAACGATCCGCGGACGCAGCACCAGCGCGCGGGCAATCGCGACCCGCTGGCGTTGGCCGCCTGAAAGCTGTGCCGGCAACCTGTCAGCGATCGCACCCGGGAGACCAACGCGCACCAGCATCTCCTCCACCCGGCTCGCCCGCTCGCGTGTGGCAATCCCCTGCGCCTGCAACGGCATGGCCACGATATCGCGGATGCGGCGGCGCGGATTAAGCGACGAGAACGGGTCCTGGAACACCGGCTGGATCAGCCTGGCGCGGGACTTGCGATCCATATCGGCAAGCGACTGCCCTTCGACCAGGATTTCCCCGGAACTGACCGGTAACAACCCGAGAATAAGCCGGGCCAAGGTGGATTTTCCGCAGCCGGACTCGCCAACAATCCCAAGGCAACTGCCGGCCTCGACCGCGAAAGACACCCCGTCAACCGCGCGGATCATCCGGTCTGTCCCGAACACCCCGGTGCTTTGCCGGAACGTCTTGGTCGCGCCGCGAACTTCGATGGCAACCGTCATTGCAGGTGGCACAGATGGCGGTGCCCGGCGCCGTCATCGCGCTGCGGAACCCCAATCGCGCAGGCCGGCATGGCGTAAGCGCAACGATCTCGGAACCCACATCCAACAAACCCGTCTGCAATGCGCGGCACCGTGCCTGGAATGCTGCCCAATGGTTCCCCACGTTTGATCGTGCCCGGAACCGGCACGCAGGCCAGTAGCCCGCGGGTATAGGGATGGCGCGGGCTGGCGAACAGATCGGTGGCGGAAGCGGATTCAACCACCTCGCCGGCATACATCACGCTCACCTTATGGGCTATGCGGGCAACCACGCCGAGGTCATGGGTAATCAGCAATATCGCCAGCCCCAGCTCCTGTTGCAGATCGCGCAGCAGTCGCAGGATCTGCGCCTGCACCGTCACGTCCAAGGCGGTCGTCGGTTCATCGGCGATCAGCAATTCCGGATCGCACATCAGCGCCATCGCGATCATCACGCGTTGCCGCAGCCCGCCCGAAAGCTGATGCGGATACTGCGCCAGCCGCATGCCCGGCGCAGTGATGCCGACCTTGGCGAGCAACTCGGCGGCGCGGTCCAGCCCTTGCTGTTTCCCCACCCGGCGATGGCGCACCAGCACCTCGGCCATTTGCGAGCCAACCGTGTAGGCCGGATTGAGGCTGGTCATCGGCTCCTGGAAAATCATCGCCATCCGATCGCCGCGCAGCTTTTGCAGCTCGCGCTCGGACAGGTTCAAAATATCCTGACCGTCAAACCGCATATGGCCGGCGCTGCGTTTCGCCCCCCGCGCCAGCAAGCCCATCACCGCAAGTGCCGAAACCGACTTGCCGCAGCCCGATTCCCCCACAACACAATGGGTCTGTCCGCGCTCAACCCGCAGCGACACACCGCGAATGGCTTCGACTTTCGGGCTGAAGCGCACCCGCAATCCTTCGACATCGAGCAGGGCAGGACGATCAAGCATCGCGCGCGGCCCCCAACCTGTCACGCAACCCGTCGCCAAGCAGGTTGATCCCGAGCACCAACACGAACAACGCCACACCCGGCACCATAATGACCCAAGGTGAAAAATACATGTAGTCCTTGGCTTCGGCGATCATCAGACCCCATGATGGCAGTGGCGGCGGCACCCCAAGCCCGAGGAACGACAACGCCGCTTCCAGCAAAATCGCCAGCGCCATTTCCAAGGTCGCGACCACAATCAAATGATGCACAATGTTGGGCAGAACCTCGCGCAGCAGAATATGCGGCAGCGAACAGCCGGCCGCCCAAGCGGCACTGATATAGTCGAGTGTGCGCACCTGCATCGTTGTCGTGCGGGCCACGACGGCAAAACGTTCCCACAGCAGCAAGCCAAGCGTGAACACCACCACCGTCAGCGAACTGCCGACAAATGACACCACCGTCAGCGCCACCAGAATGAGCGGGATCGACAGCCGGCAGGTGATGATGAACATCACCACCGCATCGACACGCCCACCGAAAAACCCACCAACCACCCCCAACGTGATGCCGATTGCGCCGGAACAAATCACCACCAGCGTGCCGATCAGCATCGAAATCCGCGCGCCATAAATCAGGCGCGAGAAATAGTCGCGGCCAAGTTGGTCACTGCCGAGAATATTCTCAGCCCGGCCGCCCTCCATCCAGATCGGCGGGATCATCCGCGCTTCGAGATTTTGCGCAAACGGGTCGGCCGGGGTGATCCACGGTGCCAACACCGCGACCAGCGCGATGCCCAGCACGATCACCACCCCCAATCCGAAGGCGAACTTGCGGAATTCGAACCGCATCAGCCAATCCTCAAACGCGGGTCAAGTGCGGCGTTAAACAGATCGGCGACCAGGGTCAGCACGATGTAAATCGTCGCCAGGAACAGCACCACCGCCTGCACCACCGGAAAATCATTCTTGGCGATTGATTCCCAGGCGAGGTAGCCCACCCCGTTGAGCGCGAAGACCGACTCGATCACAATCGAGCCACCCAACATGAACCCAAGCTGCACCGCCGCCACTGCCACCACCGGCATCGCGGCGTTGCGCAGCGCGTGCTTCATCACCACGGTCAGCCGGGTCAATCCCTTGGCCCGCGCGGTGCGGACATAATCGGACGCCAGCGCATCGACCATCCCGCCGCGGGTCAGTCGCATCAGCGCCGGCACCGCCGAAAACGCCAGCACAAAACCCGGCAGAATATAGCCATGCCAGGTGTCCACGCCCGAGATCGGCAGCAACTGCCACTTCACCCCCAGCCAGATCACCAGCACCAGCCCGAGCCAGAAGCTCGGCATCGCTTGGCCGACCACTGCCACCATCATGATGGCGCGGTCGAGCACCCGGCCTTCATTCATCGCAGCCAGAATCCCCAACGGCAGCGCAAGGCATAATGCGATCACCAATCCAGTGGCGCCAAGAGTTAACGTGATCGGCAGGCGTGCCCGAATCAGCCCGCCGACCGGGGCGTGATGCAAATAGGACCGGCCGAGATCGCCGGTGGCAACCCCAGCCACCCAGCTGAAAAACTGCACGGTCAACGGTCGGTCGAGGCCATAGGCCTTGCGAATGATGTCCACATCCTCCTGCGTCGCCTGGGCGCCGGCCATCGACACCGCGACATCGCCGGACAGCCGGGTTAGCGCGAAGCTCACCGTCAGCACCGTCAGCAGCACGAGCACGGCGAGCAACCCGCGCCGGAGAAGAAATTTCAACATCGCCAAAAACTACGCGGTGACTGCGTGCGCCGCAATGCTGCATCTGCAAATAATCCGGTCATCTGGCGTCGATTGCGAACCTAGCCTAGCCTCGCACCGGGTGATTTGAAACGGAGCGGACCATGGTTGTGGGCGTAGGCGGATCGAGTTTCGCGGTAGAACTGGCACGTATGGCGCCGATGACCGGCGACGCGGCCCCGATCGGCGCCGACGAACTTCGCGCCCGCGTGGCCCAGGCCCAAACCCACATGAGCCGCCAGAATGTCCAGGCGCTCTACCTCGATAGCTCCACCTCGCTGCGCTATTTTACCGGGCTGGCCTTCAACCTGTCGGAACGCCTGCACGGCGCGATCATACCGGCCGAGGGCGAAATCGTCTATCTCAGCCCGGCCTTCGAAGAACCCAAAACCCGCGCCATGCTCCAGTTTGGCGGTGACATCCGGCTGTGGGAGGAACACGAAGATGCCGCAACCCTGGTGATCGATACCGTGCGCAGCAAGGGCTATGCCAGCGGCACCTTGGCGATTGACCCGGCCACCCCGTTCCATACCGTCGATGGCCTGCGCCGGGCGGGCAACAGTTTCACCTTTTCCAACGCCAGCGCCATCACTGCCTTGTGTCGCCAATGCAAATCCCCCGTCGAAATCGCCCTGATGCAAACCGCGATGACCATTACGCTCGCCGTCCACAAAGCCGTCGCCCGCGCCCTTGCCCCCGGCGTTACCACCACCGAGGTTGCCGCCTTCATCGATGCCGCCCACAAAGCCTGCGGCGTGGTCTCGGCCTTTCGCGGCGTCCAGTTCGGCGAAGCCACCGCCTACCCGCACGGCGTCCCGCATCCGCAAACCCTGGCCGACGGCGATATGGTGCTGGTCGATACCGGCTGCATCCTGCACGGCTACCGCTCTGACATCACCCGAACCTACGTCTTTGGCGCGCCCACCCCCCGCCAGCGTGACATCTGGGACCTCGAAAAGCGCGCCCAGCTAGCCGGCTTCGCCGCAGCCCGGCTTGGCGCGCCGTGCGAGGCGATCGACAACGCCGCCCGCGGCGAAATCATCGCCGCCGGGTACGGCCCCGGCTACGCGGTCCCCGGCCTGCCGCACCGCACCGGCCATGGCATCGGCCTCGATACCCACGAAGAAGCCTATATCGTCAAAGGTAACATGACGCCGTTGCAGCCCGGCATGTGCTTTTCGATCGAGCCAATGATGTGCATCTACGGCGAGTTCGGGGTGCGCCTCGAAGATGCAGTATTCATGACCGATGCCGGCCCGCGCTGGTTCACCCAGCCCTGCCGGTCGGTGGATGATCCGTTCGGTTATGAGGCAGGCTGAATGCGCGCCTACTTCCCCCTCGCCCTCCGGGAGAGGGCCGGGGTGAGGGTGTCGCGCACCACACTTGAGGTTCCCAAGCAGACCCGTCACTTTTGCCTGCATTTTCCATAACAATTTGCGATTTAACGCCAATTACCGAGACTCGACGTAAAAAATTACCGACAAAGTAACGCCAGATTTCACCCCCCCCCCACTATGCCAACAACAACAGTCCGGGGAGGGCTTTCAACCATGGCGCAAGCCTTGTTCCGCGATCAGGCGATTTCGGCGGCGACCGATTTCCAGTTCGGTGCCCCGATCGGGCTGATGCCGTGGTCGTGGTGGGCGCTGTCCGGGTTTTTCCTGCTGGTGGCGGCACTGACGATGGGGTTCCTCGCCACTGCGAGCTTCCCGCGCAAGGAAGCCGCCATCGGCATTCTGCGCTTTTCCACCGGCGAAATTCGCATCACCGCGCCGCGCGCCGGGATTGTCACTGCCATCCATGTCCGCGAAGGCCAGGCGGTCGCCAAGGGTGATCTGCTCGCCTTCGTCACCACCGAACAATTATTTGCCGAGGGCGGGGTTTATGACGCCCGCGTGCTGGCCGCCGTCGCCCGGCAGCGCGCGATGCTCGAACAGCGGCTCGCGGCGGTGAACCTGTCCGAACCCTTGAAGCCGGATCGCTGCGCGAACGCATGGCCGGCATCGGCCAGCAACTCGGCGCGCTGAGCCAGGATCGCGCCAGCAAGCGCGCCGCGGTGCGGATTGCCAAGGACAGCCTGGCCGCCGCCGAAACCCTGGCGGCCTCGGGCGCCTATAGTATAGAGCAACGCCGCCAGCGCCAGCAGGCCATGCTCGCCCTCGAACAAACTGACATCGAGCTGAATGCGCAGATTTTCGCGCTCGAAAGCCAGCGCACCGATCTGGCCTTGCAACTGGCAAAGCTTGCCCCGGATACCGACC
>JANYCX010000061.1 GCA_025360065.1 Acetobacteraceae bacterium | reverse complement strand
ACGTTGAATGACAACAGCAACGCCCTGACAGTGGCCGGTTCAATCTCGGGTGCTTCGGCTACGTTGACGGCGGGCTCGATCACCATCCCCGGCACGCTGAACGTGACCAACACGGCATCCCTCGCATCGAGCGGCACGATTGCTGAAATCGGGACGTTGATCGCTGGCACCCTGACCGGCAACGCCACGACGGCAAGCTTTGCCGGCGCGACACCGACAACCAACCAGATCGGCACGCTGGGCGCGTTCACCACGACGCTGGCGTCGGGCCTGACCGTCAATGACGGAATCGCCTTGGCGGTATCCGGTGCGGTGTCCAGCCCTGGCGGCGCGGTGACGTTGAATGACAACAGCAACGCCCTGACAGTGACCGGCTCAATCTCGGGTGCTTCGGCGACGTTGACGGCTGGCTCAGTTGCCATAGGAAACACGGGCAGTCTGAACCTTACCAACAACGCCCGACTGGCTGCGGTCGGCCTGCTGTCAGTCCGGGGCGACATCACTGTCGCTGCCGGCGCCGGCCCGCTCGAGATGACCGGCAATACCATCGCCATCGGCACGTTGAATGGCCGTGGGGTGACGCTTCAGGCCAGTAAGATGCTGGTTACCTCAACCAAAGCGACCACGATTGCCGATGGCGCGACGATCTGGACGGATGGAGATACATTTACCCGTCCGGCCACCGGCATTGCGCCAGTATCACCGGCGTTCGACAGCCCAGGCGCACATATTCAGGTTGGCGCGGAAGGATTTCAGCAGGACGGCTTGCTGACAGTCAAAGCCTATTCGTCATTCACGAAACACCCGGTTCTGGATATCCGGTTGACCGCGGGGGTTGGCACGATCGTGCTCGATCCGCCCAACCTGGTGTCGGGACCAACGATGACGTTGATCCTGCATGTCGGCGGCGGCAACGCGACGGGCAACCTCAACGCGGACTCGCTCGCGATTTTCTACACCAGCCTGAATGGACCGCCGACGGTCTTGAACGGCACGCTGCATACGATTGCCGGATTGGCGGTGTCGGACTCGTCGGCTGCCTCCCAGGCCTTTGTTGGGCTGAACGGGACCTATGTCCCCAGCAATCAGTTCCAGATGAACGGGTGTGCGGTGTCATCGGTCAACTGTGTTCTCGTATCGTCCGTCCAACAAATTCCTATCCTCAATCCGTTTAAGGACATCGAAATCGGCCGGAGCACCGATCGGTTCGATGATCCTGAACTCCTGCTGCCCAACGTCTCCGATCGGGATTACTGATATGCGCGGATTTATGCTGCTGTGTCTGGCTCTTGGTCTCGCGGCCTGCGAAACGCCGCCGCCTGCCAGCTATTTCAAAGGGCAGACGGCGGCCCAAGGCACCGCGATCGGGACCAACAAGACCGGTGAGCCATGCATTCTGGTCGAGCGCACCGGAGGCGGTGGCGATATTTTCTGTGGTGCATGGCAGCAGGCCAGCGCGCGGGTGCGGCCAGGCAAGGCGGGCGATGCCGCAAACCTCATGGCAGTTGCCACCAACAGCCCGTGGCGTGCTGAACTCGAGGGCCGGTTTGTGTGTTCCGACCCCCAGCCCGGCTCCGCTGGCACCTTGATCCTACAATGCACGCGCCGATCTGGCGGCTGGGCCCAAATTGCCATGGTCACGGTTGTCGGCGACAAGGTGTGGTTGGCAGATGGCACGCCAACGGCATTCCCCGCGATCCAACGTGCGATCACCCAATTATCGGGCGGTGGCGTGGTTGCGTCATCCTCGACCGAAATTTCGGGTGACATTGCCGGCTACCTTGCGCGTGAGTCGTTCAGTGCCGGCGATATCGCACAGTATGAAAGCCTGATGACTGCCGGGCTCAAGGCCAATCTTGCCGGCCGCCCCGATCAGGCAGAAACCGCCTATCGGGCGGCTTTGGCGCTCCAGGAAAAAGCCCAGGGCCCCAACAGTCCGGCGGCGGCGGCGGCAATGATGTCGGTGGCGTTGCAACTGTCCAATCGCGGTCGCTTCGATGACGCGCAGGGCTTCTTCACCCGCGCGGATCGTGCGATGCAAACTCAAGGTGCCGGGGTGCTGGACGCCAATGGCGCGGCACGGCTGACACTTTACAAAGGCTTGCATGCGCTGAACCAAGGCGACACCAAGGGCGCAATCCAGCGCTTTACCGAATCCGAGGCAGCCTTTCGGGCGCAGCAGCCGGACGCGCGCGATACCCCGCAAGCGGCGGCCGGCGGCCGGGTGGGCACCGGCAGCGTCAGCGACGCGCTGGCCGGCTCGCAACCATACGCGACTTTGGGCCAGAAGGAGGCCTTGCTTGGCATCCTTGAATCGCGGCGCAATCGGTCGGTCGCTCAGCGCCTGGCGGGCGATGTGTCGCTTGCCAACGCGACCAGCCGATCGGCGACTTTGTTTGCCGAAGCGAACGGTCTGACCGCGCCGCTCTACTCCGCCCGGCTTTATCGCACTGGCGGGATCAATGCTGCCGCTGACGACCAGATTGCGCCGGCGGTGGTGCTGCTCGGCCAGTCCGTGGTGGCCTTCCGTCAGGCCCAACCGCGCACCCGGCCAACTGCTGAAGCCCATCTGGCGCATGCGGCCTTGCTGGCCAAGCGTGGGAGCATGGCAGAAGCACTGGTTGGATGTCGGGCGGCCGCAAGTCTGCTGCAGGATACCAAGGACGGCGTCGAGTTCGAGCAGATGCAACCTTGCCTAGGGGTCTATGCGGCGCGCGCCGCGGAGTCTGGCGCTGGTAGCCAGCCTTTGCTGGCCGAGATGTTTGCGGCCTCCCAATTGACCCGTGGCACTGTGACCGACCAGGAAATTCGCCGCACCGCCGTCCGGATGGCCGCGGGCGATGCTGGACCGGGTATTAGCGAGGCGATCCGCAAGCAGCAGGATGCTGAGCGCTTCCTAGGCGATTTGTTGCGCGAACGTGATGCGATCGACCCCAACCGATCTGACGCAGCCGGTGCAACCAAGGCAGCCGACCTGGATAAAGCCATCAGCACCGCACGCGAGAGTCTGGCAGATGCCGATGGGGCGGTGCAGGCGGCGGCACCCAATTATCAGCAACTCGTCCAGCAACCAGTGACCCCGGGCGATGTTTTTGCAGCATTGCGGCCTGGTGAGGCCTTTGTGGCGATCACCCTTTCCAATGCCGAGGGATGGACGTTTGTGCTGCGGGATGGCCGGATATCGGTCGCCCGTATCGCTGGCGGCACACCCCGAATGGCGGCGCTGGTGAAGCGTCTGCGCGGCAGTATTGAGCCAGGCAACGACAATCAGGTGCCAGTCTACGACGTAGCGGCGGCCCGAGAAATCTACGATGCAACCCTAGGAGGAGTGGAAACCGCGCTGGCCGGGGCAACATCGCTCACCTTGGCACCCACCGGACCGCTGCTGTCGCTGCCGTTTGAAACCCTGTTGACGGGTCCTGCGGATAGCCAAAATCTCGGGACCGCACCATTTCTGGTGCGCAGGTTCGTCATCACCCATGTGCCGGCCGCGTCGAATTTCGTGAAACTGCGGCAGGCTGCGGCGTCAACCGCGCCCCGTCCGTGGGTTGGCTTTGGCGATTTCCGTCCGGTTACCCTGGCGCAGGCCACTCGTACCTACCAAAGCGATGGCTGCCGTGGCAGTGCCGCGACTCTGGCCAATTTGCCGCGCCTTGACGGCACGAAGCGCGAGCTGGATATCGCCAGCCGGGTGTTCGACGCAGCACCCGCCGATCAGCGGATTGGGCAGGCGTTTACCGTCAATGAAATCAAGGCGCTCAATACCGAACAGCGGCTCAAGGATTACCGGATCATCCATTTTGCCGCCCACGCCCTGCTGCCGTCGGAAATCAGCTGCCAGGACGAGCCGACCATCGTGACCTCGGCCCCGGCCGGCGCTGCTGACGCCAAGGGAGCGTTGCTGTCCACAGCTGATATCGAGCGGCTTAAGCTGGATGCCGACGCGGTTATCCTGTCGGCCTGCAATAGCGGCGGTCCAGGTGGCACGACGGCGGGTGAAAGCCTCGCAGGCCTTGCACGTTCGTTCTTCTATGCCGGCGCGCGGGCTTTGCTGGTCACCCATTGGAGCGTGCAGGATGCCGAGGCGACGTATCTGGTGGCCGTGACCCTCAATACGCTCAAGAAACAGCCGAAGGACGGTTTGGCGTCGGCACTGCAAACCGCGCAGTTGACCTATCTTGCCCGCGATGACCTCGCTGCGGCATTCAAGCACCCATTCTATTGGGCGCCGTTTGCCCTGGTGGGCGAGGGCGGCGCGCGTGTGGTAACCGCAGCCAATCCGGCCACCGCACGCACGGCGGCGATTGCGCCTTCACCGTCGGGGTCGACTGGTCTATAAATTGCCTGCGCGCATTGACGGCGCGCTTTCGGGAGAACCATGGCGCCTACCATCCTCGGCAAATACGAAGTGCGGGGCGTTCTTGGCCGTGGCGCGGCGGGGATTGTGTACGACGCATGGGATCCGGTCATCTCGCGGCGGGTCGCCATCAAGACCGTCAAGCTGCCAGGTGCGGACGATATTGAATCCGAGGAGGAACTCGGGCGTTTCCGGCGCGAGGCGCAGGCCGCCGGGAGGCTGAGCCATCCCAACATCGTCCCAGTCTACGATTACGGCGAAACTGACGAGATCGCCTACATCGTCATGGAACATATCGATGGCGGTTCGCTGAAGGGGGTGATGGATAAGGCAGGGCAGGTGCCGCCGGCCGACGCGCTGCGGATCATGCAGCAATTGCTTGCGGGACTTCAGTTCAGCCATGATCGCGGCATTGTCCATCGTGACATCAAGCCCGCCAACGTTATGATGACCGCGGAACATATCGCCAAGATCACCGATTTCGGCATCGCGCGGATCGAAGGCAGTGGCGCCACCATGGTGGGAACCATGCTGGGCACGCCCACCTATATGTCGCCGGAGCAGTGGCGCGGTGATGCTGAAATCGATGCCCGCAGCGACATCTATGCGGCCGGCGTGCTGCTCTACCATATGCTCACCGGGCGCCGGCCGTTTGATGGTGGCAACCAATCGGCGATCATGCACCAGGTCTTGACCGCCGATCTTGAACCGCCATCGCATATCTCGGTTTCCGCGCCACCCGAACTCGATGCCGTTGTGATAAAAGCGATGGCGCGAAAGGCCGAGGATCGCTACCAGTCTGCCGCGTCCTTCGCGGATGGGTTGGCCCGGGCTATGTCCGGTGGGGCCGGCCATGACGGCGATGCGACGTTGATCGCAACCCCTCGCCCAAAGCGGGCGGCGCCGTCGGGTATTAGTGCGCCAGCGGCCATGGCGCAGAACCCGTCCCGCCGCAAAACGGGCGTAATGATTGCGGCCGTTGTTGGCGCGCTAGTGGTGATCGGAGGCGGGATGAGTTGGTTAATGCTGGGGGACGGCAAATCCAACAAAATCGTCGCCGTAACCGACGGTGCAATGACCAAGCCGCTTGTGCCCGCGCAGGTCAATGACCAGGCTGTGATTGCGCCGATGGCACCTGCGGTAGCAGTTGCTCAGGTTGCGCCACCGGCACCGACCCTGGCGGTTACGCCGCTTGCACCTGCCGCACCGCCCGTGGCGCCTGTCGCGCAACCAGCACCTGAAAAGCCGCCAGTGCAAATTGCGGCACCATCCGTGCCGGTTCTACCCACCACGCCTTCCCCGCCCCCAACCGTTACTATCCCCGCACCGATTGCGCCACCAACACCACCCTTACCGCTCCCGGTCGCTCCGCCTTCGGCTGCGACGTTCCGTCAGACCATGGCCGAAACAATGCCCCCCTGCACGCCGGTCTATGGCGACGTAACCGTCGAGCGCCTGGCCTTGCGCGGTATCGCGCCCTCCGAACATCTTGCCGCACTCCGATCCGTGTATGATCGCAGCACCGCACAAGCCAAGACCTGGGAGGTTTTGCCCTTTCCCGCGCTGCCGATCTATTGCCGCGTCATTGACGTAATGCGCCCGAGTCTGCGTGGCCTGGGTGATATGGCCGGGGTCAAGGCGCGGTTGCTGCCCTCCCCAACAACCCGTTCGCTTGAATTGGTGGAGAATGATCCGATCGATTTTGAGGTTACCGGCCCCAATTTCCCGAGTGTTCTGCAGGTTGATTATATCGAGAACGACGACAAGGTCTCGCATTATATGCCGCGCAAGACCGCACCTGCCTTTGCTGCACGACGGCTGCGCGCCGGGGAACGGGTACGGCTATTCGATACCGCGCCCAGCAGTGGGGCGTTTCAGGCCGGTCCGCCAATTGGGACCGACCTCGTCGTTATCATCGCTTCATCTGAACCCATTGACATCGCACGGGTAACCGATGATGAGGAGACGGTTGCCTATTATGCCGAGGCGCTGCGTACCGGGCTTGATGCCGCCCGCCGCCGCGGCGTGCGGGTGTCAATTGAAATCGTGCCGGTTGTGTCAATCAATACGCCGGTTAAACGGTGATCGCGCATCTTTGCCGCGATCCATATTATTCCGGCAAACTTGCCCGTGATGCTATTGCCGCGTCCCGCAACCAACCAGGGGGCATCTTAGCCAGAAACACGGCTCGTAACGCCATGATCCTGTCTCGCGGAATACCGCAATCGCGGGCATTGAAGTAGCGTCCGTCAGTGGTATGCATCAGATGGGCCTGGGTTTCATTGGCCATCAGATCGTCGCTGTTACCGTCGTATCCCTGCTGGGACAGAAACCGTCGGAAATCTTCACGGTCGGTGGCGGTCATCTCGTTGGCCCAGAACCGGCGCACGAAGCTTGTATAGATCGGGTTGGTGAAATACTCGCCATGCGATAATTCGTGCCGCAGCAGGCTGGCACGGCCGGATGCATCGACGAACGGATCACTGCCTTCCCGCGGGATGGATATCACCGTCGTATTGGCACTGTCGGCCAGCATCCCCTCGCGGTCGAGGATCGCGTAAAGTTCTTGTTCCGCCCGTCCAAGCGCGAGATTTTGCTTTCGTGCGGTGGCAAAAAACCGCCGAATATCCTCGGCCCGGTAGTCATGTCCGTAATAGTAGGTTGCAACATCTGAATTATCGAGCAGGAGCGCGTCGGCAAGTTCCAAGTCGGTCAGCACCCGATCGCGCGGCAGGCCGCGCTTTTCGGTAAAGGCCGCCATACGGTTGAACGCAAGACCTTGGGCGGTGAGGCTCGGGAAATCGAGCACCAGGATCTGGTGATTGGGTCCGAACCGCCCGACAATCAGCGTATCGGCGCGTTGGGCAAGAATTTCAGTTTCGCTGCGCCCAGGAGGGGATTGTGCCAACCGATCCCGAATGGTCGGGCTGGTCGGGGGCGGCGCCGTTGGCGAAAGGACGCCAACGGCAAGCATACCGACCACCCCGGCGGCAACCAGCAATGCTGCCACCGCAATGATGTAGGGTGCCTTTCGCCGAACATGCCCAACCGAGCCGTGCCGGGGCGGTTGGAGTTTTACGGTCGCATCAGGATCGTGACGGGCCAAGTTCCGTCAATCCGCCGCGTGATCCCCAGTTAGCCGGAAATATTAATCAACCGAACCCGACGGTTGCGTGGCTCAGCCACTTGATCGGCAGTCGGGACTGAAAGCCCCTCCTGACCGACCCCGATTGCTTCCAGACGGCTCGCCGGGATGCCAAATTTTTCGACCAGAACCTTGACTACCATGGCGGCGCGTCTTTCCGACAGCACACGATTGGCGTCCGGGTTGCCGACAGTGTCGGTATGCCCTTCGATGCGGAATTTATTATCCGCCAGCGCGGGGTTCTTCAGTGCTTGGCCGATGATCCCGACGGCTGTTTCAGCATCCGGCGTCAGCTCGACCGAGCCTGACACAAACAGGATATTCATGTTGTAGACACCCGGACCGCTGGCCGCCGCAGCTTGCGGTAAAGCGGCGACGGTCGCACGTGGGGTGACTGCGCTAGGTGCTGCGACTGATGGTTGGGTGGTGGCACTTGCGGCCGGAACCGGTTTGGACCCGCGCGAGGCCCCAGCGCCGAGCTTCAGAGCACCGATCAGTTCATCAACTGACGGGTTTTTTGCCTGCGACCAGCCGACACTCGAAAAACCAAGACCGGTTGTCAACACACCGGCGACTACGGCAACTGCCACGAACTTCTGCACGAAAGCCTCCAAAGTTGAGTTCTTGACCACAGGTTACCATAATAATGCGATCACGTGAAGAAAATGTTGGCCAGGCTGCTCCGCCAAACCTAAACGAGGTGGCACGCCACCGATTGTTGCCCACTGAGCGCGCGTAGCACCGGGGACTCGGTCTTGCACTGCGCCACCGCCCGAGGGCAGCGGGGATGAAAGCGGCAGCCGCTTGGCGGGTTCATCGCGCCTGGCACTTCGCCCATCACCGGAATATGCGGCCGCGTTGCCTCGACATCCGGATCGGGGATCGCGACCGCAGCCAGCAGCGCCTGGGTGTAGGGATGCTGGGGATTGGTATAGAGATTGGCGCTGCTGGCGATTTCAACAATCCGCCCGAGATACATCACCGCAATCTGGTCTGACACATGGCGTACTACGGCCAGATCATGGGCAATAAACAGATACCCCAACCCAAATCGGTCTTGCAGCGAGCGGAACAGATTGACGATCTGGGCTTGGATCGAAACATCAAGCGCGGATACCGGTTCATCGCAAATCAGCAGATCTGGCTGCATGGCAAGCGCTCGGGCAATCCCGATGCGCTGGCGCTGACCGCCGGAAAATTCGTGGACGTAGCGCCCGGCCATGTCCGGACGCAGCCCGACCATCTCCAGCAACTCCGTCGCCCGTCCGCGCCGATCGGAAGCTGAAGCGCCGATCTTGTGGACGATCATCGGCTCGGCAATGATATCGGCCACGGTCATGCGTGGATCGAGGGCGCCGAACGGGTCCTGGTAAATCATCTGCATGCGCCGGCGGAAGGGCCGCATGGTGCCGCTATCGGCGGTGGTGATGTCGGTCCCGTCGAAGCGGATATGGCCACCAGTGACCGCCAGCATGCGCAGCACCGCGAGCCCGGTGGTCGATTTGCCGCAGCCGCTTTCACCGACCAGGCCGAGCGTTTTTCCGGCTTCCAGTTGAAACGATACCCCATCGACCGCTTGGACAGCGCCAATTGGCTTGCGCGCCAGAATACCGCCATAGACCGGGAAATGGACCTTCAGGTCTTCAACTTCGAGGAGGGGGGACTTAGACGACATCGTTGAAGCAGGCCTTCCAATGATTGGGGGCCGCCTCGGTGAGGCTAGGCCGTTCGGTCACACAATGCGCGGTGGCATTGCGGCAGCGTGGCTGGAACGCACATCCGGGTGGCAGTTGGGCGAGATTGGGTGGTTGGCCGTCGATCGGCACCAGCTTCTCCCCAGGCGGGCGATCGAGCCGCGGGATCGAGGCCAGTAAACCCCGTGTGTAGGGATGGCGTGGGTTGCGGTATAAATCCCGTGCCGACGCGGTTTCGACGATCCGGCCGGCATACATCACCGCCACCCGATCAGCATAGCGCGCGACAACCCCAAGATCGTGGGTAATCAAGATCAGCGCCGCGCCGGTTTCGCGGGTCAGTTCCTTTAACAGCGCCAGGATCTGTGCTTGCACCGTCACATCAAGTGCCGTCGTCGGTTCATCGGCGATCAGTAATTTAGGCTGGCAGGCTAACGCCATTGCGATCATCGCGCGTTGGCGCTGGCCGCCGGAGAATTGATGGGGATAGGCATCAAGCCGTGCCCGTGCATCCGGAATGCGCACCCGATCGAGCAGATCGCCGGCTTTGGCGAAAGCTGCGGCCCAACTTGCCCCCTGATGCAGCACCATCGGCTCACCGACCTGGACCCCGAGGGTCAGCGACGGATTGAGCGAGGTCATTGGTTCCTGGAAGATCATTGCAATGCGGTTGCCGCGGATTGACCGGACTGCATCTTCTGACGCGGTCAGCAACTCCTGGCCTTCAAATTCTACCGATCCGCTGACAATTTCGCCGGGCGGATTGGGGATTAGTCGCAGCAGCGACAATGCGGTGACGGATTTTCCCGAGCCGGATTCGCCGACGATCGCCAGGGTTTCTCCGGCCTTGACGTCGAAGGACACGTTGTCAACGGCGGTGATCTTTCCACCCTCGGTGCGGAATGTCGTCGTCAGATTGCGGACCGACAGCAAAGGAGGGGTCATGTTCATCAGTGACCCAAACGCTTTTTCAGGTCCTGATCTATCCAGATCCGGGCATAGACCGGGCCTGGCTTGACTGCCCCAACCCGCAACTCGCCGTCGTAATTTTTCACCCACGGCCACCATGCGCTGTAGACGTAGGGGGTCGGCAGCCAAAGATAAGGCGCCTTGTCGAGCATTTCGATCGTCATCTCGCGCAGCATTTTCTGCCGTGTCGGCTCATCCGGGGTGCGATACATTTCTGCCACCCGCGCGCTGAAGGCAGGATCATTCCATTGCGACGGGTTCCATACTTGGCCCGGCACGAAGTTCTTGCGGATTGTGGTGGTCGGATTGGTGTGGCCGTTCCCCATAAAATACCCGGCAGTATTAGTTTGGGTGGTCATCGCTGACAGAAAAGCACCGTATTCCATCGGCTGGATTTCCATCTTGACCCCGATCATTTCGAGGTAGCCAGCCACCAGTGGGAGTAAATCCATGTTGTCGGGCGAACAGGCGCATACCTGGGTCTTGAAGGTGAAGCCTTTCGGATACCCAGCCTCGGCCAGCAGTTTTTTGGCTTTCTCGGGGTTGTATTCGTAAAGTTCCCTGACCGATGCTGGCATTTCCGACAATGGCTGGAAGTAGCCAACATAATCCGGGTGCTGCGGGTAGGCAAATAATTCCGCATTGCCGCCGTAATATTCTTTGACGATTTCAACCTTGTTGACTGCCATGTTGAGGGCTCGGCGCACCCTGATGTCATCAAACGGTTTGGTATCGACCCGCATCGAGAGATAAATCCCACCCATCGCCAGCCATTTCGCCCATTTGAGCTGGGGCGCGGATTTTTTCAAGCTGTCGACGGCCTGCCAGCGAATGGCTTCGAGAATATCGAGCTTGCCCGTGCGCAAAGCCGCGTGCTGGGTCGCCTCGTCCTTGATGATCCGGTAGGTGACTTTATCGACAAAGGGAATTTTATAGCTCTGACCGTCGATTTTTTCCTGGTCCCAGTAAGCCGGATTTCGGCTATAGGTCTGGGCGTTGCCCTGGACATAGTCGGTCAACTGAAACGGCCCGGTGCCGGTGGCATTCTTCCAGTTGGCGGCGCCGGCGATTGCCAGTTCCTTGGGCATGATTTGCGAGTAATAGCCCCAGCCGAAACGATAATCCCACTCGGCGTTGTATTCC
>JANYCX010000048.1 GCA_025360065.1 Acetobacteraceae bacterium | reverse complement strand
TGCCCACCCCGGCGCCGCCGAACAACCCGACCTTGCCGCCCTTAAGATACGGTGCCAGCAGATCGACAACTTTGATCCCTGTGACCAGGATTTCCGCCGAGCTCGACTGTTCCTCAAAGCTCGGGGCCTGGCGATGGATCGGGTAGCGCTTCTTGGCGTTAACCGGGCCGCGCTCGTCAATCGGCTCACCGATTACGTTCAGGATGCGGCCGAGGGTTTCGGGGCCAACCGGCACGCTGATCGGTGCGCCGGTGTCCACAACTTCTTGCCCGCGGACCATGCCTTCGGTCGCGTCCATGGCGATGGTGCGAACGGTGTTTTCACCCAGCGCCTGCGCCACTTCCAACACCAAGGTGCCGCCGCTGGCGCTGCGGGTGGTCAGCGCATTCTGGATGAACGGCAGTTCTCCATCAAACTGCACGTCAACCACCGCGCCGAGGATCTGGGTCACGCGCCCGACATTTTTGCTGGCCATACTAAAACTCCTGTCGCTGTTACCGAGGATCAGAGCGCTTCGGCGCCCGAAATGATCTCGATCAGTTCTCGTGTGATGTTGGCCTGGCGGGCCCGGTTGTAGTTCTGCGTCAGCCGCTTGATCATGTCGCCAGCATTACGGGTCGCGTTGTCCATCGAGGTCATTTGCGAACCATAGAAACCGGCGGAATTTTCAAGCAGGGCACGATAGATCTGGATCGCCAGATTTTGCGGGAGCAGCTTGGCGAGGATGGTTTCCTCGTCCGGCTCGAACTCATACATCGCCCCGCCCACCGTGGCGTCACCCGCTGGCAATGGGGCCGGCACCAACCGCATTTCGGTCGGGATTTGCGCGATCACCGACTGGAAGCGGTTATAAACCACGGTGCAGACATCAAATTCGCCGGCATCGAGCATTTCGGTGATGCGGGTGGCGACATCCTGGGCGTCAGCGAAGTTGATCGATTTGCGGCCGACATAGTTAATGTCGCCGACCAACAAATGCGCCATTTCGCGCTTGAGGTAATCGCGGCCCTTGCGGCCCACCGGCAGGATCTTCACCACCTTGCCTTCCGCTTCGAGGCGGCGGGCAATGTTGCGGGTCAGACGGCCGATGTTGGAGTTAAACGCGCCGGCGAGGCCCCGATCACCAGTGACTGGCACCAGCAGATGGACCTTGTCGGCACCGGTTCCAACCAGCAGCTTCGGCGCGGTCGGCGAATTGGCTGCCGACGCGCCAAGCGAGGCCAACATCCGTTCCATGCGCTGGGCATAGGGACGGGCAGCTTCGGCCTGGCTTTGCGCGCGACGCAACTTCGACGCCGCGACCATTTTCATGGCCGAGGTGATCTTCTGCGTCGACTTAACCGAGTTAATGCGTAGTCGTAGCGTCTTCAGGCTGGGCATTGGGGCTTACCTGACCAGATGAGTGGTTTGCAGATCAGGCGAAGCTTTTCACCAGACTATCAAGGAAGGCGATCAACTGCTTTTCGACATCCGGCTTGATCTCGCGATCATTGCGGACGGAATTCAGGATTTCCGGCGCCTTTGCCTTCAGTTCCATCAGCAATTGCGCTTCGAAGCGACCGATCTTTTTGATGTCGAGCTTGTCGAGATAGCCGCGCACGCCGGCGAACAATGCCACAACCTGTTCTTCAACCGGAACCGGCTTGAACTGCGGCTGTTTCAGCAATTCGGTCAACCGCGCGCCACGTGCCAGCAACTGCTGAGTCGAGGCATCAAGATCGGATGCGAACTGCGAAAACGATGCCATTTCGCGATATTGCGCGAGTTCCAACTTGATGCGACCCGCAACCTGCTTCATCGCCTTGATCTGCGCCGACGAACCAACGCGAGACACCGAAATACCAACGTTCACCGCAGGGCGAATGCCCTTGAAGAACAGTTCGGTCTCCAGGAAGATCTGGCCGTCGGTAATCGAAATCACGTTGGTCGGGATGTAGGCCGAAACGTCACCGGCCTGGGTCTCAATGACTGGCAGTGCCGTCAGGCTTCCGGCGCCAAACGCATCCGACATTTTCGCCGCGCGTTCGAGCAGGCGCGAATGCAGATAGAAAACGTCACCCGGATAGGCTTCACGGCCCGGCGGGCGGCGCAACAGCAACGACATCTGGCGATAGGCGACGGCCTGCTTGGACAGATCGTCATAGAAGATGACTGCGTGCATGCCATTGTCGCGGAAATACTCGCCCATCGTGCAACCGGTATACGGCGCCAGGAACTGCATCGGCGCGGGGTCCGACGCGGTTGCAGCCACCACGATGGAGTATTCCATCGCGCCCTGTTCTTCCAGAGTGCGCACAAGCTGGGCAACCGTCGAGCGCTTCTGGCCGATCGCGACATAGATGCAATAGAGCTTCTTGCTCTCATCAGTGCCGGAATTGGCCTCTTTCTGGTTGATGATGGTGTCGATGATGACGGCGGTCTTGCCGGTCTGGCGATCGCCGATGATCAACTCGCGCTGGCCACGGCCGATCGGGATCAGCGAATCGATCGCCTTGATCCCGGTCTGCATCGGCTCGTGCACCGATTTGCGCGGAATGATGCCGGGGGCTTTGACTTCGACGAGGCTACGTTCGCCGATAATCGGGCCTTTGCCGTCAATCGGGTTGCCCAGGCCATCGACCACGCGGCCGAGCAGGCCCTTGCCGATCGGCACGTCAACGATGCGGCCGGTCCGTGCGACAGTGTCGCCTTCACGGATCTGACGGTCATCGCCAAAAATCACCACGCCGACATTGTCGGTTTCGAGGTTCAGCGCCATGCCGGTCATGCCGGCGGATGGGAACTCCACCAATTCGCCAGCCATCACGTTCTGCAAGCCAAAGATGCGGGCAATGCCGTCACCCACGCTCAGGACTTGGCCGGTTTCAGCGATGTTGGCCTCGGTATCAAAAGACGCAATTTGCTTCTTCAGAATTTCCGAGATCTCAGCGGGGCGGATCTCCATATCAGGCGGCTCCCTTCATGGCGTACTGCAAACGTTGCAGCCGGGATTTAAGACTTGAATCGAACAGGCGGGCACCGATCTTGACGACCAGGCCACCCAACAAAGCGGGGTCAACCCGCTTGACGATATCGACGTTGCCGAAGCCGGCTTCGATCAGCCGGGCGCGAATGGCCTGTTCCTGGGCATCCGACAGCGCGTGCGCGCTTTCGACCTGCGCCACCACCACGCCGCGCTTTTCGGCCACCAGAGCGGCAAACGACACCACGATGTTGCGCAACGCCCGCATCCGGCGATTGACCACCACGACGCTGGCGAAATTCATCACCAGGACGCTGAAACCCTGAGCTTGCAACACCGCACGCACCGCTTTCTGCGCGGTGGCGACATTAATCAGCGGGCTGTCGAGCAGACGGCGCATATCGGCGCTGCCGTCGATCAATCGGCCCAGCTGTTCCATTTCCGCGACAGTCGCGTCGAGCAGATCCTGCTCACTCGCCTGCGCATAGAGGGCCGACGCATAGCGATCCGCTAAGCCGCCGCCCGAATTTCCACTGCCGCCAGACGCCAAAGCTGCGGTTCCATATTGTTGGGCCGCCGAAGCGACCGCGATGCCGAAAGCTGGCGTTACACCAGCGCCGGGGCCTCTAGCATGGGGTTTAGGGGGGCGCAACACTCGGCGGGGCGATTGATCGCTTAATCGGGCGAAGAAAGTCGGCGCTTCTGCGTCGGAAACATGCATGATTAAAAAATCAGCTTTTGATGCCACCGATTATCGCGAGCAGGCTGGCCGGGGTGTCGCCCATGAGCGGGTGATGGAATGGCTCGCTATGCTGGCCAAGGGTGAACCGGTTCCTCGGCCACACGCTTAGGTCGTGCGCATAGCGCCGCTAAGCGTCGGCGACCTCCGCCGGAAAGCGGAACCGCACATTTTCGGCCACGCCCGCCAAGGTCGAGACCTCAACCGGCCCGAACGCCCGCAGCCCTTCAATCACCCCTTGCACCAGCATTTCCGGCGCCGATGCCCCAGCGGTCAGCCCGACTGTGCCAATTCCGGTGAACCAGCCTGCCTGCAACGCCGACGCATCATCGATCAGATAGGCCGGCTTGCCGACCTCATCGCCGATTTCCTTGAGCCGGTTGGAATTGGATGAATTGCGGCTGCCGACCACCAGGATCAGATCGACCACCTCGGCGAGGTCGCGCACCGATTGCTGGCGGTTTTGCGTCGCATAGCAAATGTCGCGGACATCCGGCCCGACGATGGCTGGGAAGCGCGCTTTCAGCGCCGCGATGATGTGGCGTGTATCGTCCACCGACAATGTCGTCTGGGTGATATAGGCGAGCCTGTCCGGGGTGCCGGGGTTCAGCGTCGCCACTTCGTCGACGGTTTGCACCAGATGCACCACGCCGTCGATTTGGCCGATGGTGCCTTCAACCTCGGCATGGTGGGCATGGCCGACCAGCACGATCTCGCGGCCGGCGGCGGCATAACGGCGGCCTTCGTTATGGACCTTGGCAACCAGCGGGCAGGTTGCGTCGATCACCGGCAAGCCGCGGTCGCGCGCCACTTCTTCAACCTTGCGGGCCACGCCATGGGCGCTGAAGACGGTCATCGCGCCGGGTGGAATTTCGTCGAGTTCATCAACGAACACAGCGCCACGGGTGCGCAAATCTTCCACCACATGGCGATTATGGACGATTTCGTGGCGGACATAGATCGGCGGGCCGAATTTCTTCAGCGCGCGCTCGACAATCTCAATCGCGCGCTCCACCCCGGCGCAAAACCCGCGCGGCTGCGCCAGAACCACTTTCAACATACCTACCCACTCCATAACCCGAACCCGCATATGGCACGATTTGTCGGACGGGAGTAGGGATGCCAGATGGCCCGAACGCGCGTGGATCAATTACTGGTGGATCGGGGCTTGGTGGAAAGCCTGACGCGGGCGCAGGCCCTGGTGGTCGCCGGCAAGGTTTTTTCCGCCACCCGCCGGGTCGATAAGCCCGGCCAGGCGGTGCCGTTGGACTATCCGCTCGACGTGCGTGGCCAGGAGCACCCGTTTGTATCGCGCGGCGGGATCAAGCTCAGCCATGCCCTGGCGGAATTCGGGCTAGACCCGGCCGGGCTGATCGGCCTTGACATCGGGGCATCGACCGGCGGCTTCACCGATGTGCTGCTGATCCATGGTGCCACCAAGGTTTATGCCGTCGATGTCGGGCATGGCCAGTTGGCGTGGAAGCTGCGGTCCGATCCGCGCGTGGTGGTGATGGAGAAAACCAACGCCCGCCATCTGACCGCCGCACAAGTGCCAGACCCGATCGGCGCGCTGGTGTGCGACGCGAGCTTCATTGGCCTGCAAACTCTGCTGCCGGCAGCTTTGGCATTATGCGCGCCCGGCGCCTGGGCCGCGGTGCTGATCAAGCCGCAGTTCGAAGCCGGGCCCGGCCAGGTCGGCGCCAAGGGCGTGGTGCGCGATCCGGCGGTGCATGACGAGGTCTGTGCCCGCATCGGCGCCTGGTGGGCCACGCTGCCGGGCTGGACCGTGCTGGGGATTTCCCCCAGCCCGATCACCGGGCCGGAAGGCAACCGCGAATTCCTGCTGGCCGCCCGGTTGGCAGCGCGTAGCGCGTGATAACGCTGTTCGGGATTATTGCGCCGGTATTCGCCCTGATCGGGTTGGGTGCGGCGGCAATGCGGCTGAAGCTGCTCGAACTGCCGGCGATCAAGGGGATGAACGATTTTGTCTTCTATCTGGCGATGCCGTGTTTGCTGTTTCGGTCGGTCGCCGATGCCCCGCCGTTGCGGCTGGCCGATGTCGCCGGATCGTTCATCGTCGGCGCGGTGCTGTTGTTTGCGCTGGCGGTGGTGATCGCGCGGAAATTCTTTGGCGCGCGGCTCGCGGCCGCGTCGGTGTTCGGGTTGAACTGTGTGTTCGGCAATACCGTCATGCTCGGCATTCCGATCATCGATGCCGCCTACGGACCGGCCGGGGTTGCCAATCTGCTGGCGATCGTTGCCTTCCATTCCGGCCTGCTGCTGCCTTTGGCGACGGTGTTGATCGAGGCAGACGCCGCCGATGGGCGCGGGCCATGGCAGGTGATCCGCGCCACCCTGCCCGGCCTGCTGCGCAATCCGGTGGTGATGACCATCCTGTTGGCGTTTGCCTGGCGCGCCACCGGGCTTGGCTTCGTTGCCCCAGTGACCCGGTTTCTGACCCTGCTTGGCGCGGCCGGGCCGCCCTTGGCGCTGTTCTGCCTGGGGGCGACGCTGCCCAAGCCGAATTCCTGGGCCGACATGAAGGACGTCGCACTTGCCAGCGTATTGAAGCTGGTGGCGATGCCGGCTTTGGTCGCCATTTTTGCCCATCTGGCAGGCGTTACCGGCATCGCTTTTGCCGTGGTGGTGATCACCGCCGGCATGCCCACCGGCGCCAACGCCTTCATGCTGGCGCGGCGCTTCGGCACGATGATGGAAGCGTCGGCAAGCACCGTGGTGGTCAGCACGGTGCTGTCGCTGGTGACGCTTTCGGTATTGCTGGGGTGGCTCAGATAACCTTTGTCCCCAAATGCGGGAACATCGCCAGCCGCGCGGCATCGTCCATGTCCGCCTTGAAAACATGGCGGTCCTTCAACGCGATTGCGCGTGCCGCCGCCGGGCGGGCATTGATCGCTTCGGCGTGGCGGGCAACGTTGGCATACTGGCTGGCGGCATCACCGAGCACGAACGGCACCAGCCGCGACCAGCCCCACACTGCCATGTCGAGGATGGTGTAGTCGTCGCCCATCATCCAGGTCCGCCCGGCAAGATGCGCGTCCAGAATACCCCAATGGCGCTGGGCCTCGAACACGTAACGGTTCAGCGCATATTCCTTCGGTTCCGGCGCCACATTCTTGAAATGCACCGCCTGGCCGGAATAGGGCCCGATGCCGGATGCGACGAACATCAGCCAGGACAGCATTTCGCCACGCGCCTTGGGGGTGTTGGCGGGCATGAACTGGCCGGTCTTTTCGCCGAGATATAAAAGGATCGCGTTGCTATCGAATACCGTCGCATCGCCATCGACAATCGCGGGCAGCTTGGCGTTGGGGTTGATGGCACGGAAGGCGGCGCTGTGTTGTTCGCCGCGACGGTTATCGATCGGGACCAGCTCGTACGGCAGGCCCATTTCTTCCAGCGCGAGCGCCACCTTCATTGGGTTGGGCGCGGTGTTCCAGTAGAATTTCAGCATGGTGGGTTTTCCCTTGTTCGATCGCGATTGATTTGGGCCGCCCCATCGTTCAGCGCAATCCCCGTTAACTGCTGGCGCATCGAAGCAGGGGTCGCGCGGTGCAGGATCAAACAGGTCGGGGCTGATCCGCCGCTTTGTGGTGCACGACGAAGACGGCGGATTGCGTCGCAATGACGATGCGTGGGGCTGGAGAACGAAAATTCTTGCATTTTCTGCGCATGTATGTTATTTTTTATGCCATGAAAATTTTGTCCACCTCCCCTGCTGATCTGGAGACCGCCGCACCTGAGCTGGTGCGGCGGCTTTCGGTGATTCTGATGGGGTTGGCGGCTTTGGTGGCGGCGCGGTTTTTGCGGAATCCGCGGCTGGTGGGGTTGATCGGGCCGCTGTGGCGGCGGTTGACCCGGGTGGCTGGGCGGGTTTCGCGGGTGATGGCGCGGCAGCCGGTTCGGGTGCGGGTGTCTCGGGGCGGGGCGCGCGATGGACGGCCGGCGGCGGGGCGGTTGCCGCAGGGGCGGTTATGGCTGGTGCGAGAATTGGGCTGGGAGGCGGCGGGGTTTGGCTGCCAGCTGGAGGCGTTGCTGGCCGAGCCTGGGATGCGGGCGGTGCTCGACGGCGTGCCGGGGGTTGGGCGGATTTTGCGGCCGATCTGTCGGATGCTCGGGGTGGTCGTGCCGGCACAGGTGGCCGAAATTGGGCCGGTCGCGGCGGCGTCGAAGCCTGCGAGGGCTTGCGGCGTGGCTGGTGCGGCGGCAGATTTGCCTTGGGAGGCGGGGCCGCAGCCCGGCGCGAAAATTGGCGGGTAACGGATTGGGAGAAGTTACGTCGTGATTGTTACGATATCGTAATATAATCCGATTTTTGGAGCGTCTGCCCGCACCCAAGTCGTCGCCCGCAAGCACGCGAGAGCAAGCAGCGCCGAGTTATGCCGTCTTGAACTCCTGGAACGCGCTCGGGATTTCGCGCAACCCGTCGATCACCCAGCGCTTGGTTTTGGCGTCATCGCCCGGCTGGAATTCGATACCGACCGTGTCAGCGAGGCCACCGAAGCGCTTGGCGACGGCGTCGGGCAGTTTGTCATAAGTGGCGCGGACGGCGAACAGGTCGAGCACTTCGTCCGACACCATCGCCGCCAGTTCGCTCCACGCGCCGCGCCGTGTTGCCTGGTTGAGCTGCACCCCGAGCTCGGTCACGCCATGGATGTCGAACACGCCGCGATAGGCGGGGGTCGAGCCGTAGAACGCCACCCGGTAGCGCAGCTTTTCCGCCGCCGCGTCAACCGTTGCCTGATCGGGGCCAGTGGCGATGAAGCCGCCGCCGGTAACCTCAAAATTGGCGAAGGTCTTGCCGGCCTTGCTGAGTTCGGTTTCCAGCAACGGGCGGACCACATCGGTGACGTATTTGCGGGTTGCAAAGCCGTGCAGGCGCACCCCGTCGCAATGGCGGGCGGCAGCTTTCTGCATTTCCGGACCGACGGCGGCGATCATGATCGGCAGCATCGGCAGGCCGCAGGGCTTGGGGGAAAACTCTGGCGTCATCAGGGTGAAAGTATAGAACTTGCCCTGGAAATCGAGCTTCTCGCCGTACTCCCACGTGCGATGGATCGCGCGGATCGCCTGGACATATTCCACCATGCGCGGCGCCGGATGCACCCACGGCACGCTGAACCGGCGTTCATTATGGGCGCGCACCTGGGTGCCGAGGCCCAACACGAAACGGCCGCGCGAATGCAGGTTCAAATCCCAGGCCTGCTGGGCGGTGATCATCGGGCTGCGCGGAAATGAAATCGCGACGGATGTGGCAAGTTGGACTTTCTCGGTCGCCAGCGCGGCAATTGCCAAGGGCGCAAACGGATCGTTGGCGAGTTCGGGGCAGGTCAGGCCTTCGAAACCCTCGGCTTCCGCAGCCGCGGCGGCGGGGGCGATGGCGCGCCAATCCTTATAGGGGACGGATGTGGTGACTTTCATTACGCGGCCTCCGGTTCGTGATTGGGTCTATCGCATCACGGACGGCGGGAAATCACAAGCCGGGCAGGACCTGGGCAAGCCGCGCAACCGCCACCGTCCACGCTGCTTTTGGGTCCGGGCGCGGTGGCAAGGGCACGAAACGGCGCTGGTCGAGCAAGTCGCGGAGCGCGCTGGCAAGTGCGACCGGGGTGGGCGCGCACAACTCGGCGGCCGGATCATGCGCCAATTGTTCGCACAGCCCGCCCACCAAGGTGCCCAGTACACGGCGGCCTGCGCTGAGCGCGGCTGCGGCGACACCGCTTTGGCTTGCCTCTCGATACGGCAGGATCACCGCGTCGGCCCAGCCGAGCAGATCGTCAAATTCGGCTTCCGGCACCCAGCGATTTTCCACTGTCACGCCGGGCAGCGCACGCAGACGATCCAACGCCGCCGATGGCGGCCCCTGCCCGACGACGCGCAATTCCATATCCGGGCGCGGGCCTTGCCATTCCAGCGCGTCGGCCAGCAGGTCGAGCCCCTTGTACGACAGCAGCCGACCGACGAACAGCACCCGGTATGGCCCGCCATGGAGGCCGGGTGGGGGCAACGGACGTGGCGCAAACGGTGGGTGGATCAAATTGATGATCCGTTGGCGCGCCGGCAATTGGTGGCCGACATGGCGGCTCAGCACGATCACCATCTCCGCCTGACGGGTCAGCAGAATGTGGAGCCAGAATTGAAGGGGAAAGCGGTCGCCAGGATGGGGGGAGGCATCGTGCACCACAACCGCGAAACGGATGCCGCACAGGCGCAAGGCCGCTGCCATCACCAGATCGAGCAGGCCTGGCATGGCGCAGATCGCGAAATCGGGCCGGATTTGCCGCAGCCGCCAGATCAGGCCCAACAGCATCGGCCCCAGCGTCGCCACCCGCCACATGACGCCAACACGGCCGGCATAGGTTTTCACCGGCCAATCGCCTGGGGTGGTGGCGCGGATTTCGGCGTCTCGCGCCAGGGACAAAACCACCTCATATCCTGGCTGGGCGCGCAGTGCGGTGGCAAGTTCGACGGCCACCCGTGGCCCGCCGCCAAACCGGCCCCACTGCCAGATCAGAATTTTCATAAGCCGAGTGCCTGGATTGCCGCGACCAGCGGCGCCGATCCCAACCTTGTGCGGGCCATCGCGGCACCTCGGGCGCCGAGAGTACGCCGTGCGTCGAGATCATCAGCCAATCGGCACAACTGAGCGGCCGCGCTGGCAATATCGGGTTCTGCCCATATCGCGCCGGGCACCTGCATCACGCCGCGCGGATCGCGCGCCGGTACCAGGGTGAAATCGACCAGCGCGGCGCTGTTGGCATCCATGAAGTCCATATTGCCTGACCAGCCTGTTGCCACCACCGGAACCCCCAACAGCATCGCCTCGGCCAATACCAGACCGAAACCTTCGCTGCGATGCAGGGATAGCAAGATATCGGCGCAGGCGGTCATTGCGTGGCGATCCGCATGGGGCAGCATGCGGGTTTCAATGCGGATGTTGGCCGCCCCCGCGATGGCTGCCTGCACCGCGGTTAGATCGTCGGGGAAATGGTCGGCGTGGTTGAGCTTGAGCAGCAGCAGCCGATCCGTGCGATCGCCGAAGGCCGCCCGAAAGGCGGCAATCGCGGCGAGCGGGTTCTTGCGGGTGAAACTCGACGCGAGCGACGCCGAGACCAGCACGATCACCGCGTCCGCCGGCAAGCCGAAGCCGGAGCGGTCCATGGCCGACGGCACGGGCGGGGCAGCGGCAACCGGATGCGGCACCACATGCAGCGCGATCCGCCCATCGGCAGGCAGCATCGGGCGCAGGGCGTCGGCCGTGAAGTGGCTTGGCACCCAGACTGTGTGCACAAACCGCAGCCCCGCGCGCCAGGATGGCGGTGCGACCGGCAACTCCCACGCCCAATAGCCGACAACATGGCGCCCGCGGATGAGGTCGCGCGGCAGGGCCAATAGAGCCCACGGCAAGGATGGCGGGTTTTCGTGCAGCACGATCGGCGCGCCCGGTGGCGGCATTTCCAACGGCTGCCGCCCAAGCTGGCCGCCCGGCAGACGGTCCCCGACATCCTGGCCCCAATTGGCGATGCCGAGTTGGTCGAGCGCCGCGCGCATCAATCGCGCCCCCTCCCCCAACCCGGTCGGGCGGCTAAGTTCACCGGCCACCGCGATCCCGTGCGAGGCTATGGGGGGATGGCGGTCCGGCTTCGGTGCCATCGCGACGGTGGCTTGGGCGAACAGCCAGCGTCTTGGTCGCGCCGGCAGCATCCGCCACATGCGATGGGCCGGATGCAGCGCCAAGCTATTTCGCGCCCGGCGGCAGCTTGGGAACTGGCAATTTGGTGGCGGCAGCGGTTTCGGCGATGCGTTGGGCGAGCACGGCGCGCGCCTCGGCGCTTTCCGGCAACTCGGCGGCTAACGCCAGCCAACCGGCAATTGCAGCCTTCGCGTCGCCGGCCTGGGCATCGGCGAGGGCCAGATAATACCGCGCGATTGGAAAGCCGGGTTCGGTGGCGAGCGCGGTGACAAACGCCTGCTTGGCGGCCGGCGTTACCACGCCCTGCGCTTGCATTGCCAAGGCCTCCCCATAGGCGGCGATCGGCGCGGCCCCCGGCGCCCCGCGCAGCATCGCCTGGAGATAGGCGTTGGTGGCACGCGGCCATTGGCCCAGCCCGGCGGCGGTGCGACCGAGCAACATCCAGCCTTCGACATTGCCGGTCGTGCCTTGCAGCCGGGCTTCGAGCGCGTCGGCAAGCTCGGCCAGCTTCTGCGGGTCATCGCCACCCGATGCCTGGCGGCTTGCATAAGGCATGTCAGGCAGGCCGGGGGCACCGATGGTCAGATAAACCCCTGCCGCGCTGGCGGTGACCATCACGGCAAGAACCACCGCATGGGACCGGCTGACCCGCTGCGGCGGCGAAGAAGTAGGATCGTTTTCCACCGCCAGCAGCCGGCGTTGCAGTTCAAGCCGCGTGGCCGCGACCTCGGACGGGGCCAGCAGGCCGCGCGCGATATCGCGGTCGAGTTCACCCAGTTGGTCGCGATAGACCGCCTGATCATAGGCGGCGCGCGGCGGGCCTTCCGCCCCCCGCCGGCGCAGTGGCAGCAGCAGGCCGACCAGCACGAGCACGGTCAGCAGCACGGGGGCGATCCAGATCATTCGGATTTGTCCAGGAGCGCACTGAGCCGGGCCTGTTCCTGCGCCGTCAATGGCGGGGGTGGCGCGGCCGGGCGGCGGCGGGCGATCCACAGGCCCGCAATCACCACCAGCAAAGCGATCGGCGCACCGAACCACAGCACCCAGGTGGATGCCATCACCGGCGGGCGCAGCAGCACGAAATTGCCGTAGCGGGTGACCATAAACTGGCGGGCGGCTTCGTCACTGTCACCGGCTGCAATACGTTCGCGCAGCAGGCGGCGCAGATCGCGGGCAAGGTCGGCGTTCGATTCGTCGATCGATTCGTTCTGGCATACCAGGCAGCGCAGGCTTTGGCTGACGGCGCGGGCGCGGGCTTCGAGTGCCGGATCGGCGAGGCGCTCGGATGGCTCGACTGCGTTGGATACGCTGGCCCATAGCAGCATTAGCAAGACCGCAATCGTTCTCATTTGGCTTGCAACTGGCGCAGCAGCGGCAATACTTCCCGCGTGACCCGCGCGGGCGTCAGCGGCCCGACCCAGCGTTGGCGGATGCGGCCGTCGCGGTCAATGAGGTAGGTTTCCGGCACGCCATAAACCCCGAAATCGATTCCCACGCGGCCATCGCGGTCATAGCCGATGCCGATGAACGGGTTGCCCAGCTCGGCCAGAAAGCGGGCATTGTCGGCGTCCTTGTCCTTGTAGGCGATGCCGTAGAGCGGGGCTTTTTCCTCCTTGGCGAGCCGCATCAGCAACGGGTGTTCGACCCGGCACGGCGCGCACCACGATGCGAAGATGTTGACCAGCACGACCTGGCCCTTAAGGTTGGCGGCCGTCAGGCCGGGCAAGGCGAAGGCCGGCATGTCGCGATTGAGCAGCGCCGAGGGCAGTTCATGCGGATCGTGATCCGGCCGCAGCGCGTAGCCAAAATAGCCGGCGAGCAGAATGAACGCGCCCACCGGCAGCACCGCGAGCCAACGCCGCATCAGGCGCGCGCCATACGTAGCCGCGCCGCCACGCCGATCCGCCAACGCCGGTCGCTAAGGCTCACCACCCCGCCCGCCGCCATGATCAGGCCGCCGAGCCAGATCCACGACACCATCGGCTTCCAATAGGCCCGCACCGTCCAGGCGCCCGATGGGTCCGCATCGCCGAGGGCGACGTAAAGATCGGACAACAGCCCGCTGCGGATCGCGGTTTCCCCGGTGGTCTGCTTTTGCAGCGCGAAAAACCGCCGTTGCGGATGCAGCGCGCCTTCCGGCACGCCGTTATGCAAGACGGTGATGGTGGCATCGTCGGCGATGAAATTCGGGCCTTGGACGCGGGTGATTTTGTCGAGCCGCAGCGTGTAGGCGGCGACCACCAGGCTGTCGCCGGGCTTGAGGGTTTCGATCCGCTCAACCTCCCACGCTTGCGCTGCAATGCCGGCCGCGGTGATGGCGATGCCAAGATGGGCGAGCGACATGCCATGCGCGGCGCGGGGCAATTGGATGGCGCGGCGGATACTGTCGGCAATCGGCAGGCGGAACAAACGGATGCGATCGGCCCATTCGACCAGCACCCCCATCGCCGTCCAGGTGGCGAGGCCGAGGCCGAGCACCGCCAGCATTGGTCCGCCCTGGGTCACGTAAAGCCCGACCAGTACCACCGCGCCGGCGACCGCAAACGCCAGCCATAACCGTTGCAACGCCGCCAACAGATCGCCGCGCTTCCACGCCAGCATCGGCCCAACCGCCATCGCCAGCAGCACCGGCACCATCACCGGGGTGAAGGTCGCATTATAGAACGGAAACCCGACCGACAATTTCGGCCCGTCTACCGCATCGAGGAACAGCGGATACAGCGTGCCGAGGAACACCGTCGCCACCGCCGTCGTGAGCAGCAGATTATTCAGCACCAGCGCACCCTCCCGCGAGATCGGCGCGAATAGCCCGCCACCGCGCAAGGATGGCGCGCGGATCGCATAAAGCACCAGCGAGCCGCCGATGGTCAGCACCAACAGCCCGAGGATAAACGACCCTCGTGCCGGATCGACCGCGAAGGCGTGCACTGACGACAGCACGCCCGATCGTACCAGAAACGTGCCGGTCAGCGACAGCGCAAAGGTGATAATGGCTAAAAGCACTGTCCAGCTTTTCAACGTGTCGCGCTTTTCGACCACGATTGCCGAATGGATCAGCGCAGTGCCTGAGATCCACGGCATCAGGCTGGCGTTCTCCACCGGGTCCCAGAACCACCAACCGCCCCAGCCGAGCGTGTAATACGCCCACCAACTGCCCATCGCGATGCCAATCGTCAGCGCGCACCACGATGCCAGCGCCCAGGGCCGCACCCAGCGCGCCCAGGCGGCATCGACCCGACCTTCGATCAGCGCGGCGACGGCAAAAGCAAAGCTCACCGAAAAACCGACATAGCCGAGGTAAAGAAACGGCGGATGAAAGGCGAGGCCAGGGTCCTGCAACACCGGATTCAGCCCACGCCCGTTGGCCGCCGCCGGCAGGATGCGCAGAAACGGGTTGGAGGTGAACAGAATGAAGGCGAGAAACCCCACCCCGATCATCCCCTGCACCGCCAGCACCCGTGCTTTCAACGTCGGTGGCAGATTGCGCCCGAACCCGGCCACCGCCGCCCCGCACAGCGCCAGCATAAACACCCACAGCAGCATTGAACCTTCGTGGTTGCCCCACACGCCGGTAATTTTATAGAGCAGCGGCTTGTCGGTATGGCTGTTTTCGATGACGTTGATGACCGAGAAATCGGACGTCACATAGGCGTTCATCAGCGCCAGCATCGCGAGGCCGACAAGCGCGAACTGGGTTACTGCCGCCGAGGTCCCAGCGCCCATCAGCCCGGCATCGCGCCGTGCGGCACCGACCAGCGGCAGAATGGCCTGCGCCGCGGCCACCATCAGCGCCAGGATGAGGGCAAAATGGCCGGTTTCGATGAACATGGTTTGTCCTAGCCGATTGGCGCTGGACCGGCTAGAGGCGAGGGATGCTCACCAGTATTGCCTACATGCTTTTGATCCCGCCGACTGCACTGCTTTTACCGCTCGCGTTGGGTATTGTGCTGCGCCGGCGCTGGCTGGCGGGTTTGTCGCTGGTCGGGTTGGTGGTGTTGGCGCTACCGATCACCGCGCCGGTGTTGGACGGCTGGATGGCCGGTAGCAATTCTACGCAGGCAGGCTTGCGGCCGCAGGCGATTGTGATCCTATCCGCGGAGCGTCGCGATGGGCCGCCTGGGGGCGTGCTGGAGGGTGAGGATATTGGCGCTTTTACCACCGAACGGGTGCGCGCCGGCGTAGTGCTGGCCCGGCGCACCGACCTGCCGGTTCTGGTGAGTGGCGGGGTGCTTAAGTCAGGCACGCCGCCGATCGCGACGACAATGGCGCGGATTATGGCCGATGAATTTCGGATCGCGCCGCGGTGGGTGGAAGGCAAGTCGCTCGACACGTGGCAAAATGCACAGTTTTCGGCGGAGATGCTGCGGGCGGACGGCATTACGACGGTCTATCTGGTGACCACGTCCTGGCACATGCCGCGATCCCGGTTGGCGTTCGAACGCGCCGGGCTGGCCGTGGTGCCAATGCCGGCGCGGGGGCAGGAAGTGCCGACCTGGGCGGCTTGGGGGTTCGTTCCCTCGGCTGGGGCGTGGCAGCGGTCGTATTATGCGTTGCATGAACTGATTGGCTACGGGTGGTATCTTCTAAGATCGTAACGCGATGCTTGTGAAAAGGATGATGTGATGAGTCAGGCAATTTCAATTTCCGCCCCCCGCCAGGCGGCAATGTCTGTGCTGCTGGCGTTGAGTGCGACACATCTGCTCAATGACATGATCCAATCACTGATCCCGGCGATCTACCCGATCATCAAGCAATCCTATCAACTCGATTACGGGCAGATCGGCATCATCACCTTGGTGTTCCAGATATCGGCGTCGCTGCTGCAACCGGCGGTGGGGTTTTATACCGACAAGCACCCGCTGCCGTACTCGATGATCTTCGGGATGGGATGCAGCCTGATGGGGCTGCTCGGGCTGGCGTATGCGGGGAGTTACGGGTTGCTGCTGCTGTCGGCGGCGTGCGTCGGGCTGGGATCGTCGATTTTCCACCCCGAAGCGACGCGGATGGCGCGCAACGCATCCGGCGGGCGGCAGGGGCTGGCGCAGGGAATTTTCCAGGTCGGCGGGCAAACCGGCGGCGCATTGGGGCCGCTGCTGGCGGCGTTCATCATCGTGCCGATGGGGCAGACCAGCCTCGGCTGGTTTTCCGTCGCCGCCCTGCTGGCGATGGTGCTGATGACGTGGATCGCCGGCAAGCACGCCGAGATTACCCCGCTGGTGACAAAGGCGGCGGGCGGCGTGGCGCACGCAGTAGCCGGGCCGCCGGTGCGGTCGGTGATCGTGCCGTTTGCGATCCTGATCGTGCTGCTGTTTTCGAAGAACGCTTATACGTCGAGCTTCACGTCGTTCTACACCTTCTTCCTGATCGGCAAATTCGGGGTTTCGGTGCAGGATTCGCAGTTGATGCTGTTCCTGTTCCTGGCATCATCGGCCGTCGGTGCGTTGGGCGGCGGGATTTTGGGCGACAAGATCGGGCGGAACCGGATTTTGTGGTTTTCGATCCTCGGCGCGCTGCCGTTTTCGATGGTGCTGCCGTTCGCCGATTTGTTCTGGACCGGGGTGCTGACGATCGTGATCAACCTGATCATGTCGAGCAGTTTTGCGGCGATCATGATCTACGCGATGGAGTTGCTGCCCGGGCGAGTGGGGCTGGTGGGCGGGTTCTTCTATGGGCTGACATTCGGGCTTGGGGGGATTGCGGCAGCGGTGTTGGGCGGGTTGGCGGATCAATTCGGGATTGAGGTGGTGTATCGGGCCTGCGCGTTCCTGCCGGCGATTGGGTTGCTGGCTTGGTTTTTGCCTCGGGTGAGGGGAGTGTAAAAATATCTGCTTGGAGGTCGAAGGGGGATTCTATTATCGAGTCGTTTGATATAGAATTCCGGCGGC
>JANYCX010000232.1 GCA_025360065.1 Acetobacteraceae bacterium | reverse complement strand
AACCCCGGTGCAGTCATCGCGCTTGATCCAAAGCTGCGGCCCGCCCTGCGCTTTGGTCTGGTTCGGCATGAACTCCAACGGGGTTGGGGCATGGCACAATTTGACGCGAGGGAAGCGTGCGAGATGCATGGCGGGGCACTTTCGATGATTTTTCCGGCGCATCTGTAACATGCGCGCCGCCAGACTGTTTCCCAATGACGATCGCAATGCAATCCCGTGGATGATCAAGTGGACCGCGGCGCGATTTCAGGGCAGACTGTTCATCCATCCGGGATGCTCGGCCGTAGTCCGTGGCACACGCGAAGGAGACCGACCGATGTTGATGAAAAACCGCCGTATCTGGGATTTGCCTGCCAGCGCCATTACCCCCGAGCATCTGGTGACCAATCGCCGCAGCCTGATCGGCGGGCTGGGGGCGATTGCCGGTGGGCTGGTTGCCGGCCCCGCCAGCGCCCAGTGGAAAATCTTCGGCGGCCCGAGCGCCAAATTGCAGGAATTGAAGCCGCTTAGCGCGCGCCCAAATGCGACCTATGTCGCAGGCCGCGACATCACGCCGGAAAAAGACGCCACCAGCTATAATAACTACTACGAATTTGGCACCTCCAAATCCGTGCTCGATGCCGCCCAGGCGCTGCCAACCTCGCCCTGGACCATCGCCATCGATGGCATGGTGAAAACCCCGAAAACCATCGGATTTGACGATTTGATGAAGAAAGTCAGCCTGGAAGAACGCGCCTATCGCCATCGCTGCGTCGAGACCTGGGCAATGACGGTGCCGTGGATCGGCTTCCAGCTTTCCGAGTTGGTGAAAATGGCCGAACCTTTGGGCAGCGCGCAATATGTCGTCTTCAACACCCTGGCCGACCAGAAGACCATGCCGGGCCTGAAAATGAGCTATTATCCCTGGCCCTACACCGAAGCGGTGACCATGCAGGAGGCGATGAATGAGCTGTCGTTCCTGTCGGTCGGCATGTACGGCAAGACTATTCCGCCGCAAAACGGCGCCCCGATCCGGCTGACCCTGCCGTGGAAATACGGCTTCAAATCGGTGAAATCGATCGTCAAGATCAGCTTCACCGACAAGCGCCCCAAGACCTTCTGGCAGGAATTGCAGGATAGCGAATATGGCTTCTGGGCCAATGTGAACCCGGCCGTTCCCCATCCGCGCTGGAGCCAGGCGCGTGAACGCCTGCTCGGCAATGACGAAATGGTGCCGACCCAGATATGGAATGGCTATGGCGATTACGTCGCTTCGATGTATACCGATAAAAAGAATGAGCGACTTTTCGTGTGACCCTGCAATATTCCATTTCCGTGCGCGTCCTGATGGTGCTGTCGGCAGCCTTCCTGGTTGCCGCGTTTGGGATGGCGTTGCTGCTATCGCCCGGCACCAGCCTGGGCGACGCGCTGAGCCGTGCTGACCATCAATTGCTGGTCAATCTGCAAGACATTTTGCGCGGCGCGTCGCTGGGATGGCTGTGGACCGGGCTGGTTTTGCCTTTGCTGGCGCGGCCGAACTGGTTACTGCCGCTCACTGTCGCCGTTCTGTGTGGGGGCGGTGCATTCAGCCTTGCCAGCCGGCCAGCCCCAACCAGGCCACATCGGCGCCAGGGCTGACGCTGGATGGATATTTATCACGTGTTCTGCGACCTCAAACCCGGGGTCGCCGATCTCACATTTGTCGAAAGCCTCAATCGCTATCTTGGGCATCTGCGTGACCGCGCTCTGATCGCGTCATGGCGCATCACCCGCGCCAAGCTCGGCTTCGGGCTGCGTGGCATGGGCGACTGGCATATCACCATCGAAGTCCGTGACCTCGCCCAGCTTGAAGCGGCGTTCCAAACCGTCGCCAGCCGCCGTGATCCGGTGGAAGGCTTTCATTTCGGGGTGAACTCGGTGGCACAGAACGTGGTGTTCGCGCTCTATCGCGATTTCCCCGACGCGGCCCGCCATCACGGTGAAGAACGCTTCTGATGGCCCCATTAATATGAAAGGGGTAACGATCGGAATCGATTTCGGCACCACCAACTCGGTGGTCGCCATATGCCACGCTGACGGACGCCGCGAAACCCGCCACTTCGGGCCAGACGCGATGGAAATGTTTCGTTCGGTGCTGTGCTTTGCCGCCGATGACACCAACGCCGGCCAAAAATTGCGCCACGCCGCCGGGCCTGCGGCGATCGAGGCCTATCTCGACGATCCGCTCGACAGCCGGCTGATCATGTCGATGAAAACCTATCTCGCCCAGGCGAGCTTCAGCGAAACCCGGATCTATGGCCGTCGCTTCACCTTGGAAAATCTGATTGCGACCTTCCTGCGTGCCCTGGTGATCGCCGCTGGCGGTTTGCCGGAAACTGCCCGCCTGGTAGTTGGCCGCCCGGTCCGTTTCGCCGGCGCAAACCCCAGCGATGAACTCGGCGCCACAAGGCTCACCGCCGCCTTCGCCGAGGCTGGCATGGCCGACATCACCCTCGCTTTGGAACCGGAAGGCGCCGGCTATCGCTTCGTGCGCGGCCTGACCCGCCCGGCCAACGTGCTGATCGGCGATTTCGGCGGCGGCACCAGCGATTTTTCGGTGCTGCGCTTCGATCCTGCCACTGGGCGGGTGGTGGCCCTGTCCAACACCGGCATCGGCATCGCGGGGGACGTGTTCGACTATCGCATCATCGACGCGGTGATTTCCCCCAAGCTCGGCAAGGGCGATACCTATAAAATTCGCGGCCTCGGCAGTGGCACCGCGCTGCCAGTGCCGCCCGAATATTTTTCCGCCTTCGCACGCTGGCATTTGCTGTCGCTGATGCGCAACCCGAAGACCCTGCGCGCCATCAAGGAGGTCGCCGCCGCATCCGCCCATCCGGAACGGCTCGGCGCGTTGGTGACGGTGATTGAGGAAGAACTCGGCTATGCGCTCTATCGCGTCGTTTCCGGCGTCAAAGCCGAATTGTCGCGGGCCGAGACCGCAATACTGCGCTTCGACCACAAAACCTTCAAAATCGAACGCCGCATCACCCGGGCCGAATTCGAAGCCTGGATTGCCCCCGACCTGGCGCAGCTCTCCGCCACCGTCGATGCCGCCCTGCTGCAAGCCAACCTCACCACCGACGCCATCGACCATGTCTTCCTGACCGGCGGCACCGCCTTCGTGCCGGCAGTCAGACGTATTTTCGCCGACCGCTTCGGTGCCGATAAAATCGCCGGCGGTGGCGAATTCGTCTCAGTCGCCGAGGGGCTGGCACTGATCGGCGCCGATCGCGGGTGACTATTGCCCGCCAAGCGCGCGGCACGCGGTCCCAGCGCGGCGGGCTTGCTGCCGAAGTTGCCGCCTGCACGGCGCTGGTGCGCGACGGTTGGACAATCCTCGCCCAGCGCCTGCAAACCGGTGCCGGCGAGATCGACATCGTCGCCGACAAGGATGGTTTGCTGGCGATCATCGAGGTCAAAAGCCGCAAGACCTTGTCGGCCGCCGCCTACGCGGTTTCGCCCCGCCAGCGCGCGCGGTTAATCGGTGCGGCCGACGCCTTGCTGGCTGCCCACCCGGAGTGGGGGATGGCGGGCGTGCGGTTCGATGTGGTGGTCGTCGATGACACCGGTGCAATCCGGCGCATCGCTGACGCATTCAGGCTCGAAGCCTGACCGGGCGCTTACGACCGATTGAATTCCTCGGCCGACATCTCCCCCAACGCGCTAAACAGCATCGGCCAGGTCCGCAACCCCTCATCAAACGATGACAGCCGGAAGAACTCGTTCGGCGCGTGGGCGCCTTCATCGGGCATCGCCAGTCCGAAGGTCATCGCATCAAGGCCGAGCATTTCCTTGAAAATCGCGGTGATCGGGATGCTGCCGCCGGCGCGCGACGGAAAAGCCGGCTGGCCACTGGCGGCCTCCAGCACGGCGAGCGCGGTGCGCACCAGCCGGTGCTCCTCGGGCAGGCTGTTGGATGGCGTGCCGCCGAATTCCTCGGCGATTTCAAGCGTGACACCCTTGGGCAGATGGGCCTGCAAATGCGCGCGTAACGCCGCCTGCGCCTTGGCCGGTGACATGCCGGGTGACAGCCGCATGGTGATCTTGGCGTGGGCCTCGGCCGGCAACACGGTCTTGCCTCCAGCGCCGGTATAGCCGCCCCATAACCCATTGAATTCAATGGTTGGCCGCAAGGTCGTGGCTTCGCGCACAGTATAGGCCGGGTCCCCCCAGCGTGTGCCGCCAAAATCGGCGAAGAATTGCGCTTCGTCGAACGGCACCGCGGCTGCCGCAGCGCGCGCGGCATTGCTGATCGGGGCGGCATCGGCGCCGAAATTGGCGACCTGAATACGGCCCTGATCATCGTGCAGGGTGGTTAGCAGGGCCATAATCTCGCGCAGCGCATTGCGCGCCGCACCACCATAGCGGCCGGAATGGCCGTCGCTATCGGCGGTCCGCACCGTGAGTTCGAGCCCGGTGATGCCGCGATGGCCAATGCCGACGGTGGGCACAGTGGTGCTGGTGCGCCCACCATCGGCAGACAGCATGGCGTCAGCGCTGAGCTTGTCGCGGAAGCGTTCAACAATGCCGCGCAGGCCGGGACTGCCCGATTCTTCCTCGCCTTCCAGAAAAATCTTCACGTTGATCGGAAGCTTGCCGGTAACCTTGAGAAACGCCGCCACGGTTTCGATGGCGATCGTGGTCGAGCCTTTCACATCGGACGCCCCGCGCGCATAAATCCGTCCGTCACGGATGGTCGGCTCAAAAGGTGGGCTGTGCCACAATTCCACCGGATCAGCGGGTTGCACATCATAATGCCCGTAAATAATCAAAGTCGGCTTGCCCGGTGCGCCAGTCCAGGCGGCGTAGACCGCCGGTTGCCCGGTCCCTCCATCGAGCAATTGCACCTCGTCAAGCCCAGCCTCGGTCAGCCGGGCCAGCAGCATTGCCCGCGCCGCATCCATGGCGGGCGCGAAGGACGGATCGGTCGACACGCTCGGGATGCGTAGCAATGCGTCGAGCCTGGCGAGAATAACCTCACGCTGGTCGACAAGATGGGCGATGACGGCGTCCGACATTGTAAAAAATCCTCTATTATTCAGCCGCTAGGGCGCCCGGGGCGATCAGCATGCCGGCCAGCGCCACCAGCCCCGCCACCAGCTCGGTCATCTGCGAGGCAAGGCCCGCAAAACCGGCGCTCGGGGCAATCGCGTCCTCGTTCATATAAAGTCCGCGGTTGATCTCGATTTGCAGGGCGTGGACGGCGCGGCTTGGCCGCCCATAATGGCGGGTGATGAAGCCGCCGGCATAGGGGTCGTTGCGCCGCACCCGGTAGCCCATGCCACGCAAGATCTGTTCGGCGCCGGCGGTGATGATCGGGCTGCACGCCGTGCCATGTGCGTCACCCAGCACGAAATCGGCATCGGATTTGGCAGGCAAGGCGTTGCCCGGCATCGAATGGCAATCGATCAGCACCACCGCACCGAACTGGCGATGGGTGCTGTCGAGCAACCC
>JANYCX010000231.1 GCA_025360065.1 Acetobacteraceae bacterium | reverse complement strand
CCGGATCTTTCCGTCATACGACGACATTGTCGACCACTGCTGCCATGCCTGGAACAAACTTATCGATCAGCCGTGGAGAATAATGACAATCGGATTGAGGGACTGGGCGCATCGGTACTAAGTCGTGGGAAGTGGTATTATACCATCCCCAACAGCGAATCGACGCTGGGGGGAAGGGAATCACAAAGCCCGCCCGTTGGGAATCCCGTGGAGAGTCAACAGATCAGGCACTTGGTATTACCTGGAAACTGACCCGAGGACCGACTGGACCAAGGTGAACATCGAGGCACTGCGTCAACATCTGATCGACATGGATAACGTAACCCTTCATCCCGAAATAAAATCCACCCCAGCAGAGGGGGGCATGATCTTCACGGTGTCCGGGACCGGCACTGTGCGGTATTCAATCCAGCGCATGGTGGCAGCCCACGCGGCGACGATGAATGGCATCGGAGGATGGCAGTTTGCTTCTGGGATGACGGATACCGGGGCCACGCTTGCGGTCAAAGCGCCTGCACGGGACGCGGTGATGCTCGCGGCGCTCGGCTTTATCGGCGTCATGACGCGCGGGATGCACCACGAGGCGCACCATCTGATGATCGCGCAAGGCGGCAATCGCACCACTGATTGCAGGTTCAGCGCACCGCGACCAGACAGGCGTAGTTCTGCGCGGCAGTCGGTGTCTCGGTATTCGGCTCGTAACGCCCGAGATGCATCGGTGCCGAGAAGCCGGCCTGGCGCAGGAAGGTCAGATGCTGTTGGACCTCGAAACGACCTGCCTCATAGTCCCAATCCGTGCCGTCCGGCTTGATGAAATCTCCATTGATCAGCACGCCGCCTTTCGGGAGGGTTTCGTAACAACGTGCATAGACATCGGCCACCGCCTGAGGGGTGCCGAGATCGTGCAGGGCCCAGGTCGAAATGATCGCGCCGGGCAGGTTGGATATCCTGGCCGGCCACGACTGTTCCATCAGATCGGCCAGAGTCAAGGAGATGCGGGGCAGGAACGGGCCGATGGTTGTCTTCGCGACCTCAAAAAATACCTCCGAAAAATCGAGGCCTTCATAAGTAATCAGGTCATTGCGCTCCAGGATATGGCGGGCCATATAGCCCGGTCCGAGACCAAGTTCGAGCACATGTGGGTTGGGCATGCTGGGCCTGGAGATTTGCGCCAGGATCAGGTCGAATAGCGCCAGCCTTGGTAGGCTAGGCACAAAGCGATCCGCCCAACTTTTTACGAACGCAGCGTCATGGAATTCATGCAGCGCGCCGACAAATTTGGTCAAGAGCCCACCTTCATCGGTCTACGATCCCTACTTCATTGGCTGCCGAAATATCCGGCGCCTCCGGGTTTTTCATTCCGACCGTATGATAGCCGCAATCAACATGGTGCACTTCACCGGTCACCCCCGACGCCAAATCAGACACCAAATAAGCTGCCGAGCCGCCGACCTCGTCGATCGTCACGTTGCGCACGAGTGGGGAGTTATACTGGTTCCATTTCAGAATGTAGCGGAAATCTCCGATCCCGCTGGCAGCCAAGGTCCGGATTGGCCCTGCACTGATCCCGTTGACCCGGATGCCAGCCGGCCCGAAATCGGCGGCGAGATAGCGCACCGAGGCCTCAAGCGCGGCCTTAGCAACGCCCATGACGTTGTAATGCGGGATCACCTTCTCAGCGCCGTAATAACTAAGCGTTAACAGCGACCCGCCCGGCCGCATCATTTTGGCGGCGCGCTGGGCGACCGCGACGAAGCTGTAGCAGGAGATGTCCATCGCCTGGAGGAATGCCGCCCTCGGGGTATCGGCATAGCGTCCGCGCAAATAGGCCTTGTCGGCGTAGCCGATGGCGTGGACCACGAAGTCGATGCCATCCCACCGCTCGCCAATTGAGGCGAAAGCGGCATCAATGCTGGCGTCGTCGCCGACATCGCACGGCAGCACGATATCTGATCCCAGGCTTGCAGCGAGTGGCTTAACCCGCTTGCCCAAAGCCTCGCCCTGATACGTGAAAGCGAGCGCCGCCCCCTGCGCAGCACAGGCGGCTGCGATCCCCCAACCCAGCGAGTGGTCGTTGGCCACCCCCATGATTAGGCCGCGCTTGCCCTGCAGAAGATTTCCGCCCGCCTGCGTCATCGTGGTATTTTCACCGTTAGCCATGGTCATGCGGTTCCTGCTGCATTGGTGAGGATACGTGTTCGTGGCATAGCATCCCCTGCGCCGGCAAGGGGCTTGCCGTCTTGGCTTGCGTGCACCCGTGGCGCAGACAGTGCAAGCTTAAACGAAAGGTGCGGCGATGCCCGATCAATCTCCATTTGACATGTTCAAGGCCTGGTTCGCAGCCGCTGCGGCGGTGGAGTTGAACGACCCCAACGCTATGACCGTCGCCACCGCGACGCCTGCCGGCCTGCCATCGGCCCGCATTGTGCTGCTGAAGGAATGGGACGCAAACGGTTTCGTGTTCTACACTAACAGCACCAGCCGCAAGGGCCATGAACTTGCGGCCAATCAAAACGCGGCGCTGCTGTTCCACTGGAAGTCGAGCCTCCAGCAGCTCCGCATCGAAGGCCGAGTGGAAACGGTTACCGCCACCGAGGCCGACGCCTACTTCAATTCCCGGCCGCGCAATTCTCGCCTTGGCGCCTGGGCATCAATTCAGTCCGCCCCGTTGGCCAACCGCGACATGCTGCAAACTCGGATCGATGAATTCGACGCGCTATACCCGGGCGAGGCGGTTCCGCGACCGCCGCACTGGTCCGGCTATCGGGTGGTGCCATCATGGTTCGAGTTCTGGCAGGACATGCCGTTTCGGCTGCATGAACGCACGACTTTCACCCGCACCGCCACAGGATGGACTGCGGGGAAATTATTTCCCTGATCGGAACGCGTGACGGCATCGCTTTGGTTTGGTAGACCGCGCGACGATCGAACCTGAGGATTGCGCGTGACCCAAGCCGAACGCCTGGCCCTGGGCAGCATTGCCGTTGGCAGTGTTGTGCTGGCGATGAAGCTGGCGGCCTGGTGGGTGACCGCCAGTGCGGCGCTGTTTTCTGACGCTGCCGAAACCGTAGTTAATGTCGTGGCCGCCGCCGTTGCCTTCATGGCCTTGCGCCTTGCCGCCAAGCCGGCCGATGCCGAACATCCTTATGGGCATGACAAGGCAGAATTTTTTGCAGCCGTGATCGAGGGCGTGCTGATCGTGGTGGCGGCTTTGATCATCATGCAACACGCTTGGCAGACCTATCTCGATCCGCGCCCGATCGAGGCGATGGGCGTGGGGGCCGCGTTGAACGCGGCATCGACGATGCTGAACCTGGCCTGGGCTTGGTTCCTGCTGGCGCGCGGCAAGGCCCTGCGGTCGCCAGCCCTGCGCGCGGACGCCCATCATATCTTAGCCGACGTCGTCACATCCGTTGGCGTACTGACAGGGCTGGGGTTGATTCGGCTGACCGGGCTGCAATGGCTCGACCCGATGGCCGCGGCGATCACCGGGGTCTACGTGCTGGTTGCCGGCAGCTTTGTTATCCGCGATTCGGTCGGCGGCCTGATGGACACCGCGCCGGCCAGCGCCATCGTCGAGCGCATTCGCGCCTTGGTTGGCCAGCACGCCGCCGGCGCGATTGAGGCGCATGATCTGCGCACCCGCCATGCCGGACGGCTGACGTTTCTGGAATTCCATCTGGTGGTGCCAGGCGACATGAGTGTGGCGGCGGCGCATGAAATTTGCGACCGGGTCGAGGCCGCTTTGAAAGCCGAAATGGATGGGTTGATGATTACCATCCATGTCGAACCCGAAGGCAAAGCCAAACATCGCGGCGTGCTGGTGCTGTGACCCGCGCTTTGCTGGTTTTGCTGCTGCTTTGTACCTCGGCCCAGGCCAAAGGCGTGGTTTCGCTCAATCTCTGTACCGACCAGTTCCTGCTGGCGCTCGCCCCGGAACGGATTGCGGCGTTGAGCTTTCTGGCGCGCGACCCGACCTTGTCGGTCTTCGCCAAGGCCGCGCAATCCCACCCCTGGGTGCAGGCTGATGCGGAAGCGGTTTTGGCGCTGGCGCCCGATCTGGTACTGGCCGCGAACTGGGGTGCGCAGTCGACGCTTGCCGCGCTGGAGCGGCACGGCACCCGCGTGGTGCGCGGCAACCTGCCGCAAGATTTTGCCGCGATTCGGGCTGAAACCAACCGACTAGGCCATTTGCTCGGGGCCGATGCTCGCGCCGGGCAATTGCTTGCCCAAATGGACGCGGTTCTTGCCGCCGTCCCGGCGCGCCAATCGGTTGACGCCGTGTTGCTGCAACCGCGCGGCTATACTGGCCAGGTCGGGTCACTGACCGATGCAATCATGGTTGCCGCGGGCTTGCGTAACGTTGCACCCACCGCCCGCATGACCCTTGAAGACATTGCGACACGGCGTCCCAAACTGCTGGTGATGGCCGATACGCCAAGCTACCCGTCGCTCGCCACCGACTTTCTCCGCCATCCCGTTGTAGTTGGGATTCCAACCCATCGCCTGCCGCCGGCCTTACTGTTATGCGGCGGACCCTGGACGGCGGATGCTGTGACGATGTTGACGCGATGATCCGCATACTGGCGGCATTGCTGGGAATGTTGATGATCGCCGGATTGCTGCTCGGCGCTAGCGGGTTGGGCTGGCCAAGCCGGGAAATTTTGATCGAGCTGCGTCTGCCGCGCACGCTGCTTGCGGCGCTGATAGGTGCGGGTTTGGGTTTGTCAGGCGCTGTGCTGCAAGGCGGACTGCGCAATCCCCTCGCCGACCCCGGGCTGCTCGGCATTGGCGGCGGGGCGGCATTGGGCGGCATGCTGGCGTTTTATTGGGGGATGTCGGCAATGTTCGCGCCGGCCTTGCCGATAGGGGGGCTGTTGGGCGCGGGGTTGGCATGTTTCGCCCTGTTTGCACTGGCGGGCCGCGCGCCCTCGGGACCGGCGTTGATCCTGGCCGGGGTGGCGATTTCGGCTTTGGCGGCCGCCTTGCTGACCCTTGCACTGACTTTGGCACCCAATCCGTTCGCGCTCGCCGAAGTCACCTTCTGGCTGATGGGTGGCTTGCAAGATCGCAGCCTGGGCCATCTGGCACTTGCCGCCCCGCCGATCCTGGTGGGGGCAGTTATCCTGTTGCGGCTCGGGCCGGGACTTGATGCGCTGAGCCTGGGCGAGGATGTCGCGCGCAGCCTCGGGCGGCCGGTCGGGCATACCTTGCGCTGGGCGGCGTTGGGGACTGCGCTGGTGGTTGGCGGCGGCACCGCAATTGCCGGCAGCGTGGGATTTGTCGGACTGGTGGTGCCGCATTTATTGCGGCCCTGGCTGGGGGAACGTCCGTCGGGGCTGTTAGGGGCGTCAGTCTTTGCCGGGGCGGCTTTGCTATTGGGCGCAGATTTGTTGGCCCGCGCAGGCCCAATGCTGTTGCCGTTGGCGCAGGAACCGCCCTTGGGGGTGTTGACCGCCCTGCTGGGCGCGCCGTTCCTGATCCGCATCGCCCGCAAAGTCGCACCATGATCGCATTGAATGCCAGCCGCATCGCGCTTGGCGGGGCGGCGGTGCTATATGACATCACATTCCAGGCGCGGTCCGGGGAAATGGTCGCGCTATGTGGACCGAACGGGGCTGGCAAGACCACTTTGCTCCGGGCACTCGCCGGTCTTTTGCCAGGCATACCGGCACCGGATTCGCGCCAGGTTGCCTATCTGCCGCAAGGCGCGCGCAGCGCCTGGGGGTTAACGGTAGGTGAAGTGGTCGCACTTGGCCGATTGCCGCATGGCGACGCTAACCACGAGGCCGTCGCCCGCGCCATGCGATTATGTGGGGTGATGGACTTGCGGAACGCCCGCATCGACCGTATTTCCGGCGGACAAGCACGCCGCGCCATGCTCGCCCGCGTGATGGCAACCGAAGCCAAGGTCTTGCTGCTCGACGAACCCACCGCCGATCTTGACCCCGATGCCGCCCACAGGATCATGGCGCTGCTGGCGGGGTTTGCGCGCAACGGCGGGACGGTTGTCGTGGTGCTGCACGCGCTTGATATGGTCCGCGATTACGCGAACCGGATGGTAGTCTTACAGCGCGGTCGGATCGTTGCCGATGCCCCCCCAGAGGAGGCAATGCCGATCGCTGCCGCGGCATTTGGTCTGCCCCTGGGGATTGATCGCCGCCCGCGTCTGCTGGCACCGGGCTCGGAATGAAAGCTGGGTTGGCAGTTTCCGCGGTGGCGCACATCCTTACTGGAGTGTTGCTGTTCGTCCTGGCCGGACTGTCTGCGGTTCCGACACTACCAGAGCCTCCACATGTTGACATTGAACTTGAACACGGAGAGGGCCACCGGTCTAATCCCGGTTCCTCTGCCGAAGATCCGCCAGGTGGCGGCACGCAAGGCGAAGAATCTGCGGTGCCTCCCCATACGGCATCACCGCCGCCTGGACAGAGCGCGACCAAGGACGACGCGACGACGCAAAATGATCAGCCTGCCAAGCCTCCGAGGAGCGCAACTGACGCGGCACCCCTGGTGCCCGAATCACCGCCTGTTCAACCCGACGTCGTGGCGGTCGCGCCGGAAACGGCTGGTCCGCAACACGGGCTCGCGCCGATCCAACTGCCAAGCAAATCCGTATTGCCGCCCCAGACCCAACCCGCCCGACGGGCTGATCTGCCAGCGCAGCGTCCATTACAACCTGCTCCGGCACCTTCCGCGCCAGCGCCGCCGCAATCCAAAGCTGAACTTGAAGTTCGGTTGGGCGACGGCGTCGGGCAGTCCGTGTTGCGTGATGGTAAACGACCGTCACAACCCGAAGCGACCAATGGCCTACCACCTTATCCCGCCTATGCCCAAAGTCGCGGAATGCAAGGCGAGGTTGTTTTACGCATGCAGGTAGGGTCGAATGGTACAGTGCTGTCGGCGGAGATCGTTCAATCGTCCGGCTATCCGTTACTCGACTTGACCGCCCAAAGCTGGGTTGTGAAAACCTATCGCTTCAAACCCGCGCTGCTTGATGGAAATCCCGTGGCGGATATTCGGGAGCAGCGATTTATTTTTGTCCTGGAGGCACCCTGACATGGTCCGTCTTGATCGCATCATCACCCGTGGCGGCGACGCGGGGCAAACCTCACTCGGCGATGGCAGCCGGGTGCCGAAGGACGCGCTGCGGGTGGATGCCTATGGCACCGTCGATGAAGCCAACGCGACGATCGGGATGTTGCGCCTGCACTGCGATGGCCTGACTGACGCAATGCTCGCCCGCATCCAAAATGATCTCTTCGATATCGGCGCCGATCTCTGCGTGCCAGGGGAAATGGGCGACGGGTTGCGGCTGACTGATGCGCCGTCTGTCCGGCTCGAAGAAGAAGTGGCGGCGATGAATGCCGACCTGCCAGCATTGAAAAGCTTCGTGTTGCCCGGAGGTTGCGCCGGGGCGGCCCACGCCCATCTCGCCCGCACGGTGACGCGGCGGGCGGAACGGATGGTTGTGGCGCTATCGCATATCGAAGTGGTCAATCCTGCGGTGGTGCGCTACCTCAACCGTCTGTCGGACCATTTATTTGTGCTGAGCCGGCACTTAAACGTGACTGTCGGGGAGGAAGTGCAATGGGTGCCCGGGGCGAACAGGTAGCCCGTCGAACAGTGCGGCGTAGGCGTCAAACATGACCTGCTGGTCGTAGTCTTGAACCACTTTGATCCGATTTGCGGCGCCTAGCGCCGTCCGCAACGCCCGATCATCGACCAATCCTCGCAGGCTCGCAGCGAGCGCGTCATCCGAAAGCGGGACGATGAAGCGGCGGTTTTCATCGGCCACCATGCTGGCGACATCGCCGACAGCCGTGCCGGCAACTGGCAGGCCAGATGCCATTGCTTCGAGCACTGTCATCGGCATTTGTTCGGTGTCCGACGACAGCGCGTAGATATCCATCCCGCGATAAAGCCCCTGCGGGGCGCTGACATGCCCGGTGAAGGTGACGCGATCGGAAACCCCAAGCTCGGCTGCCAGGGCTTGCAGCATCGCGCGATCCGGACCGTCACCGATGATCGCCAGATGGCACTGTGTTGCACGCGCCACCAACGCAAAGGCGCGGACCAGGCGAGCAAGGTTTTTCTCCGCCCGCAAAGCCGCAACCGTTCCAATCACTGGGCCAACATTGCAGGGCCACCGCGTTTCCGGCACGGATGTGCCAAAGTGGGCCAAGTCGATGCCATTCGGGATATAGTGCAAGTTCTTCTGGGGCAATCGCCAGACATTGGCGGCAATTGCCAGCAAGTTGCGCGACGGCAGGATAACCGGACTGCGCCGCAGCAACAACCGCCGCAGCCAGACCCGACGCGGGATCTGCCGCACCCGCTCATCTGGGCCGAACCCATCTTCAATATGGATATGTCGCATCAGTTTCGGCGTGTTGGCAAGAATCCAGTCGAAGCTGCCGAAATTGCAGGTTACCAACACATCCGGTTTGGTTTCGCGCAAATAGCGGCGGAAAATACCGCGATTACCGAACGTGTCGCCCTTATTGAGGGCGATGGTCGGATAGTCGATGTGCACGGTTGAGGCGATACGCTCGCGACAGGAAATATCGCCGTTCAGGGCGATCACACAATGGCGAAAGCGGTCGTTGTAGTGATTGGCGATACTGGCAAAGCGGGCCTGTGCGCCGCCCACCGCAAAGCTTGGGAACACTGTCAGCACCAGGCGCCTCGGGTCGTCCCCCATTTAGCGACGCGACATTCGGCGGCAGACATAGGCCAGCATATCAGCCTCGGGGCCCGCAGGTTTGCCGGCGACTGTCCAAAACGCCAGCAGGCTTGCGGCGTAAACGAGTGCGCCGGTCGGAACCACCAGGCTGAGATGCCACAGCAGATCGACACGGCTGCCGGTTGCCGTCGCCCAACCCAAGCCGGTGCAATACATGAGCGCACCCATCATTCCGGTCGCGGCAAACAACCGCCAGTTGCGTGCCAACAAAATGGTATAGCTGATGGAAAAATAGTATCGCACGGATTGAACGTAGGCCATATCTTCGAACAAAGCCGATGCCAGGATCGCGATTGCCGCTCCAATCAAACCATAATGCGGCAACAGGATTACCAGGAGCACGGTCCTGACGATCGCGCTCACCACTGTGATGCCGAACACCAAGCCCAGGCGGCCATGGGCAAAAAACAGCGTCCACCCCAGATAACCATAGACGGCGATCGACGCGTGCAGGCCCAAAAGCTCGATCAACGGCACGGTTTCTAGCCAGGTCGGCCCGAGCGCGAGCCGGACCAACGCGTCGGCTACCATGGACAGCCCTAATCCGGCAGGCAAAGTTATGGCGGCAAGCACGGATACGACATTGAGGTAGATCCCCGCCGCTTCGGCGCCTTCATGCCGCCCCGCCGAGAACCCCGAAAAGGCAGCGCGCGATGCCGGGGCGACCAGTTCTGACACCGGCAAACCAGCCAGATCGCTGCCGATGGTGAACATCCCGACATATTGGGGTTCAAGCAGCCGCCCAATGAGGGCTGTGGGGGCTTTTTCGCGCATCAGGATCGCCATCGAAACCGCCCAACTCCAGGACGAATACCCAAGCAAATGCCGCCATGCGACCAGGGTCAGCCGCGGTCGGTACGGATGCAGGTAATAGCCAAGCCAAAGCTTGACCAACCGCAACGCGACGAACCCGATAATCAGGGCCCAGTAGCTGCGGAAGATGATTGCGCACGCGATCATAAGGCCGACCTGGACTAGCCGTGGCACTGTGAGCCAGATGAATTCACGGTCGAATTCAAAATTTCGCCGGTAATCGACCATGCCAATATTGCCGCAGGCATCCAGCAGAGCCGCCAGCGCAAGCATCAGCATAACGTTGATCAGTTGCGGTGAATGATAAAAATCGGCAACGGGCACGGCCAATCCGCCCAGAACGAGCGCCATCAACACGCCACGCAGGAGATTGATGGTGAATCCCGTGTCATACAAAGCGCGGTCCGGATTTTTCTCGCGTACCAGCGCATCTTCAACCCCGACATAGGATAGAATTTCAACTGATTGGAGAAATATCGTGCCCAGCGCCGCGATGCCGAAATCAACCGGCAACAACAGCATCGCCAGAATGAACGTGCTGGCGGTGCCGATGACCCGGGTTACCGCCCGGAACGCGAAAATCCAACCGACGCCGCGGGCAGTGCGTGCCAGAATGGATGGCTTGGGTGGTGTGGTGAGATCCGGCAGCTCAGGCACTGGCATAGTCAAACGCCGGTTTCTCTGCCGGTCCAGGCAACGCCAGGAACCCTTCAAACACCAGCAACAATCCCAGAACATGGCTGTGGTCGTAGGCATGGTTTTCGTGCTGGTCGACTAACGTTGCGATATGATCGACACGAAACAGGCCGCAATCACGCATCGCGTCGCCGAGTAGATGTTGCCGCAATCGACCGGCATCGGTGCGGAACGTCGCGGCCGGTGAGGTCGCGAAGCCTTGTTTGGTGCGATAAAGCACTTCACGCGGCAAATAGGGTTCCATTGCGCGCTTGAGGATGAATTTGCCCTCCGCGCCGCGCAGCTTGAGATCGGCGGGGAGGGACAGACCGAATTCAAGCAGGTCAGTATCAAGAAACGGGGCACGGACCTCGAGCGAATTGGCCATCGAGGCACGATCCACCTTGGTCAGGATGTCGCCGACCAGATAGGTGTTGATGTCAACGAATTGCGCGGCCCTGAGCGCGTCGTCGGTGCCGACATTTTCCATCAGATCAGCAATGCGGGCACCGGGGTCGTAGCCATCGATCTGCGCGTTAAGCGCCGGGCTGAACAAGGCGCGGCGCTGATCGGCATGGACTTTGGTGAACATACGAAAATAGCCGAGCGCCGAATCGAGGCTCAATTCGGTGAGGGTGTATTTCGCCCGCAGCCAGCGCGGCGCCCAGTCCATCTTAGGGTAGATGCGCGCGAGGCCGCCGAGCACGCCGCGGCGGAGCGGTGCCGGCAGATAGGCGCGCACCGCTTCGGTCATCCGGTGCCATTGATAGCGCCGATAGCCGCCGAAAACCTCATCGCCGCCATCGCCCGATATCGCCACTTTCGCGTGCCGGCGGGCGAGCGCACAGACGCGGTTTGTCGGCACTGATGAGGTATCGCCGAACGGTTCGCCGAACACCCGACCCTGGTCGCGGGCGGCATCGATGATGTCCATCGTCGCAGCCTCGCTGTGCTGGATTGTGCCGTAGCGCGCGGCGACCAAGTTGGCGTAAGGGCGCTCGTCCTGAACGCCGCCGAAGCCGATAGTGAAGGTGTCGAGCGGCAGGATGCGTTGTTGGGCGGCCAAGGCGACGACGGCGCTCGAATCAACGCCGCCCGACAGGAACGCGCCGACCGGAACATCGGCGATCAGGCGCTGGCTAACGCTGTCGCGAAGGCGATCGACGAGGGCGGCGCCTGCGGCAGCTTCGTCAATTGCCAGGCCATCGGTGCGTGGCCGCCAGTAGCAACGTGGTTTGGCGATGGGCATGCCGCGTTGCAATAACAGGCAATGCGCCGCCGGGAGCTTTAGAATGCCGGTATAGATCGTCAGCGGATCGGGGATGTAGCCGTAAGTAAAAAAATCCTCGATCGCTTCCGGCACCATGCGACGATCAATGCCCGGTACGGCGGCGAGGGCGCCAATTTCGGAGGCAAACGCGAAGTCACCATCCTGTGTGAACGCATAGTGCAGTGGCTTTTTGCCGAGCCGGTCACGGGCGAGGAACAGCGACTGGCGGTTGCGGTCCCACAGGGCGAACGCGAAGAAACCATGCAAGCGACCGAGGCAATCGGTACCCCATTCCTCCCAGGCGTGGATGATGGTTTCGGTGTCGCATTTGGTGCGGAAGACATGCCCGAGTGCCTGTAATTCCACCATCAATTCGCGGTAATTATAGATCATGCCGTTGAACACGATGACGACCGAGCCGTCTTCGTTGAACATCGGCTGCTCACCGCCTGTCGGATCAATGATGGCGAGGCGGCGATGGCCAAGGCCGAGGCCGGGTTCGGTGTGGAAGCCATCGCCATCCGGGCCGCGATG
>JANYCX010000229.1 GCA_025360065.1 Acetobacteraceae bacterium | reverse complement strand
CCGGATCTTTCCGTCATACGACGACATTGTCGACCACTGCTGCCATGCCTGGAACAAACTTATCGATCAGCCGTGGAGAATAATGACAATCGGATTGAGGGACTGGGCGCATCGGTACTAAGTCGTGGGAAGTGGTATTATTGGCTTGACATTTTTCGAAATGTTATTATAAATATTTTCAATGAGCAATTTTTCTATCATTTTCATCAATCTAAAGGCGGCGATTGCAGTGGTTGCAGCGCGCGAGCCAGCGTTGACAGCATTACTGGTGCTGGTGTGGGGGCGCGTGTCGCGGATGGCGGCGCGGTTGGAACGGCTGGTGGCGCTGTGGCGGGCGGGCAAGCTGCCCAAGGCGCGCCACCCGTCCCGGGCAGGGCTTCAGCGTGCGGCGGGCGTGCGGCGGGGCTACCCAACGGCTGCGGGATGGTTGGCGGCCGAGGTTTGGGAGGCACGGGCGTACGGAACGCAACTGGCCCATGCGCTGACCGAGGCGGAGATGGTGGCGTTTCTGGCCGCGGTACCGCAGGCCGGGCGCATCCTTCGACCGCTTTATCGGATGTTGGGGGTTGGGGTCACGGTGGCCAGGGCGGGCGCGCGCCGTGCAGTGCGGCCAGTCGCCCCCGCCCTTGCCCCCGCGCTTGCCCCCGCGCCTGTGCCGGCCGGGTTGGTGCTAGGGCCGGACGGTCGATTTTTCTATGTTTGACGGTCCGGGATTGCTGCGTCTATTTCATTACGATATCGTAACTAACTCCACAACAGGCGTGGAATTTTGCCGTCCCTTCCCCGACGCGACCGAGGTCTGGTAAGAAAGGCCATGGACAAAATTCGAATTCGTGGCGGACGGGCGCTATCTGGCGAGATCGCGATCAGCGGCGCCAAGAACGCGGCACTGCCGCTGATGGCGGCCGGTTTGCTGACCGATGACCGCCTGATCCTGACCAACGTGCCGCGACTGCATGACATCAAGACCATGCGGTTGTTGCTGTCCCAGCACGGCATCACCGTCGAGCCAGTGGACGCCGAGGGGCGGATGTTGTCGCTCGGCGGGACGATCAGCAATACCCGCGCGCCCTATGACATCGTCAAGGAAATGCGGGCCTCGATCCTGGTGCTGGGGCCGTTGATGGCGCGGGCCGGTGAAGCCCAGGTCAGCCTGCCGGGCGGTTGCGATATCGGGTCGCGGCCGATTGATCTGCATCTGAAGGGGCTGGAGCAGATGGGGGCGAAATTTCGCCTCGAAGGCGGCTATGTGCACGGCCAGGCGCCGCAGGGCTTGAAGGGTGCGACGATTGTGCTGCCGTTTGCATCCGTCGGCGCGACCGAGAACATCATTCTGGCCGCGACCCTGGCGAAGGGCACAACCGTGCTGGCCAATGCGGCGCAGGAGCCGGAGATCACCGATCTGTGCGATTGCCTGGTGGCGATGGGGGCACGGATTGCCGGAATTGGCGGCGGGACGGTGACCATCGAGGGCGTGGCGACGCTGCATGGCGCCACCCATGCCATTGTCGCCGACCGGATCGAAACCGGGACCTATGCCTGTGCAGCCGCGATCACCGGGGGGGAGGTGTTTTTGCGCCACGCACGGCTTGACCATCTTGGTGCGGTGGTACGCGCGCTCACTGAAATCGGGGTCGAGGTGAGCCCGGGCGAGGGCGGGGTGCGGGTGCGGCGGCTGGCCGGCTTGCGCGGCGTCGATATCATCACCGAACCCTATCCCGGCTTTCCGACCGACATGCAGGCGCAGTTCATGGCGGTGCTGTCAGTGGCCGACGGTGCGTCGATGGTCACTGAAACGATTTTTGAAAACCGCTTCCAGCATGTTGCCGAACTGCGCCGGCTTGGGGCGCGGATCAATGTGCATGGCACCTCGGCGATCGTGCGCGGGGTGGGGCAATTATCCGGCGCCCAGGTGCTGGCGACCGATTTGCGCGCCGGGTTCTGCCTGATCCTGGCCGGGCTTGCGGCACGCGGCGACACGGTGATTGACGGCCTGCATCACCTCGATCGCGGGTATGAGGCGCTTGAGCAAAAGCTGGCGGCGTGCGGGGCGGACATAGAACGTCTGTCGCGCTGAGGCTTTCGCCGGTGCGGATGAAGGGGTATCAGCCGGGGCCATGAGCGTCGTTTTCAAACAAGCCAGCCTCACGCCCGATGGCGGTTCCAAACCGGTTATCCTGGCGTTGCCGAAAGGCCGCATTCTGTCGGAATGTGCCCCTTTGCTCGCGTGTGCCGGCATTGCGCCGCGAGCCGGCTACGATAATGAAGACGGTCGACATCTGCGCTTTGCGACCAACGACCCGGGGCTCGATGTCATCCGGGTGCGGAGTTTCGATGTCGCGACGTTCGTGGCGTTCGGCGCGGCGGAAATCGGGATTTGCGGGTCGGACGTGTTGGCGGAGTTTGACTACGAGGAAATTTACGCGCCGCTCGATCTTGGCATCGGGCGCTGCCGGGTGTCGGTGGCCGAGCCGATCGAGACCGTTGGCTGCGATGACCCGAGCAGCTGGTCGCGGATCAGGGTGGCGAGCAAATACCCCAATATCGCGCGCAAGCATTACGCGGCGCGCGGGGTGCAGGCGGAAATCGTGCATTTGAATGGCGCGATGGAACTGGCGCCGAAGCTGGGGTTGAGCCGGGTGATTGTCGATCTGGTGGCGACTGGCAGCACGCTAAAGGCCAACGGGCTGGTAGAAACCGAGGTGATCATCCCTGTTGTGACCAGCCGGCTGATCGTCAACCGGACCGCGTTGAAGACCAGGCCGGAGGTGATTGGCGCCTTGATTGCGCGCTTCCGTGCGGCGTTATCGGCGTGAAGCGGCTCGACACTCGGGACGCGGATTTTGAACAGGGCTTTGCGGCCTTGCTCGATCAGGCCCGAGACACAACAACGCGGGTGGATGCCCCGGTTGCCGCGATCATCGCCGACGTTCGCCGGCGCGGCGACGCGGCGTTGTGTGACTTTACCGCACGGTTTGATCGGATGGCGATTACGCCGGATCGGCTGCGGATCACCGAAAGCGAGGTTTCGGCAGCGATCGCCGAGGTGCCGCAAACGCTGATGACGGCACTCAAAATCGCGGCCAGTCGGATTGAGGCGTTTCATCGCGCGCAGATGCCCAGCGATTTGCGCATGACCGACGCCGAGGGGCTGACCTTGGGGATGCGCTGGGGGGCACTTGATGCGGTCGGGCTATATGTGCCGGGCGGCAAGGCGGCCTATCCGTCATCGGTGCTGATGAACGCCTTGCCGGCACGGGTGGCAGGCGTCGGCCGGGTTGCGATGTGTGTGCCGACGCCGGATGGGGTGCTCAATCCGCTGGTGCTGGCGGCGGCGCGCCTGTCCGGA
>JANYCX010000217.1 GCA_025360065.1 Acetobacteraceae bacterium | reverse complement strand
GGGCGGGGATGATCAGCCTGAGCGTGCTGGTGCTGCTGGTGCTGTTCACCCTGGCGGCGTTTCCGATGCAGTATTTCCTCGGCATCGATCCCGATGTCACCGACCTGCTGTCGCGCTTCGAGCCGCCTTCGGCGCAGCATTGGCTGGGCACCGACGATGCCGGGCGCGACGTGCTGATCAGGCTGATGGTGGGCGGGCAGATGTCGCTGCTGGTCGGGCTGCTGGCGACCGCCGTGGGCGGTGTGCTGGGGCTGTGCATCGGCATCCTGGCGGGGTATTTCGGCGGGCGCACCGATGCGGTGCTGATGCGGTTCACCGATGGCATGATCGCGCTGCCGCTGCTGCCGCTGGTGATCGTGATGGGCGCCATTGACCTTACCAAGCTCGGCTTCAGCCGCGACTTCGCCAATTCTGGCGCGGTCGGGTTCTGGCGCATTGTGGTGGTGGTCGCCATTGTTGACTGGACCGCCATCGCGCGGCTGGTCCGTGCGGCGACGCTCGCGCTGAAGGAACGCGATTTCGTCCGGTCCGCACGCGCCAGCGGGGCAGGGGCCGGCTACACCATGGCAAGCCATATCCTGCCCAATATCGCAACGCCGGTGATCGTCGCCTTCACCCTCACGGTTGGGCGGGTGATCCTGCTCGAAAGCACCCTCAGCTTCCTCGGCTTCGGCATCGTGCCGCCCACCCCGAGCTGGGGCAACATGCTGAGCAACGCGCAAGATATGGTCATCAACGCCCCGGCGCTCGCGGTCTATCCCGGCCTGCTGATCCTGATCACGGTGATTGCGGTGAACTTCCTTGGTGACGGGCTGCAAAGCGCGTTTGATCCGCGCGCGGAACGTTGATGGCGAATTTCGCCGGCGTTGGCGCCATCGCCATCTGGTCACTGCTGGCGGTGCTGTCGCGCGGGGCAGCCAGCATCCCGCCCTTGCAGATTACCGCGATGAGCTTTGCGGTTTCGGCGCTGCTCGGCGCCGCGATCCTGACAGCGCGCGGCGAACTCGCGGTCCTGCGGCAAAAGCCGGTCGCGTGGTTGCACGGCGTTGGCGGCTTGTTCGGCTACCATGCCTGCTATTTCGCCGCGCTCGCCACCGCGCCGGCCGCCGAGGCCAATTTGATCAACTATGCCTGGCCGCTTCTGATCGTGGTATTTTCTGCGCCGATCCTGGGGCTGCCTTTGTCGCGCTGGCACATTGCCGGCGTGCTGACCGGACTTGCCGGCTGCCTGGTGCTGTTGGTGCGCAATGCCGATTTTTCGGCGGGGGCGTTGTTCGGCTATGGCTGCGCCTTGGCGGCGGCGGTGATCTGGGCGCTCTACTCGGTGCTGTCGCGCCGGCTCGCGTCGGTGCCGACCGGCGCCGTGGTCGGGTTTTGCGGCGCAAGTGCGGTGCTCGCCACCTGTGCCCATTTTGCTTTTGAGCCGACCGTGATCCCGGATATGCCGGCGCTGGTGAGCGTGCTGCTGCTTGGCATTGGCCCGGTCGGGGGCGCGTTTTTCCTCTGGGACATCGGCATGAAGCGCGGCGACCCGCGTTTGCTGGGCACGTTGGCCTATGCCACGCCGGTGGCTTCGACCATCATTCTTGGCATTGCTGGGTTCACCACCCTGACGTTCGCAACGCTGGCCGCCGCCACGCTGGTGGTGGCGGGCGGCCTGATTGTCGGCGCTGCATCCCGGCGTAAAAGCGGGGCTAGGCCAATCTGCTGATCGGAGGGCGCGCACGCCGGGAAATCGTCAGAATGCCTGCAACGCCGATCCCCAATATTGCCAGCGAAACAGGTTCCGGCGCACTCACCTGGGCGGCTTGGGTGAAGTACAAAGTGTCAAACCCTGCCCCGCCACCGACTGGCGCGATGATCGCAATTCCTTCGTAAGCGGAATTGGTCTCCAGCGAAAATGGCGCAGTAAATCCTTGGCCCTGAACAAACCCGCCATGGGAGACCAGATACAGCAGAATATCAGCACTAGGCGACGGATCACCGCTTCTGGGTTCGGCGCGGAGATTGTCGTTCACATGGGTTGCGTCACGAGCCCACTGCACGATCGCACCATTGCCACGTGAGTCCGCTGATATTGTAATTCCATTGATGGTAACGCTGAGTGATATAGTCTGAGGGTATGGACCGTGATTGTAGTCGGCAAGAATATTATATCCTGTCGTCGTGGCGTCGGTCAGGGTCGCGGTGTTAAAACTATAAGTGCCAAAGATTGAGATGCCGACCATGCTAGTCCCGGCGGTGCCAAAATAGCCATGGGCGTCGCTGCTGTGGACTATGGTGCCACTAAATGACGAGGAGATAATCGAAGCAGTGGCTGGGTTGGCTAAATTCATGCCGAATAGTGCCAATAACAGCGTACAAAGAGTATTTTTTGTCTTCATCATTGACAGTCTCCCGTAAATATAATTTTTTTCGTACCAGTAAGAAGTGTCAGCAGAATATCTGCACAAAGCGCAATCTATAAAATGCTCCGTACGCTTGAAACCCGAAAAATGCCGATCCCCTCGTTCGTCATCAACTCAGATGATCGTTACATTTTGCATATCCGGTATACGTTTAT
>JANYCX010000182.1 GCA_025360065.1 Acetobacteraceae bacterium | reverse complement strand
ATGGTGCCGATGCCGGCGGCCTGGGCCGGGCACAGATGGGCGATATGATCGATCTTGCGTTCATGCAGGCAGATCGCCCGCACCAGATCGATATGGATTTCGTAGCCGGTGGCGAGGCCACGGATCAGATCGGCGCCCGACTTGCCCATGATCTGGCCAACCGCGAGGATCGGCGGGATGTTGTCGCCGGGATGCGAATAATCAGCCGCAAGAAACGTGTCGTGCATATCGAGTTCACGCACCGCCGTGCCGTTCGCCCAGGCAGCCCATTCCGGGCTGAAGCGCTGCGCGGAATCAACCCCGAACACGGTGGCCCCACCGGCGCGGGCGTGCCCGAGCGCCATGCCACGGGCAGACGTAACAGGTCGGCGATTGATCGCGGCAATGGCGACCGAGGCGTTGTCGATGATCCGATTGACGATCATGTCTTCGGTTGCCTGGGGCACCGCGACCGGATCGGCGGCAACGCCGGCGATCTTCCAGGCCAGTTGGTCTTCGCGCGGCAAATGCACCTTCGACGGATAGACTTTCACCTCATGCAATTTCATGCTGGATTTCCTCGGATCATTGAAACAAAATATCGGGGCGGTGCCTGGTTGGCGTGGCCGTCAATGCTTCCTAGTTCTGCGCCTGCCCTGGGGCAAGCGCATCCACCGCAATGCAGGCGCAGCACCATGTCCGTCCCGTTCGATCATGTCTTCCTTGGCGACATTGTAACCGGCACCGAAATCTTGCGCGACGGCTATGTTGCGGTGCGCGGGGAGACCATTGCCGCCATCGGCCAGGGCATCCCGCCACTGGCCCAGCAAACGGTCGATCATCGCGGCAGGCTGATCCTGCCGGGGTTGGTGGACGGACACATGCACACCTCATCATCGCTTGGCTGGCCCGGGATCGAGGGCGCGACCCGCAGTGCAGCCGCGGGTGGCGTCACCACAATCGTCGATATGCCCTACGATGTCCCGCAGGCAGTGACGTCGGTTTCCGTATTGGCCGACAAGATCGCCGCGGTCGGGAAATTCGCCCATGTTGACATGGCGTTGTACGGCACGATCGCCAAATCGGGCGGGCTGGATGAAATTGCCGGGCTCGCGGCTGCCGGGATTTCGGCCTTCAAGCTGTCGACCTACGAATATGATCCGGTGCGCTTTCCGCGCATCGACCATCCGACGATGCTGGCCGCCTTCGCCGAGATCGCCAAGACCGGGCTGCCGGTGGCGATCCATAACGAAGACCAGGAACTGGTGGAACGGCTGACCGAGCAAGCCCGCGCCGCTGGCCATACTGACGCAATCTGGCACGCGCGTACCAGGCCGCCGTTGGCCGAAACCCTCGCCGATCTGGAGATTTTCGAGCTCGGGCTTGCCACCGGCGCGCATGTCCACATCGCCCATTCGTCGCTCGCGCGCGGTTTCGACATTGCTGAAAGCTTCCGCGCCCAAGGCGGACAGGCGACTGGGGAAGCCTGCATTCAGTATTTGTGCATGACCGAGGATGATCTGGTCCGCCTCGGCGGACGTGGCAAATGCAACCCGCCGTTCCGCACCGCCGCCGAGGTCGAACGGATGTGGGACAGGCTGGTCGCGGGCAAGATCGCCTATGTCTCGACCGATCACGCGCCGTGGCCGCTCGACCGCAAGCAATCGCCCGATATTTTCGCCAATAGTGCCGGGTTGCCGGGGCTGCAAAGCTTCGCGCCTTTGATGTTCACCTTGCTCGACGAACGCGGCCTGTCGCCCTGCCTGATGGCGCTGTACTGCGCCGAACAGGCAGCGCGGTTGCATGGGCTTTATCCAAAGAAGGGCGCAATCCGTATAGGCAGCGACGCCGATCTGCTGGTGCTGGAGCGGTCGGATTACGTGTTCGACGAAGCCTGCATTGTCGATTTACCGTCCCAGCGCTGGTCGCCCTATCACGGACGGCGGATGCGCGCCCGGGTGGCCGCGACGATCCTGCGGGGCCGGACGATCTGGGACGGCAGCGCGATCCACGCGGCCGCCGGAAGCGGGCAATTCGTGCGACGGCAGGTGATTTAGCCAACACGCAGAAGACTTGGTGACATCGGACCGTCATATCGGCTATTGCAGTGCAGCAAACGGCCACCGTGCCGTGCAGGAACGCTGATAATGCAACACGCCATACCTTCAACGGTCGCCCCTCCCGTGGCCGATTTTCCGCCGGTCGCCACCATGATGAAACGCGGATTGCGCGGACGCTGTCCGGTTTGCGGCACGGGCCGCATTTTCAATGGTTTCCTACGCGTGGCCGATCAGTGCACGGATTGCGGCACCGCACTTGGCCGGATCCGCGCCGATGATGCGCCGCCCTATTTCACCATTGTGATCGTCGGCCACGTTATCATCCCGCTGATGCTGTGGCTGGAACGCGCGCAAACCCCGCCGCTTTGGGTCCATAGCGCGATCTTCCTGCCGCTGACGGTCGGCTTGGCGCTCGCGCTGATCCGCCCGATTAAGGGTGCGACGTTGGGTGCCATGTTGAAGCTCGGGCTGGCCACCCCCGACGACGCGCCGCGCACCAATGCCTGAACGGGCGAAACTGGCGCGCATTTCCCTCGAAGGCGAGGCGCTCACCCGACTGTCACCGCTGGTTGAGGCCGAACGCGCCCAGGCGGTTGCGGATTTGCAGGCCGAAAACCATTTTGCGCCGGCCAATATTGCCATTGCCGGACCCTATGCGCTGCGCCTGTCAATCCAGGAAGGCCGGTTGGTCTTCGATATCCGCGACCTTGCCGAGGCCCCGCTACAGGCCATCGGTCTGGCAATGGGACCGTTTCGTGGCCTGATCCGGGATTATCAGATGCTGATCGAAAGCCACATCAAGGCGGTCGAAGAAGGGCGTGAGGCCCGCATCCAGGCCATCGACATGGGACGGCGCGGACTGCACAACGAAGGTGCGAGCTTGATGACCCGCCGGCTTGAGGGCAAGGTGGCAATCGATTTCGAAACCGCGCGTCGGTTGTTCACCCTGGTCTGCGTGCTCCACCAACGGGCCCAGGATTAAATCATGAAAATTGACGGCACTTACTATCGCAGCGTTTGGGTCGATCCCGCCGATGGCTGGCAGGTCCATATTTTTGACCAGACCAAGCTGCCTTGGGCGTTGGAAATCCTTAAACTGACCACAATCGACCAGGCCGCCCACGCCATTCGCAGCATGCAAACGCGTGGTGCCCCGCTGATCGGCGCGGTCGCGGCCTATGGGCTTTGCCTTGGGTTGCGGGTTGATGCGTCCGATCAGGCGCTCGCGGCCCAGGCCGCGATGCTCGGCGCCACCCGGCCCACAGCGGTGAACCTGCATTGGGCGATGGCGCGGATGACCCGCCATCTGCAACACGTGCCCCAGGCTGACCGCATTGCTGCCGCTTACGCGCAAGCCGCTGCGATTGCCGACGAAGATGCCGCCCAGTGCGAGGCAATCGGTCGCCATGGCGTTGGCCTGATTACCGATATTGCCGCCCGGACCGGCAAGCAGGTGAATATCCTGACCCATTGCAACGCCGGATGGCTCGCGACTGTGGACTGGGGGACTGCGCTTGCCCCGATTTATATGGCTGAAATGCAGGGGGTTGATCTCCATGTCTGGGTCGATGAAACCCGGCCCCGCAATCAGGGTGCCGCGTTGACCGCCTGGGAGCTTGGCCGCCATGGCGTGCCGCATACGGTGATCGCCGATAATGCTGGCGGGCATCTGATGCAGCATAATGCGGTCGATCTGGTGATCGTCGGCACTGACCGGGTCACACGCACGGGCGACGTGGCCAACAAGATCGGCACCTACCTCAAGGCGCTCGCGGCCCATGATAATGGGGTGCCGTTCTGGGTCGCCTGCCCATCGACCACCGTGGATTGGACGATCAGCGACGGGGTGCGCGACATCCCGATCGAAGAGCGTGCCGCGACTGAGGTCACCCATATGACCGGCCCGACCGAAGATGGAACGCTGGCGCGTATCCGGGTGGTCCCGGCCGATAGCGCCGCCGCCAATCCTGCCTTCGATGTCACCCCGGCCCGATTGGTGACCGGGCTGATCACCGAGCGTGGGCGGTGTTCGGCGAACCACGCCGCAATGGCCGCCTTGTTTCCTGAACTGGCGACCTTGCCGCAAATGGCAATATCTTCATAAATTGAGCCTTGCCGCTGCGGCCCGCGGGCCTCAGTGTAGGGGTGCGATAAACAGGCGGGGACATTACCGAATTGGCGGAGTTTTGGGCCGAATGGGGCGCCCTCGCCTATGTCG
>JANYCX010000179.1 GCA_025360065.1 Acetobacteraceae bacterium | reverse complement strand
CCCGGCTGGGGTGGTTGGGGTGCCGGTTTCTCAAATTTCGGAGGGTTAAGGACGGGGTTTCTTTGTGCTTACTTTGTTACGATATCGTAATTATACCAAGCCAGATGGATTGCTTCACAAGGGTTCGCAATGACAAAGGCGGCGCGGATGGATGCACGGCAACACGTCATAAAGTTTTTTTGCTTCTTTGTTTTCAAACAAAGAAGACCTTCCTTACCCTTCCACCGGCGCCCCAACCCGCAGCTCCTGTCGGGTGCCGCCGATTTCCACCTGCATTGGCGCGCCATCGACCAGCGTCACCATCACTTTCGGTGCGATGTGGGCAATCCGCACTCGCACGCAGCGCCTTTGCCAGCGCAGCAGGAATTCGAGGCTTTGCCAGGTTGCCGGCAGGTTCGGCGCGATGATCAGCGCGTTGTCGCCATTGGCGATGCCGGCGAAACCGTGCACCGCCACCTGCCAGAGCCCGCCGAGGGTTGCGATATGCACCCCGCCCGCGCTGCCGCCGGCACCATCGGACAGATCGATCGCGGCACTTTCGTGGAAGTAGCGCAACGCCAGTTCAGCATTGCCAAGCCGGGCTGCCACCAGGGCGTGCATCACCCGGCTGAGCGAGCTGCCATGGCCGCAGCGCGGTTCGTAATAGGCGAAATTCACCGCCTGCACGGCGGGCGAATAATCTTCCGGCAACAAACCCAGCAATGCCACGACATCGGCCTGTTTGGCGATTTTGGATTGCTGAATGCGGCTGCGCCCGAGCACGACATCCATCGGCACCTGGCGCGCGGCATAGGGCGCGAGGTCGATGTCTTCCAGGCTATGAAATCCAGCGAATTGTTCGATCAGGCCGGTGGCGGGGTCCATTCCGGTGACCAGGCTGTCGGCGGCCTGTTGCCAGGCTGTCAGCTCAGGCTCCTCCAGGCCCAGCCGCATCGCCAGCGGTTCCCAGTGCAATTTCCAAACATCGCCGAGGAGGCTCGCAATTTCCAATCCGCGCAAAATGTTCCAACGCGCCATCTGGTTGGTGAAGGCGTTGTCGTCGACGGTTTCGTGATACTCGTCCGGGCCAATCACGCCGTTTATATGGCCGCGCCCATCCGCATCCTGGGTGATGCGACTGGCCCAGAAGCGCGCGGTTTCGAGCAGGATTTCGGCGCCGGCGGCGTGCAGAAAGCCGTCATCGCCGCTGTTCCGCCAATAGTGCCACACTGCGTAGGCGACACAGGCGGTAATGTGCTGCTCCTGCTTGCCGGTCAGCACCGCAACCGGCTTACCATCGGCGCCGTTGATGAATTCGGGGGTGGTTTCGACCCCGCTATCGGCGGATTCCCAGGCATACATCGCGCCGCGATAGCCCATTGCGGCGGCTTTGGCGCGCGCTCCGGATATGGTGCGATAACGATACATCATCAGGCTGCGCGCCGCATCCGGCCAGGCTGCGACATAGAATGGCAGGGCGTAGATTTCGGTGTCCCAAAAGACATGGCCAAGATAGCTGTCTCCGGTCAGGCCGCGTGCACCGATGGAGACATGGTCGTCCTGCGGGTTGGCGGCGCTGATCAGGTGATACATGGCAAAGCGCAAGGCCTGCTGGGCGACAGGATCGCCTTCGATACGGATATCGGCGGCCTCCCACCGGTCTGCCCAGGCGGCAACATGTGCGGCGAGGATTTCCTGCCAGCCCCGCCGCTGCGCCATGGCCAGCGCGGCCTGGGCGGCCGGGCCTGGATCATCCTGGCGGCGGTCACTGCGCGCGACTGCGGCCAGACGCCACAGAAATATGTCCTGCGTCGGGCCGCCGATGCAGTTCCATTCCCATTGCAGATTATCCTGATCCGATGGCGCAACTATTACATCAGCCACTGTCAGGCCTGCGGCTCCTGCCATCGCCAGACGCTTGCCCGATTGCCACGTTGCCCAGACGCCGAGATTGGCGGTCAACTGCTCCATGTCCAGGCCCATCAGCGCCTGATCGAAACTAGCCTCCAGCCACACCGCAACCCCAGCGGTTTCAATTTGCAGGCGGACCAATTGCAGACCGATTGCCCGTTGCGATTGGGACGCGATCCGCAGGGTGGAAATCCGCACCACCAGGCCTGGGCCAATGGTGAGCAGGATATCTTCGAGCAATGCCCCGCGCCGCATGTCCAGGCTACGGCGCTGGGACAGCAAGTTGGCTGCACGCAATTGCACCGGCAAATCGTTAAGGCGGATATTGACCCGCAGCCAATCGGCCGCCGGCATCAGCGCCGGCACGGGGGGTTCGATGTCGGGGGTATCAAACAGGCCGGCAACATAGGTGCGCGGCCAGGATGTTGCGGCCATGTTATGGGTCCACGACAACCACATCGGGCTGCGCCCCACCGAACGGGCGGCCCGCACCCCAAGCAAGCCGTTGCCGATCGCCAATCGCGCCTCGACATCGCTTTCTCGCGACGGATCGTAGCCGACGACGTCCAGGCGCCAGGCCGGATCGGCGTTTGGGTCAAACACGGTCTGCATGGTTGCCTTGTCCTTGTGCGGTCGCGAGGATTGCCGGAACCATATCATCGGCCAATTCGTCCAAATCGGCCACCACCAGATCGGCACCGGCCAGGCGTAGCGGGGGGGCATCGTCATGGCGGGCAATGCCCAGGGCTGCCATGCCACCGGCCTTGGCGGCCAGAATGCCGGAGGGTGCGTCTTCCACCACCAGGCAGGACGCCGGTGCCACGCCGGCCTCGGCCGCGGCAAGCAGGAAGATCGCCGGATCGGGCTTGCCGTGTGGCAAGTCGCGACCGCAGATGTTGACGGTGAACATCTCACGCAATGTGCGGCCTGGGCCGGCAGTGATTTTACCCAGCATGGCATTGGCGTTTTTCGAGGAGGACGCGACTGCGAGCACATAACCCAGGCCTTGCAGGCGATGCACGGCGCGTAACGCATCGGGGTAGACAGTGAACGATCCTGCCGCGATCAGGTCCTGCATCAGGGCCTGCTTGTGGGCCGCATAGTCCACTGCGCGTGCTGCGGCATTCGGCACGCCGAGTTCCGCCAGTGCCGCAATCGCACCGTCGCGGCGTGGCTTGCCGGCGACCACGCGCTGGTAGAATGCGCTGGTGAACCTGGCGGGATCGGCAAAGCCCACCAACGCCGCACGCCACGCCTGTTCGTGTGGCGAGTCGAGGATTACCCCGTCAACATCGAAAATGATTGCCACAGATTGTGTGACCCTGGTCATGGGAGTTGGGCGCCGATCTTGCTGTCCATTACTGACGGACTGAGATAGCATGAAAAAAAGCGTTCATCGAATTCTTCCTCGACGCAGTACGAGGGTAGATCGTGCGGTGAACCAATCAGAAAGGTGTTGCAATGACTGTTTTCCTTCCGGTTCGTTACGGTGTGCTGGGCGCTGCCAACATCGCCCGTTCCCTGATCCACGGGCTTGCCGGATCGGGCTACGCAACAGTTGCAGCAATTGCCAGCCGCAGTGCCGACAAGGCTGCCGCCTTTGCCGCCGAAATGGGCATTCCACGCTTCCACGGGTCTTACGAAGCGTTGCTTGCCGACCCCGAGATCGACGCGATCTACAACCCGCTGCCGAACGATCTGCATGCCGAATGGACCATCAAGGCAGCGGCCGCCGGCAAGCATGTATTGTGCGAAAAGCCCTTCTCGGTGGGGGTCGCCGAAGCACGGGCGATGTTCGATGCCGGACGGCAATACGGGGTCCATGTGGTTGAGGCCTATCCCTATATGTCGCAACCACAGACCTTGCGGGTGCGCGCCCTTCTGGCTGAAGGCGCAATAGGCAAAGTGCAGTTGGTAACAGCCGCGTTCGGCTTCCGACTTGTGACCCCAGACGGCGCGGCGGTCGGCAATCCGGCCAATATTCGCCTCGATCCCGCACGCGCTGGCGGGGGCCTGCTTGATGCCGGCACCTATGCGATGAGCTTTGTGCGTCTGGCGATGGGCAGGCGGCCGATCCGCGCGATGGCAACGGCAAAATGGACGCAAAGCGGCGTCGATCAGACCGTGGCCGCAACCATCGAATTCGACGGCGGCGCGATTGCGCAAATCACCTGCAGCATGGCCACCGCCATGCACCGCCACGCCGTGGTGATTGGCGATGGCGGGGTGATCGAAACCGGCTACAGCAACCATGCCCCCGAGAGCGGAAAATTATCGTTGCGGATCAAGCGTGGTGTGCCGGGCACCGTGCCGTTCGAAACCGAGGAACTACCGGGCGGCGACGGCTTCCGCGCGGAAGGCGAAAGTTTTGCCCGGATGATCCGGCTGGGTGCCAGCGAATGGAATGGCGCGACTGAGGCGGAATCCCTCGACACCGCCGGCGCGCTGCACGCCATTCTGGCCAGTGCACGGCAGGACGGCGCCTGGGTCACGATTTGATCCGGGCCGTTTCCCCGGCGAGTATTGCAGGCGACGAGCTAAGGCGCCAAGTCCGGTTTCACGATTTCTTGCCGCAGCGCCTCAATCTGGTCCCCGTTCAGCGTTTCTGTTGCCAGCAACGCCGTGGCCGCCCGGTCCAGCACGGCCCGATTGGCGCGCAAAATCGCCACCGCCCGCGCAAGGGCATTATCTATGAGCGCACGCACCGCGCCATCTACCGCGTCGGCGGTGCGATCGCCATAGCTGCGTTCCTGCGGCATTTTCATCTCGGGTTGCAGGAACGGGGTGCGGTCACGATCGTACGACACGTTGCCCAATGCGTCCGACATTCCGTATTGCAGCACCATGGCGCGCGCGATGTCGGTCACCCGGGCGAGATCGTCGGACGCCCCAGTCGAGACCTCATCAAAGACCACCATTTCGGCCGCCCGTCCGCCCAGCAAAGCAGCCATTTTGCACTCGAGTTCGCCGCGCGTCATCAGATAACGATCTTCAGTCGGGCGTTGAATGGTGTAGCCCAGCGCACCTACGCCATGCGGAATGATCGAGACCTTATGGACGACATCGGTGCCCGGCAACGCAAGTCCAACAAAGGCATGGCCGAGTTCGTGATAGGCAACAATCCGGCGTTCCATCGGGTTGATCAGCCGGTTGCGTTTTTCCAGGCCCGCAACAATTCGTTCAACCGCATTGTTGAAATCCTCCATCTCCACTGCGTCGGCATTGCGCCTCGTGGCCAGCAAGGTCGCCTCGTTCACCAGATTGGCGAGGTCAGCACCGGTAAAGCCGGGGGTCAGGGCGGCGATCTGTCCGGGTTCGACATCGACGCCGAGTTGGGATTTTTTCAGGTGAAGCGCCAGGATTTGCACGCGGCCCGCCCGGTCCGGCCGATCAACCAGCACTTGGCGATCGAAACGACCGGCACGCAGCAGCGCCGGGTCGAGAATTTCCGGCCGATTGGTTGCCGCCAGCAATACCAGTCCGCTGCGGGCATCGAAACCATCGAGTTCGGCAAGCAATTGATTGAGGGTTTGCTCCTTCTCGTCATTCCCCCCGGAAAACCCGCCACTGCCACGGGCGCGGCCAAGCGAGTCGAGTTCATCGATGAAAATAATTGCCGGGGCATGTTCTCGCGCCTGGGTGAACAAATCGCGCACCCGTGCCGCACCAACGCCCACAAACATCTCAACGAATTCGGACCCTGTGATGGAAAAGAACGGCACGCTGGCTTCACCGGCGACCGCGCGCGCCAGCAAAGTCTTGCCGGTACCCGGGGGGCCGATCAGCAGCACGCCCTTGGGCGATCGGCCGCCAAGCCTGCCGTAGGATTTTGGGTCCTTGAGGAAATTGACAATCTCGACCAGCTCGATTTTGGCTTCGTCCACGCCAGCAACATCGGCGAAGGTGACTTTGGTATCTGTATCAACATAAATCTTGGCGCGGCTTTTGCCGATCGACATCAACCCGCCACCAATGCCGCCCTGCCCCAAACGGCGGATCATGAAGAACCAGACGCCGGCGAACATCGCCACCGGCACAACCCATGACAGCACATCGCGCAGCCAAGTGCTGGCGATGACCCCGGTATAGGTCACGCCATGCTTGTCGAGGCTCGTCGCCAGATCGGGATCGACCCGTGTGGTGACAAAATCTTTCAGCCCGTCCGGCTCGGCGGTCTTCAAGGTGCCGCTAATTAGGTTGGCGGTGATGCTGATCTCGGCAATCCGGTCGCCGGCCAGCAAGGACTGGAAGCGGCTATACGGGATCGGGCCTGGGCGGTTGCTTGCCTGATAAAAACTCTGGAACATCAACACCGCGAACATCGCTGCGGTGATGTACCAAAAGTTTATGTGGTGGGATTTTTCAACTGGGGCACGCGCCATGTTCAGGTCATCAATTCGATGACGTAGGGACCCTTGCGGTTCAGCGACTGGGCGAACAGGTCGTTAAATTGCTCCATGGTGTCGGCACGTGCCGCATCAACGCCAAAGCCGTTAGCGATCTTGACGAAATCCATGTCGGGGTTGCCGAGATCCATCATATCGAGCGCGGTGCGGCCGGGATTGGCGCCGACATTTGCAAGCTCGCCCAACAGGATCTGGTATTTCCGGTTGGAGAAGATCACGGTAGTGACATCCAACTTCTCCCGTGCTTGGGTCCAAAGGCCTTGAATGGTGTAAAGCGCTGATCCGTCGGCTTGGAGGTTAACCACGCGGCGGTTGGGAGCAGCCACGGCGCAGCCGGTTGCCATCGGGATGCCGCCCCCGATGGCGCCACCGGTCACGGTCAGCCAATCATGCGCGCGGGCGTTCATGGTGATCGGCCAGATTGAGCGACCAAAGGTCACGCTCTCATCAGCAACGATGGCGTTTTCCGGCAGTAGAACCACCAGGGATGCGGCGAATGCCTCACTGGTGATCTTGCCGCGGCCAAGCTCACCGCCCTGATAGGTCGGCACCGGAACCGCCTTGGGCTGGCCGAGCTCTTCGGCCAGGGCTGCCAGTGCCTGAGCCTGGTCGTGGTCCGGCCGGGTCAGGATATGGACCACTGCGTTGGCGGGGACCGGGGTGCCGGGCTTGTTGGGATAGGCGAAGAAGATCACCGGCTTGATGGCGCCAATCAGGATGATCTGTTCGATATCCTTCAGCAGATCGACTGCCTGATCCACCGGATAGGGGATGCGCCCGATTTTATGACGGCCCGCGCCTCGTTCAATGCGGCCGTTTGAGCCCTGCGCCAGCAGCATCGCGCCGTGGGCGGCGGCGATCCTGGTGGCATCCGCCAGCGGTCCGGTGCGAAGCGCGCCGTTGCCGAGCAGCATCAGGGTTTTCTTGCCATTGCGCAGGGCGGCGGCGGCATTGCGCACCACGTGGCCATCGACGATCGCGGCTTTAGGAATCGGCAATGGTGCGGCGACCACACCACCTTCGTCCCAGCACGTATCCGACGGCAGGATCAGGGTGGCGATCTGGCCGGGCGAGGTCTGCGCGGCCTGGACGGCGACAGCTGCATCGGCGCCCACATTGGCGGCTTTGCTCGCCGTGCGCACCCAGCCCGACACGCTGCGCGCGAGGCCTTCGGTGTCGGCGGTCAACGGCGCGTCGAGCGGGCGGTGATAGGTTGCCTGATCGCCGACACAGTTGACCATCATGGTGTTGGCGCGGCGGCCGTTATGGAGATTGGCCAGGCCGTTGGCGAGGCCGGGGCCGCAATGCAGTAGGGTCGCGGCTGGCTTGCCGGCGATGCGCGCATAGCCGTCGGCGGCCCCGGTGACCACGCCTTCGAACAGGCCGAGCACGCATCGCATGCCGGGAACCCGGTCGAGCGCGGCGACAAAATGCATTTCCGAGGTGCCGGGATTGGCGAAGCAGGTATCCACTCCGCTGGCGAGCAACGTGTGAACAAGGCTTTCCGCCCCGTTCATAGCAGGGTGTTTCGGTTTAGTTGCGGACATGGTCGCTCCCTCAAACAATGCAATTCTGATTGGCGGAGACTGCGCGCGCTGCCGGTTCAGCGCAAGGCTTGGTCAGATATTGCGACGCCGGCGGACAACTGGAAGCGCGGCCAGACCGAGCGCGAGCAGCGACAGGGTCGCAGGTTCCGGGACCGGTGCCAGTGCGTAAAACTCCCAGCCAACCGCCTGCAAAAGAACACCTTCCGGCGAGGTGCGGCTGATGTTGGCGATTTGATCTGGGCAGGAAAATGCGTTCTGCACGAATTGCGGGCAGCCCGACAGGCTGGCGAAATCTGCGTAGTCACCGATACTGGACTGATTGGCACCGATCAGCGAAGTTTTCCCACCATTGATCGAATAATACGCCGTCGCATTGCTCGCCAAACTGAAGCTTGCAACACCCGGGGCACTGTACCGATACAAATCAAGGATACCGCTGTAATTCGCGCTATAGGCGGTCCCGAGCATACTTCCCGCGCCACCGACCCCCAGGACTTCGTCGATTTCGTGTTCGATGACCCGCAATGCGTCATATTTGCCGCTGGTGATGGGGCGGGTGTAGTCCAGCACGCCTGAGTTCGCGAGAGTAATGACCGAGTCATTCACAGCTGTTCCCGCGCCGCAGCCAACATAGCTCCCGGTAGCGTCGTAGCAATAGGACGCTGATAGCCCGAGTGCGCGCAGATTGGCGGCCGTCATATAAAGGAAGGGCCGGCCATTGAGCGCGGTTGAGCCAGTCGGCAGATTTGCAACTGCGGTCGCCAAAATAGTGTTGGTTGGGTTCGCGGTCGCGTCGGCGGCCAGCAGATCCCGCACATTAAAGTAGGGGCTGGGGCTGGCGTTGTTGTAGTATTCCGGGAAAAGGCCAACTGAGTTTGTACCCAACCCGCCGATCGACCCGGACTGGAAGTAGATATTCACCGTGACGGGATCTGAAATCAGCCCGGTGAACACACTGATTGCGGCGTTGATAGCGTTATGCGCATCACTGGAGAGGGTATTGTCGAAGGTTGCATTGATAATCAGCGCCTGGCTTTCGCGACCTGACGCACCGAAAAGACCGAGGGCAAAAAGCGCACCACATGCCACGCGACGGACAGCGCCAACTGGCGCCAATGCTAAAATGAACTGCATTCAATGCTCCTAAAAGCCCATCGTTTGAGCCCGGAACAGTGCCCCAAACCCCTCAGACAAATGATTATAGCGTCAGCGCTGCCGGAAAAAGGACTGCACTTTCTTAATGCATATCCCACCCGCTTGAAAAGAGATTTCTGTCAAACGAGCCAGAATGGATTGCTCCACGCCCGCTTGCCGCGGATGTCCACCACGACGACCTTGCCATAAACGCCCGCCTTGATGATGCTCAGCGGCAAGGACGCACGCCCCATGTTGTTCCGCCCTGTGTGGCCATGATTTCCTCGGTCGGGCCAGGCGGAGAGACATGGGAAGCCGGGCAGTCCTTGGTAATGAATTTCAGATCGGGCACCTGCGGGTACGACTGCACCAATGTCGCCGGCGGCTTGCAATTTGGCAGGCCGCCGCAACATGGAACCTATGAGCATTGTTATCATCGGCGCAACACGTGGCATCGGCGCGGCTTTGGCCGATGCATTGGATGGGCCGGGGCGTGCAGTAACCCGGATCGGCCGCGGCATCACGCCAGGATTTGATCTGCTGGACGAGGCCTCGATCGCGCGGGCGGCCGAGGCGGTCGGTCCCGGTCTGCGACTGGTCATTGATGCCACCGGCTTTCTGTATAATGACCGGATTAAACCCGAGAAAAGCCTGCGCCAGCTCGATCCCGCACATCTCGCTTACAGCTTCGCCGTCAACGCGACCGGGCCGGCGCTGGTGATGAAGCACTTCCTGCCCTTGCTCGCGGCTGATGAGCGGGCTGTTTTCGCCACCCTTTCCGCCCGCGTGGGCAGCATTTCCGACAATCATCTCGGCGGCTGGTATTCCTATCGCGCGGCGAAGGCGGCGCTCAATCAGTTGATGCGGACAGCCGCGATCGAGCTGGCGCGCACCCGGAAACACGCGATTTGTGTGGCGTTGCATCCTGGCACGGTGGAAACTGACCTGTCACGCCCTTTTGCCAAAGCGGGCCTCGATCTGCAAACCCCGGCCCAATCGGCGCAGCGTCTGCTGGCGGTGATCGACGGGCTGACGCCGGCGCAAACCGGGTTGCTGTTCGATCACATGGGAAAGCAAATCCCATTCTAGACCCTAGCTCGGATCAGCCTTTTGCCGGCTGCTTGCCCGGTCGCGCCGCACGGCAGCGGTCGGAGCAGTATTTCACCTCAGCCCACACCTTTGCCCATTTCTTGCGCCAGGCAAACGGCCGACCGCAGCTGGCGCAAATTTTCTCGGGCAGGTTAGGTTTGTGGTGCATAAGCGAGGCTCCAACATGAAAATTTTGCGGGTGATTTTGGGTGACCAGCTGAACCACGATATAGCGACGCTCGACGATTGCGACAGGACCCTCGACATTGTCCTGATGATGGAGGTCGCCGACGAAACCATTTATGTTCGGCACCACAAGCAGAAAATCGCCCTTATCCTGTCGGCGATGCGCCATTTTGCCGCCGAACTTGTGGCCGGCGGACACCAGGTTGACTATGTCCGCCTCGACGATGCCGCCAACACGGGCAGCTTCACTGGCGAGGTCACCCGCGCCGTCGCCCGCCACCGCCCGGACCGCATCGTTTTAACCAACCCCAGCGAATATCGCGTGCTCACCATGGCACAAGGCTGGGCAAAAACCTGCGCGCTCCCGGTCGAACTGCGCGAAGACAATCGTTTCTTTTGCTCGCAGGCCCGGTTCGCGCGCTGGGCGGATGGCCGCAAAACCTTTCGGATGGAGTTTTTATACCGCGAGATGCGGCGGGAAAGCGAGCTGCTGATGGATGGCGCCAAGCCGGCCGGCGGGGATTGGAATTTCGACTCAGAAAACCGCAAACGCCTGCCCACCGGCAAACACCTGCCCAAACGGCATCGCTTTGCTCCCGATGCCCTCACCGCCGAAGTGCTGGCACTCGTCGCCACCCGATTTGCCGACCATTTTGGCGATCTCGACAATTTCGGATGGCCAGTGACACGGAAGGACGCTTTGACCGCGCTCACCCATTTCATTTCCGAATGTCTGCCTTCCTTTGGCGATTATCAGGACGCGATGAAGTCTGGCGCGCCGTTCATGTATCATGCCCTGCTGTCACCGGCGCTCAATATCGGCCTGCTGACCGCGCGGGAGCTGTGTGATGCGGCAATTGCAGCGTGGCAGTCCGGACACGCGCCGCTTAATGCAGTCGAGGGGTTCGTTCGTCAGATCCTGGGCTGGCGCGAATTCGTCCGCGGCATTTACTGGTATCGGATGCCAGACTACGCCGCCACCAACGCCCTGGCGGCGCAACGCGATCTGCCATGGTTTTATTGGTCGGGTGAAACTGAAATGAATTGCCTGGCGCAAGCGGTGGCCGACACCCGTGCCAACGCCTACGCCCACCATATTCAGCGCCTGATGGTGACTGGAAATTTTGCCCTGCTCGCCGGAGTCGCCCCGGCCCAGGTAGAAGCCTGGTATCTCGCGGTTTACGCCGATGCGTATGAATGGGTGGAACTGCCCAACACCCACGGCATGGCACTGTTCGCTGATGGCGGGTTACTGGCCTCCAAACCCTACGCGGCATCGGGCGCCTATATCGACCGGATGTCGGATTATTGCGTGGGCTGCCGCTATGATCCAAAGATCAAGCTCGGTCCGGGAGCCTGCCCGTTCAACCCGCTTTACTGGCATTTTCTGATCGAAAACCGAGCGACCCTCGCCGGCAACCCACGCATGGCGCTGCCCTACCGCAGTTTGGCAGCGATGACGCCCGACCGGGTCGCACAAATCACCGCCGAGGCAACAGCGATCCTCGATGGCCTGACGAACTAAACCCGGCCGAACACTGTCACCACGCGGAAGCGGTGATTGGTTGATTTTACCATTCCAATCACCCCTTCGACCGCAAACGCATCCTTGCGGTACATCGGCAGTACCTGATCGAGCCACACCACATGGGCGTCTTTCGGCAGGCGCTGCAAGGCGCGCATGACAACGTTGCGCTTGACCATCGTGGTCTGATAGTGGTCGGCGTCTTCCACACTATACGGTGGGTCGGCCAACACCAGATCGTAGTCTTCCAGCGGCACTTTCAACAGGGTTTGCGCATCATCAATATAGGTCGGCGCGAGCTTCGGGTTGAGGTCCACCGTATCCCCAGGAAACGCCGCCAGATCAACTTTGCCGCTGAACACATGCAGCACTTTTTTCTTTTCCGGAAACAGCGCCCGCACGCGGCGCAGATACCCCGCCGGATAGCCGCCGTAATAGGTCGATTTCACCCGGTAGTTATTACCCATGATCCAGGTGCCAACCGCGCGGCCATCTTCGGAAACAAACAGGCTGCGCGGAAATCCGGTCACCTTGACATAATTGGCAATGCGTTCTTCCCACGTCATCGCGTGTTGGCGGCGATCGGCACGGACACATCACGCGGCAGGAAAAGATAGGCGGCACCAGATTTGTTCATCCGCCCCGCACGTTCCTCAGCCGCCGCCCCCCAGCCGAAGAATATATCGGCGCGGACTGCCCCTTTGATCGCGCCACCCACATCCTGCGCCATCATGATTTGGCGGATCGGCACGGCAGTTACCGGATCGGTGGTCTCAATCCAAACCGGCGCCCCCATCGGGATGAAGCTCTTATCGACGGCAATGGATCGCATCGGCGTCAACGGCGCGCCCAGTGCCCCTGGCGGGCCTTGCTCGGGCGCAGTGCCAGGGATTTCGCGGAAGAACACATAAGACGGGTTCATGTTCATCAACGCCTGCGCCTGCTTGGGATGGGCGATCAGCCACGCACGGATCGACTGCAGCGTGACGTCTTCGAGTTTCAACTCGCCACGATCAACCAGAATGCGCCCGATCGGCACATAGGAATGGCCGTTCTGGCCGGCATACGACACCCGGACATCGCGCCCGTCGGGCAGGCGCACCCGGCCGGCGCCCTGAATTTCCAGGAAAAACGCGTCGATTGGGTTGGACACAAAAAGCAAGTCGAGGCGCTGCTTGGACAGTCCGCCGGCAACAATCTGGGCGCGCGACAATGACCGTCCTGGCCCAGGGCTGCGCAGCAGCGGGGTCTGATAGACGCCGCCGCGTTGGCGCGAGCCTCTCAGTTCCGGCTCGTAATAGCCGGTGAACTTGCCCTGCGCGGACCCGTCGATCGATGCGATCCACGGTTGGAAATGCCGCTCGAAAAATGCCCGCGCGGCCCGCTCGTCGCCCGGTGGCACCATCGCTGCCGCGACACAGGCACTCCTCCAATTGGTTGGACTGCCGCCGCGGTTCGCCGCCTCGCCGCGTCCGCCAAGATTCTGCCCAACCATCCGCGCGCATCCCGCCAGAAACGCAGGGATCGCCGTCGCATGACGGCCGTCAAGCCACCCGGGCAATTGGTCGTAGCCAATTTGGGTCAACGCCGGGCCAGGGCCTTTCGGCACAACAATCCCAACGGCCACCGGCGGATCTGCCGGCGGCGGCGGCGGCGTGGAGGAACATGCCGCCAACAGGGCGGCAACAGCCAAACCAAGAACCCGCCTCACGCGCTGCGCGCCGCCGCCAGTCTCCAGCTTGGGTCAGAACTGCCCAGGACACGTTCAAAAGTCCAAAGATCGGTAATCTCGGTAACGGCATCCGTGCCGACCACCGGGTGTCCGGCATTGTCGTGGGTGATGTTCACCTGATCGGAAACAAAGCGCACCGTGATGCTGGCGGTGTGGTCGTGCAGTGTAGCGTGCTCGATCCCGACCGACGGAATTCCTCGGATTTCAGTGCGTTGGATCTCGCCCGCGGTTTCGCGCGCAGCGATCGCGGTTTCGAAAGCGCGATAGGTGTCATCGGACAATAAAGGACGCAGCCCCACGCGATCACCGGCGGCAAAGGCGCCAACGATCAAACGAAATGCCGCCTCGGCGCCGGTCAGGAACTGCCCCGGATGCACCGTAGGATCGAGCGCGCTCATCGCCGCAAGCGCCAATCCAGCTTCGGTCGAAGGGTCTGGCAATATCCGGGCGGTCTCAGGGCCAGGCGCTCGGCCAGGTTCGGTCGGGCGGATCGATGCCGCGTCCGGTGCGCGCACTTCGCCGCCCTGGCCATCGACCGGACGTTCAAAACCTTCGCGCCGGCCCAAAATGCTGCGCAGGCGGAGGATCAGAAACAACGCCACCCCGCCGAGGATAACGAGGTCTATCGGAAAGTCGCCCGCGGCGCCCATCCAGGTCTCCCACACCCGCTAAGCGGGCTAAAGTGATTACGATCCTCAAGACATAAGCGTGCGCGCACGGTTTCACAACGTCCCATCCAACAGCCATGGTTGCGTCTGGCCGCTGCTGGGGTTAATTCGACGCCATGATCCTGCTCCGCCACGGCCAAAGTGAATTCAACCTGCATATGGCAGCACTCGGGCGCGATCCTGGCATCATCGACCCCAAGCTCACGCCGCTTGGCCATGTCCAGGCCCGCCATGCCGCCGAAGCGCTGATCGGGCAGAAAATTACCCGCATCATCGCCTCCCCCTATACCCGCACCATGCAAACCGCTGCCCCGATTGCCCGTTCGCGGGCGATGAAATTGCAGCTCCACCCGCTGGTCCGCGAACGCTACGCGCTGGCATGCGATGTCGGCCGCCCGGCGACTGCGCTGGCGTCAGTGTGGCCCGAGCATGATTTCGCCCATATCGGCGAGGCATGGTGGCCGGCGGTCGAAGAACCCGCCGATCAGGTCATGGCGCGCGCGGCCCTGTTCCGCGCCGAAATGGCCGCCCTGCCCGATCAGGAAACCACGTTGGTGGTCAGCCATTGGGGCTTCATCCTGGCCATGACCGGGACCCATGCGGTGAATGGCCAGATATTGCAGTGCGACCCGCACGCCGACGGCCCGTCCGAGGTGATCTGGCAGCACTAGAGCCCTGTTTTCACGATCATCTTTATCCGATCGAATAGGCAAGCCAACTAATTCAGCGGCACCCGCAAGATGACACTCGGGGCGAGGATGCTGCCCAATCCGGACTGCGACCGCGACTTGCGTTCCAGCAACTGGGAATACCCCGACCCTGTCGCGAACTCCCCGAGATCGGGGCGCCGCCGTCCATCGCGATCAATGACCCCGGCTTCCACCCGTGCCCGCCCATCGGCACGATCCCGCGGCGCATCGAGGTCGTAATTCGGCACCGGCGCCAGATCGCGGCCCACTGACGGAAGGCGGCTTTGCCCTGGCAGAACTGGCAACCGACCGGGCAGGACCTTATACACCGGCTCAAACGTTGCGGCCGCCAACATCGGGGCAAACCCGCTCAGCATCGCTGCAACCAGCGCAATCCGCGCTTTCATGGCGCGCCTGATCGGCCAGTGCCGCGCGGGTCGGAGGCTGGATTGCCCAATGGCGCGCCAAGCACTCCGGTCGGATTGGCCCGCCATGCTTCCAGCGCCCAGCGAACCGTCGGGAATGCGAGCCGGTCCCACGGGATATCGTCCCAGGCGAACAGCCCAACTTCCAGGCTTTCGACCCCCGCGCTGAAAACCGGCGCGTTAGTGAAGCGGGCGCGGAACATGAACTGGACCTGGCCGATGCGGCTGATCGAATAAATCGCCAGAATGCCTTCCAGCGTAATATCCGCCTCAGCCTCCTCAAGCGCTTCGCGCCGGGCGCCTTCCTCGACGGTTTCGCCGAGCTCCATATAGCCCGCCGGCAAGGTCCAATAATCGCGGCGCGGTTCGATGGCACGGCGGCACAACAGAATTTTTCCGTCATGGACAACAACGGCGCCGGCGACGATTTTGGGGTTTTGATAGTCAATATGGCCGCAGTCACGGCAAACCGCCCGCTCGCGGTTATCGCCGTCTGGTACTTCGCGGATAAAATCGGCCATCGGCAGGATGTGGCATACCTGTCCTGGCGGTTTCAATCCCCCATGGCGTGCTTCACGCGGAATTCGCGCATCACACGGCCGCGCATCAATCCGATCAGACCGACAAATTCAACAGCGACCCGCGCGGCGGCGGCTGGGCGGGCGGGGTGGTCGGCAGCGCCTGCATCGGCAACGCCCCCGGCGAATTGGCGCGCGCCGATTGCACATTCGGCCGCAGGCTTGGCGTATCGGCCTGATTGGGGCGCGGGCCGGACGGGATATTGGTGGCGGAAAACGCCGCGAGGGAGGAACTTGAGATCATAGCCCGCAATCTGAGGCGCATTGGTAAACATCCGGTTAATATAATCAGCCCTTATTGATTAATTTTTTGGAAAAGTCGATATTTTTTTAACCAACCGGGCCAGGATCTATTTTTCATATCGATATCGTAACAAAATGAACGCAATTCTCCCGCGCGCCCTACCCTTGTGTCGCGAAATCCAACGGCTCCAAAGCTCTCCCCAGCCCCAAAACCTCATCGTCAGCTCGCCACTCCGGCGGCGGCACCGGCGCGGCCAACACCAAAGGCGGCGCCACCATTTGGGGCACCGCCGCCAGATCGTAGCCAAGCATCCGACAAAGCGGGCGCAGCACCCGCTCAACCCGCGGTGCAGCCGCGATCAGCGCCTGCATTTCGGGCTCGGCGAGCAAATGCGCCAACTGGCTGGCATAACCAGCCGCCTCCCAGCCAAGCTCGTGCACCAGCCAACCGCGCCGGCCTGGCAGGCAGTTTGCCACTTGCGTCGCGGCAGCCCGCTGCGCCGGTCGTGCTGTACGCTTTCTGGCAGGCCGTGTCGCCGCCCCCTCAAACCGCCGGGCAATCCGGGTCAGCCGGCGCCAAAGCGGCCCGATCAGCCCCACCAGGCGCGGGTCCTTTAGGAACCGTCGCGCCATCACCCCCGCCAGCCCAAGCAAAATCGCCGCCAGACGCTGCGCCAACTCTGGCGCGCGGTCTCGCAGGCTCGGGGGGATGATGGAAGGTGTAAATGTCATGTTGTATTTATTAACAATACTGCGCAAAAAATGCAAGCTTTTTTCACCTCGTCCGCATAACTACGCCCGCAGGGCAGTTCGCCCCGACACGCAGAGCTTGACGCATCACGGCAGGCACAGCGCATGATCCACACTGCCCCAAAGGATTTTCCCGATGCATGCGCTCGATCCCGTTCGCTACACTGCCCTGGTGACCCTGCTGGCCATCGCGGCCTATTTCTATTCCGGCATTCTGGTCGGTCGCGCCCGCGGCACCTATGGCATCAAGGCCCCTGCGGTAACCGGCAACCCGAATTTCGAGCGGCTGTTTCGCGCCCAGATGAACACGCTGGAATGGCTGCCGATGTTCCTGCCGGCGCTCTGGCTGTTTGCATTGTCATGGGGCGACGCACTTGCCGGGGTACTCGGGATGATCTGGATCGTCGGCCGCCTGCTCTATATCCAAACCTATGCGACCGCAGCCGAAAAGCGCGGCCCAGGGTTCGGCGTGCAGGCCATTGCCACCCTGGCGTTATGGCTGGGTGCGCTGATCCGGGTCGGCATGTCGATCGTCGCTGGGTAAACCGGTTTCAGGCGAGAAATAGCGATAGAACAAACGCTTCGCCACTTCGATCGCCAGCAGAAACCCGGCAACCACCGCCACCATCGTCGCCAGAAAGCTCCCCGGTAACCGCACGAACTCAAACCACGCGCTAATCACGGGAATATAGGGCAATGCCAGGGCCAACCCGGTCGCACCCAAGGCCAGCGCCGCCACGCCCCAATGCGGCCGGCTGGCAAAGATGTGCCGCCGGGTCCGCACGGCGAATACCATCAGGACCTGGGTGGCCATCGACTCGACGAACCAGCCAGTGCGGAACATCGCCTCCCCAGACTCGAACACCAGCAGCAGGATGGCAAACGTCGCCAGATCGAACAGGCTGCTGAGCGGGCCCATGATCATCATGAAACGCTGGATCAGCCCAATTTCCCAATGGATCGGCCGGCGGATCGCTTCGTCATCCACCTTGTCGAACGGCAATCCGGTCTGCGCGAGGTCGTAAATCAGATTGTTGAGCAGCAACTGAATTGGCAGCAAGGGCAGGAAGGGCAGCACCAGCCCGGCCAGCACCATGCTCAACATATTGCCGAAATTGGCGCTGCTCGCCATCAGGATATACTTGCCGGTGTTGACGATGGTCCGCCGGCCTTCCATCACCCCTGCATGGACCACGCCAAGGTCTTGCTCCAGCAGGATGATCTCGGCGGCCGCCTTGGCAACATCGGCCGCGCTATCGACCGAAATCCCCACATCGGCGGCATGCAGCGCCGGCGCGTCGTTGATGCCATCGCCAAGAAACCCAACCGTCTGGCCCATTCGCTTCAAGGTCATGATAATGCGCAGCTTCTGCTGCGGAGTGATCCGGCAGAACAGGCGCGCGGCCCCGAGCGAGCCGATCAGCGCCTCATCGCTCATTGCGGCGATCTGGGCCCCGGTCAGCACAATGCCAGGATCGAAGCCAATTTCCTCGCATAAATGGCGGGCGACCAGTTCATTGTCGCCGGTCAGCACTTTCACCGCGATCCCGGCATCGGCAAGTGCTGTCAGCGCGGCCCTGGCCGATGCCTTGGGCGGGTCGCGGAACACCGCGAAACCGGCCAACACCAGTTCGGCCTCGTCGGCCAATACCGCCTTGTCGTGATCTGCCGGGGTGCTGCGGCTGGCGATGCCGAGCAAACGGAACCCCTGGGCGCTCAACGCATCGAATTGCGCCACGACCTCCGCCCGCCGCCCATCGGTCAGCGGTTGCGGGCCGTCTGCTGTGGCAATGGCGGTCGACAGGCGGATAATGTCCTCGGGTGCGCCTTTGACGATCAGGGTGCGAACCCCCGCACGCTCGACCAGCACCGAAACCCGCCGCCGCTCGAAATCGAACGGCACTTCGTCGATCTTGGTCCACCCGGTCGCATCAATGGTCGCCTTGGCCAGGATCGCATCGTCCAGCGGGCTTTTCAGGCCGGTTTCAAAATGGCTGTTGAGCCAGGCGAGGACGAAGACCTCCGCGCTGTCCGCGCCATCGGCATCGATGGATTTGGCCAACCCGATCTGCGCTTCCGTCAGCGTGCCGGTCTTATCGGTGCACAGCACATCCATCGCGCCGAGATTATGGATCGCCTGCAACCGCTTGACGATCACCCGCCGGTGCGACAACAGCACCGCGCCGCGCGCCATGGTGACCGTCATAATCATCGGCAGCAATTCCGGCGTCAGCCCGACCGCGAGCGCCACCGCAAATAGCAGTGAGTCGATCCATGGCCGTTGAAACGCCATGCTTTCGGCCATCACCAGCAGCACCAGCACGGCCACAATGCGAAAGATCAGCATGCTGAAGCGGCGCAGACCGATTTCGAAGGATGTTGGCGCCGGGGCTACGATCAGCGTATCGGCGAGCTGGCCCAACGCGGTGTCATGGCCGGTGGCGCACACCACCATCGTGGCACTGCCGGAAATCACCGATGTCCCCGCAAGCCCGACATTGCCTGCCGCGCTGAGCTCGGATGCGGCATCGGTATCCGTCGTGTGTTTTTCCACCGGGAAGGATTCGCCCGTCAGCAGCGCCTGGTTGACAAAGAAATCCCGCGTTGCCAGCAAGCGTCCATCCGCCGGCACCAGATCGCCCGCCGACAGCCGGACAATGTCGCCTGGAACCAGCTCGGCGACCGGCACATTGACCTCCGCGCCATCGCGCCGCACCGCCGTCCGCACCGCAACCTGGCCGCGCAAGGCGTTGATCGCGGCATCGGCCCGGCTTTCCTGCCAGAAATCGAGCAACACCGACACGGTCACGATCGCGGTCACGATGATAAAGCTCGCCAGATCGCCGCTCGCTGCCGACAGCGCACTCGCCACCAACAGAATTATCACCAGCGGATTGGCGAAGCGCTTGCCGATCCGCAGCCAGGCCGGGGTGCGCTTGGGCGCGGCAGCCTCATTGGTGCCGAATTTTCGCCGCAGAACCGCAACCATTGGCGTGGTCAATCCGTCCTGGGTGGTCTGTAGGTCAGCCAGCAAGCGCGGCGTGGGAATTTGCCAGAACGGATCGGTCATGTTTATGCGCCTTGTCGGATTGCCTGCCGGTCAGGCTATGCTATCCGAAATATGGCGCCTGTCGTTGCGCCAGATCATTTCAGGGGCCGCACCATGACCGACATCGAACAGGACCCGCGCAGTTGGGCCGACGGCAAGATGCTGTCGTCACGCCTCGGCGCGATTGGCATCATGACCTTCAACCACCCCGAACGGCTCAACGCGGTTTCGATGGAAATGTGGGAAGCGATGGGTCAGATCATGACCGAATTTGGCGCCGATGACAGCATCCGGGTGATCATCCTGCGCGGTGCCGGCGGCAAGGCGTTTGTTTCGGGCGGCGATATCAGCCAATTCGCCAAAACCCGCGCCAGTGCAGAAATCGCCCGCCAGCACGTCGCCAGGATCGCGGTTGGCAGAACTGCGGTCGCAGATTGCGCCAAGCCGACTATCGCCTGCATCCAGGGCTTCTGCCTCGGCGGCGGCCTGGCCATCGCAATCCAGGCCGATCTGCGGATTGCCGGAACCGGCAGCCAGTTCGGCATTCCCGCCGCCCGCCTCGGCGTCGCCTATGGCTATGACGGCCTGCACACCCTGGTCGGGCTGGTCGGCCCGGCGCATGCGCGGATGATCATGTATGCCGCCGACCGGATTGACGCAGCCGAAGCCGCGCGCATCGGCCTCATCAACCGGGTGCTCGAACCCGACGCGCTGTGGCCGCATGTGATGGCGCTCGCCGCGCGCATCGCCGACAACGCGCCGCTGTCGATCACCGCCGCCAAGGATGGTATCGCCCAGGTGTTGCGCGACCCGGCCGATCGCGATCTGGCACGGTTGAAGGCGTATGAACGGCAAAGCCTCGACAGCGAAGATTTCAAGGAAGGCCGGACCGCGTTCATGGAAAAGCGCCGGCCGCGCTTTGTCGGGCGGTGAAGTTGATTGCAGTGGGGCGGCCGATGCGGTATGTATTACTCGCAACGTGAACGGTATTACAGGCGGCAACCATGACCACGAGCGTGACAACCAAGGGCCAGGTGACCATCCCCAAATCCATCCGCGACCTGCTCGGCGTCAAGCCGGGAAGTGCCGTGGATTTCGTGCTGGATCGGGATGGGCGGGTGGTCCTCGAAATTCCTAACGCGCCAAAGCGGGTCAGCCGCTTTGAGGCCCTGCGCGGCATCGCCGGACCGGGCATGACAACCGATGAAGTCATGCGGCTCACCCGTGGGGAAGATTGGGGCGGCGAATGACATTGGTTGATACCAATGTTCTGCTTGATCTTGTTACTAATGATCCCGTCTGGTTTGCCTGGTCCGCCCATGAGTTGGATCGTGCCGCAACGCGCGGCCCGGTGCTGATCAGTGACATCGTTTACGCTGAGATGTCAGTGCGAATGGCGTCCATTGAAGCGGTTGAGGCAGCACTCCGCGACGCTGATATCTCGCTGATCGCGATGCCGCGCGCCGCCTTGTTTCTGGCCGGCAAGACATTCCAGCGCTATCGCGCGATCGGTGGAACGCGGCCGAATGTATTGCCGGATTTTTTCATCGGCGCCCATGCCGCTGTCAGCGGACTTGCTTTGCTAACCCGTGATGTCCGCCGCTATCGGCATTATTTCCCGACCATCGACCTGATTACACCCTGACAAGGCCGCACGGCGATGTTAGCGTTCGGTAAATCAAGTTGGAGGCCCACGAAAATGCCCGTCACCGCCGCCATGCGCCGCGCCCGCGCCTGCGCCACTCTGCTGCAACAGGTTCACGCGATTACCGACATCGAAGGCATCACCCCGTCCGCGCTCCATGCCATCAAGCTCAAGCTGGTCGCCCTCGCCCGCCGCGCCGATCTGTTCCCGGCCGAGGATTTTTCCATGCCGGTGGCCCAAGGCCGCAACCATCCACTGCTGGTCGAAGACGGCGATGGCCATGGGCTGTACCTGACCATCAACCTGCCCGGCAAAGAAGCCGCCCCGCATGACCACGGCATCTGGTGCGTCCATGCCGCGATTTCCGGGCGCGAACGCCATGTGTTCTACCGCCGCACCGATGCTGGCGCCGTGCCGGGCAAAGCCGATGTGGTGCAGGTCGGCGAGGTAATGGTCGAACCCGGCAACGGCATGGCGATGGCCGATCACGACATTCATTCGACCGATGTGGTGGGCGATGCACCCGCCATCGGTCTGGCGCTCTATGGCTATGCGCTGGTCAGATTCCCCCCGGTTGCGTGGTATCACCCGGCCTTCGGCACCACCCGGTCCGGCGTTTCCCGCCGCCCCGTGGCCTGATCCGCCATGGCCCGCACCCCGAAATCTTACACCGTCTTGATCGGCAACACCGGCGCGGCAATATCCTGTCGCGCCGACCAAACCCTGCTGGAGGCCGCAATTCTGGCTGGCATCGACTACCCTTACACCTGCGCCAGCGGAAATTGCGCCGCCTGCGTGTCGCAGCTTGATGCCGGTAAGATTGATCTGCTGGCCCATGGCGATGCCGCCTTGTCCGCTGATCAGGCCAAGGCCGGCCGCACCCTCGCCTGCCGCGCCCGCCCCAAATCCGACATCACCATCACCTGGCTCGGGCGCGGACGCAAGTAGAGCCCCTCAGGCCGGCACGTTTGCCGCGAGATACTTCACCGCCGCCTGCACGCCGCCGGTGCCGTGCGGGATTTGCATCGCTTCGAGCGCCATTTCGATCACGCTCAACGTGCCGAGCACCATCGGCGCGTTGACATGGCCCATATGGGCGATGCGAAACGCCTTGCCGGACAGCGCGCCAATCCCGACGCCAAGCACAACGCCGCAATTGGTGTCGCAATAGGCCCGCAGCCCCTCAGCACTGAACCCATCCGATAGCACCAGATTGGTGACGGTGAGCGACCGTTCCGCCGCATCCGCGACATTGAAGCCGATGCCGTTGCCGTCTGCCCAAACCGTTACAGCCGCATGCACCGCTCCGGCGAGCAGCCGATGGCGTTTGAACACCGCATCAAGCCCTTCGGCGTAGATCATATCCAGCGCCTCGCGCAACGCCCACAGCAAATGGATCGGCGGGGTGCCGCCATATTTCTGGTAATGCTGCTCGCCGTCGCGCGCCGTCCATTCCCAATACGGGGTCTTGAGGTTGGCTGTCTGGTGGGCTGCCTTGCCGCGCGCGTTGGTGGTGACAAATCCCAAGCCCGGCGGTCCCATCAGGCCCTTTTGCGCGGCCGACATTGCCACATCGACACCCCAGGCATCCATCTCGAACTTCATGCAGCCGAGGGATGCAACAGCATCGACCATGAACAGAGCCGGATGGCCGGCAGCGCGAATGGCAGCCCCGATTGCGCCGATATCGTTCATCACCCCGGCGGCAGTATCGACCTGGACCACCATGATCGCCTTGATGGTGTGCCCGGTATCGGCGCGCAGCCTGGCCTCGACATCGGCCGGGCGCACCGCGCGCTGCCAGGTCCCAGGCAGGATTTCAACATCGCAGCCCATGGCAGCGGCGGCCCGGCCCCAGCCGGCGGCAAACAGGCCGCTTTCCAGCACCAACACCTTGTCGCCGCGCGACAACACGTTGCTGATCGCCGCTTCCCAGGCGCCATGGCCGTTGGCGATATAGATATAGGTTTGGCCGGACGAGCCGAAAAGCTGGCTGATATCGGCCTGCAATTTCAACGTCATGCCGACCATCGCCGGCGAGTAAATATCGGTCGCCGGACGGTGCATGGCGCGCAGCACTTCGTCGGGGATGGTGGTGGGCCCGGGAATCGCCAAAAACTCGCGACCTGCGCGCACAACCATCTTGGCGTCTCCTGGATTTCCGGGCGCAATACTGCGCGAAATGAATGGCGGACCCGATACGATTCGAACGTACGACCTCTGCCTTCGGAGGGCAGCGCTCTATCCAGCTGAGCTACGAGTCCATCGCGCGGTGCTTAGCGCGGTTTCATCCGCATGGGAAGTGCGTCAGGAACGACCCTGGGTCACTTGGGACGTCGCCTGAACAAACAATTGCTCCACCAAGGCGCGCGGCGGATGCGCGGTCCCGGTTGCCGATACCGCGGCGGCACCGGCCGCCATGCCCCAAGCAAGGGCTTCTGGCGGCAAGGCGCCTCGGGATAAAGCCAGCACCATAGCGGCGACGAAACTGTCCCCTGCCCCAACCGCGCCAACTGCTTTCACCGGCAAGGCGGCACTGCGCCAGACCCCCGCAGCGGTTGCCAGCAATGCACCATCCCCGCCCAGGCTGACCGCAATCCGGGTGGCGGCACCATCGCGGACCATTGCCAAAGCTGCCGCGTTCTGGCTGGCAGCGTCGGGCAGGCTTTGGCCAACCAGGGCCTCGAACTCCCCCAGGCTCGGTTTGATCAGCGCCAAGCCGGACCCGATGGCCGCTTTCAGCGCCAGGCCCGATGTGTCGAGCACAAAGAACTGGCCGCGCACGGCCGCATCGCGGGCAAGGATCGCATAGGCGTCAAGCGGCAAACCGGGTGGCAGGCTGCCGCTGGCGACCAGCCAGGGAGCTGGCTCGCGGCATAAAGCGGCGCGGCACGCGGCAAATTCGTCGAGCGTGACTACCGGTCCATCGGCGACAAAGCGGTATTCCTCGCCCTTGGACTGGTCATGCACCGTCATGCTGATCCGCGTCGTGCCGGCAATCGGGATGGCGCGGACGGCACCGATCTGGGCCGCCGCCAGCGCGGTCAACTGCGCCCCGATCGGACCACCGGCGAGGATGACAGCACACGCCGAGCCGCCAAGTGCGGTGACCACGCGGGCAACATTGATCCCGCCGCCGCCAGGGTCGAGCGTGGTGTTGCGGGTGCGAAGCTTATGCAACGGCACTACGGCCTCGGAATCGCAGGCTATATCGAGCGCCGGGTTCAGGGTGACAGTCACAATGTCGGTCATCACAGCAATCCCAGTTTACGCAGTTCGCGCCGCATCGCGTCCGGCAAGCCTGCCTCCCCCACGGCTTCGGCGCCGTCGATCAGATCGGCCGGCGCATCATCGCCGGTCAGGTAACGCCAGCCCTGGAACGCCTTCATCGGACGCCCCGCGACCGCGACCAGATCGGGCGCCAGCAGGATGGCCGCACAGCGCACGCCATCGGCCCGCACATCCTCGACAATATCGGTGATCGGCTGGCGCACCACAATCGCCCCCGCGATCACCCAATAGAGCGAGCCACCGTCGCGTAATTCATTGGCGCGGCGGGGGAAATTGCGGGTCCGATGGCACAGAACATGCCCCGCTGCTGCCCGCGCCGCCTGGAGGGCGTGCAGATGGGCAACATCGCTGACACCAACACACAGCTTGACCAGATTGAGGCCGCTCATGTCCGGCCCAGCAAACGACGGAACAGGGCCAGTTGCCCGGCACTGGTCTCCGCCCAGCCGAATTTCTCCGCATAGGCGCGCGTCGCGGCCCGGTCCGGTGGATTGGCGAACAGGGCGCGCACCGACGCGGCAATGCCCTCGGCGGTGTTGTCGTCGACAATCAATCCGGCCTCGGCTGCGCGAACCACTTCGGGGTTGCCAGGAATGCGGCTGGCCACCACTGGCGTCCCGCAGGCCATCGCTTCGAGTAGCACATTGGCCCACCCCTCCCGCGACGATGCCAGCACCATCGCATCCGCCGCGCCGTAGTAGAACGCCAACTTGCCATGCGGACGCGCGCCCAGCAGTCGGACCCGGTCACCAAGGCCGAGGCGATCGATTTGCGCCTGCAACGCGCGGTGTTGAGGTCCCTCGCCGACAATGATCAGATCCACATTATCGAGCAGCCGCATTGCATCGATGGTGAGGTGATTGCGCTTGCGCGGGATCAGGCCACCGACCGAGATTAATGTCGGTCGGGTCAATCCCAAGGCGGCGCGCGCGGCTTGGCGATCAACCGGGTGGAACAGGTCGGTATCAATGCCGTTGCGCAGCACGGTCACTTTGTCGGGCGGCGCACCAAGCTCGATCAACCGATCGCGCAACCCGCCACTGACTGAAATCAACGCGTCGGCTCCTGCGATCGCGCCCGCGATATAGCGGCGCGGAATGGCGAAGTCGGGAAACTCGGTAACGTCGGACCCGCGCGCGGTGATCACCACCGGACAGTTGAACGCGCGCCCCAGCCAAACCGCCGCCACACCGTCGGGGTAAAGATAATGCGCGTCGATCAGGTCGAAGCGCAGCCCGCCGGCGACCAGTTTGCGCAAGGCGCGTAGGCTCGCCCAATACAGTGTCAGCGGGGAAACCGAGGTGCCGATTTTCGGGATCGCCAGCCAGCGCGGATGGTGCACCACCAGCCCATGCCGGGTTTCCAAACGGGCGACACCGGCCTGCTGCGCCCAGACGCCGAAGCGCTCGGACCTTGATGGGAAATAAGCGACCGGTGCCAAGACCGTGCTCTCGACCCCCCCGGTCGCGACCAGATGGCGCAGCCGGTTCTCCACGAACACCCCAAAATTCGGGCGTTCATGGTTGGGGAACAGCGTGCTGAAGGTCAGCACCCGCATTGGCGGCAGCCGATCGGCGGGGCGGTCTATTTCGGCACGGATAATTCGTCGAACATTCGCTTGGCCGCCGGTTTTTCGTCGAACTCCGCCTTGCCGAGCACGATCGGCCGCAGTACCGACACCGCTTCGTCCTTCTTGCCGACCGCGTTAAGCGCGAAGGCATAGTGGAACTGCACGGTGCCATCGGTTGTCAGCTGCGCGCTTGCCTGGCGCAGCAGCATCAACGCAACGTCGGGCTTGCCCTGGGATGCCAAAATCCACCCCAAGGTATCAGCAACCTGCGGGGTCGGGCTCAGCAGATAGGCTTTGTGGGCCAGACTCTGGGCGGTGGTGTCGCCCTTCTGCTGATAAATCCATGCCAGATTATTCAATGCCGGGACGTTGTTCGGCTGAATATCCAGAACCTTCTTAAGGGACCGTTCAGCATCGTCATATTTCTTCGCGCCGATATCCATCGTAATCAGCACCTGAAGCGGCGCCATGTCATCGGGGTGCGTCGCCAGCCATTCGACAAGGGTCGGCCGCCCGAAATCCGCTTTGCCAGCCGCGCCCCAGGCCTGGGCGGCGCGGGCTGCAAGATCGCCGGATGGTTCGATCTGGTACTCCGCTGCAAATGCGGTGGCAGCGTCGGCGAACTTGTTCGCCGACATCAGGACGTTGCCCTTCATTGCCCGCAGCGCAGGACGGTTCCGTGGGTCGCGGGAAAGTTCGTCAAGCAGTTGCAAGGTCCGGTCGGGGCCGGTCGCCACCAGTTCCAGCGCAATCAGCGCCTCGATCATGCGCGGACTGCCCGGCAGCAGCGCAAGGCCGTCCCGCAACGTCGCCCGACTTTGGTCAAACATTTTCTGCGTCCCCAACAGGTCCGCCAACGTCCGGCGCGCCGCTTCATTGGTTGGGTCGGTCTTGAGCACGTTGCGCAATTCGGCTTCGGCATCCGCATTCTTGCCAAGGCTTACCAGCGCCCGGACCTTGGCGGCGACCAAAGCCTGGTTTTGCGCTTGGCCTTTCATCGCCTCCTCAATGATCGTAAGGGCCTTGTCCCCGTCGCGCAGGCGAATATGAAGGTCGGCCAGCCCAAGGGTCACCCCGAGATTGGTCGGCGCCGCCGCGCGTGCGGCCTGCAATGCGACGACCGCACGCGGCAACCGACCATCCAGCACATACAATCCCACCAGCGCCGACAAGGCTTGCTCGTTGGCCGGAATCTGGGTCAGGATTTCGCTCAAAAGCCGTTCTGCATCAGGAACCTGGTTGCGCAGCATGGCGATTTTGGCAAGGTTCAGCCGGGCCGGGACCGAATCGGGGCGCTCCTTCAGGACCGACCGGAACGCGGTGACGGCGGCATCGACATCAAGCTGCGCCATCCGCACCATCCCGGTCAGGATACCGAACACCTCGGCATTGACCTTGGACTGATCCAGTTTGACGAGCGCTGCCGCAGCCTTGTCAACATCCCCGCCCGCGAGGGACGCCACCACCAACGCTTCACCCGTCGATGCCTGCTTGGGCGCCAGTTCGAGCGAATGTTCGAGGTCCTTGGCAGCCCCGGCCGCATCCCCCAGCCCGAGCCGGGCCGAGGCCAGACGGTTGAGGATGTCGGCGTTATCAGGCGCCATCGCGGCGGCTTTCTGGAACGTCGTCAGCGCCTGCTGGCTGCGGCCGCTCTGGGCGTAGGCCCGGCCGAGCAGGTCCAGCATATCGGCATCGGCGGTGCCCGCCTCGGCCGGCGCTTCCAGCATCTGGATCGCGTGGTCAGGACGCTGCACTGCCAAATCGATACGCGCCATCAGCTTGACGCCATCCGGATCGCCGGGATTGCGCGCGACGTATTTGCCCGCGGCTTCGACCGCCTGCTCGGCCTGGCCGAGATTAAACTTCACAATCGCCTGGAAATAATAGCCGCGCGGAAAGCGCGACATCACCCCACCAATCTTGGTCAGCGCCGCGTCGGCGGTCGGGAAGTCCCGCGCGCGGGCCGCCAGCACGGCTTGCAAATAAACCGCACCCGCACTGCGCGGTTCAATGTTCAGAACGAAATCCACGTCAGCTTTCGCCTTGGCGTCCTGTCCAGTGGCAACCAGGATATTGGCGCGCTCAAGCCGGGCCGACGACGAATTCGGTGCAACCTCGATCGCCGCATCAAGGGCTGCCAGCGCTTTCGGCCGATCGCCTTTCAAATTGGAAAGCTGGGCCTTCAGCACCAGCGCATCGGGCGCTTTGCCATTAATCGTCAGCGCCCGATCAACCTTGGCTTCCGCGCCAGCATAGTCGCGCTTGGCGATCAGCACCCGCGCGGCGGCCAGTGGCGGATCAACAGATTGCGGGCCAAGGCGTTCGGCTTCGGCGAAGGCACTCGCCGCACCATCCATGTTGTCCATCTGCATCATCGCAAGGCCACGGGTCACCAAAATCGCGACCGCAATTTCAGGCGGCTGGCCGGTGGCTGCGAAGTCGCGCAGCAACTCCTTGAATTTGCCCTGCGCCATGTAGGTCTGCGCCAGCAATGGGGTGACGCCACGCGGGTCAAAGCCATTATCCCGCGCGAGGCGAAGTTCCTTTTCGGCCGCCACTGGATCGCCAAGCCGCATTTGCACCACACCAAGCCGGAAATGCGCTTCGGCGTTGGTGGGATCGTCGCGCACCGCGTTGCGCAGGTCGATCTGGGCGGCCCGCAAGTCGCCCTTTTCAATCAGCGCGCGCGCGGTGGCGAAATTGTCCGATTTATGGACGAACTTCCACCAGGCCGCGCCAGAACCAGCGCCAAGCACCATAAGGACCATTACGAGAATGAGCAGCTTCTTCATCTGATCGTCAGTCCATCTTGTTGGGACACAGGGAACATCGCCGAGCTATTTTTCGTTCGGCTCAGCGTCGGCACTCGCGGCAGGCACGGACATGTCTACGGTCATGCCATGGGATTCGAGCAATGCATAAAGGGTTGGCCGGCTGACGCCAAGCAATTTGGCTGCAACCGCGTAGCGACCGCCGCTCCGATCAAGCGCCTTGGTCACCACAACCCGTTCGGCACGCGATCTGGCGGCCCGCAGGTCGAGATCCTCCAGCGCGCCGTTATCGGCCGAAAGCTCGAGATCAACCGCATCAATCATCCGCCCATCGGCCATCACCGCGGCCCGCTTCATCCGATTTTCCAGCTCGCGCACATTGCCCGGCCAGCTATGCGCCTCTATCGCGGCAATCGCGCTTTCGGTGAAGCCGCGCAGGCTGCGACCGAATTCCTGATTATATCGCCCCAGAAAAAATCGCGCGAGCAGCATCACATCGCCCGGTCGGTCGCGCAAAGGCGGGATGCGGACGCTCACCGAGTTGAGCCGGTAGAGCAGATCATTTCGGAACTTGCCGGTGCTGACCTGGTCATCGAGGTTCATGTTGGTCGCCGACACCACCCTGACATCGACCGGAATGGTCTGCCGGCCGCCGACCCGTTCGATCACCTGCTCCTGCAAAAAGCGCAGCAGCTTGACCTGCAACTGATAGGGCAAATCGCCAATTTCATCGAGGAACAACGTGCCTTTATTGGCAGCCTCGATCTTACCGATGGTTTGCTTTACCGCCCCGGTGAAGGCCCCGCGCTCATAGCCGAATAATTCACTTTCCAGGAGATTCTCTGGGATCGCACCGCAATTGATCGCCACGAACGGAAATTTCGCCCGCGGTCCCATATCGTGCAGCGCATGGGCCAGCGCCTCCTTGCCGGTGCCGCTATCGCCAAGCAGCATCACGCTGACATTGGTCGGCGCCAGCCGCTCGATGGTGCGACAGACTTTCAGCATGGGTTCAGCGGCGGTGATAATCCGCTTGATCGGCGATGCGGTGGGGGCGGCCGCCAGCGCGCGGTTTTCCTCCTCGAGCGCATGCAGCCGCTGGGCGCGGGCGACAATGCTGCGCAGCATTTCGATATCGGCCGGCTTTTCGCAGAAATCATAGGCACCCGATCGCACCGCGCGCAGCGCGTGGGCCCGCTCACCATGGCTGGTCGCGATAATGACCTTCATCTTCGGCAACTGGTTGGCAAAAGCGTCAAGCGCTGCAAAGCCTTCACTCACCCCATCCGCATCGGGCGGCAGGCCAAGATCGGTTACCGCGACGGCAGGCTGTTCCTTGAGCGCAAGGGCCACGCCCTGGACGCGGGTATGGGCAAAAAACAGGTCGTACTCGGGAAATGCCCAGCGGTATTGGCTGCACAGGCCTTCGTCGTCCTCGATAATCAGTAACTTCGCTTTTGCCATCCGTACTCCATCCAAAGGCTTTTATAGCGTCATCCAACCAAGTATTCCACACCACAACGCTTGCACGTTCATACCGTCGCCGCCTCCAGCAACGGGAGCATGATCCGCATCGTGGTGCCTTCCCCCGGCGCGCTGATCACCTGCAGATCGCCGCCCGCCTCGCGCAGCAATTCCCGCGCCTGGAAGGCACCGATGCCACTGCCAAGCGGTTTGGAGGTGACAAACGGCCGAAACAACCCGTCACGGACGAAATCGGCGGTCATGCCGGTGCCGTGATCCACAACGTCCACCGTCGCCCGCCGCCCCTCGCAGCGCAGCACCAGGCGGATCGGCGCGGGTCGCGATCCGGCGGGCGCCGCTTCGACGGTTGCCTCGATCGCGTTGTTGAGCAAATGGGTGACCACGGCCTCGAAACTACCGGGGGACATGGCGACGGTGGCCTCGGCACCTTCGACCGAAACGTCAACCGGCACCGATGCGGCCGGCCCACCATTGCCCCCATCAAACTGCCGCCCGATACGTTCGAGGTGTTCGGCCGGGCGCACGGTGGCGCGCATCGCCTCATTGTCCGGCGTCTGCAGGCGGCGCAACAAGCCGGTGATCCGCGCCACCGACGCCCGCACCGTGACCAACATGTCGCGTTGGAATTCGGGATTGCTCAGATGGTGCTCGGCATTGGCCAGCAGCAGGGTCAACTGGCCGGAGACATTCTTGATATCATGGGCCACGAACGCGAAGCGCTTGCCGTAATCATGCAGCGCGCGGGTCTGCATGAGGGTTTCGGCCCCCTGGCGCGCGGCAATGGCCGCCGCCACCTGGCGGGCGACGATCTGCAACAGGTCGAGCACTTCACGGTCAACCCCGAAACGCGCGCGCGGTGGCTTGACGACGACAAACCCGAGGATGCCGATCCCGGCACCGTTTTGCGGCGGACCGCGCGATAGCGGGACCGCGAGCCAGGCACCCGACAGCACCGGATCGGCTAGCAGACCGGGGTGATCGGCGAGCGGAATGGCGGTCGGGCCGGACCCGAAGGCCGCGATCAGGGGATGGTCGGCGGCAATTGCACCCGACGTCGCCGGCATGTTCCACGACCCCGCCCAGGCGTAGCGGGCTCCGGGCGCGGCATCATCCTGGCGCAGGAAGACCGCGCCGCCAGGACTGTCGACAATGCCCGCAACCGCGCGGATCACCCGGCTATGCAGGGGCACATAAGCGTCATCGCCCGACAGCATGGCGATGCAGCGTAGCCATTCCTGCTCGTAATTATAGCGACGGCTGAAGAAATGATCGACCAACAGGCGCTGCAACCACGAGCGGGCGCTCCCCGAGGTGAGCAACACCGCGACACTGATGAAACCGGCGAAAACCAGCCCGATCTGCGCCGTCGCGCCCCAGTCGGCACCGAAATAGCGCATCGCTTCGCCGATGCCGGCAAGGCCGATCAGGAACATCCCTGCCAGCACCAGCGTGGCGCTATGGAACACCACCTGGCGGGAAACGTGGATGTCGATGGCCCATTCACGATTGCGTGCCGCACCGACCGCGAGCAGCGGGACAACAAGCCCGGCGGCAACGGCCCGGGCGTTGACCAACGGCGGCGACAGATACCCCACCAGAGCCGCATCGGCCCACAGCACAAGATCATAGGTAAAAAGTGCCATCAGCGCGATGCAGGGCAGATTAATATGCCATTTCGCCTCCTGCGGGGCGTTGCGGTAGAGATTTTCGATCAGCAGGATGTTGCACACCGCCAGTCCGACCCGGACGCCGGTTGCAACCGACCACCCCGTGTTGCCACCGCGCAGCGCGTAGCCCGAGATCACCCCGGTGGTCACGATCACCAACGCGACCAGTCCGGTTACGATGAATGCCTGCGACATCGAACTGCGCCCGGTGACGGTTCGCCGATACAAATGCAGCAGGAAAACATACCAGACGATCGAACGCAGGATATCGACCAACCCACCTGGCCCGCCCCAAGGCAGCCCTACCCCGAAGGCGAACATCCCCGCCCACAGCGCCGAAACGCCAGTGGCCAATGCCAAATAAAATCCGGTCCGGCTAAGCCGCAGCCGCACCACAATCAGCGCGGTCAACGCGGCATAAAGCCCGGCACAGGCGCCATAAAGCAGTGAGGTTACAAACATCGCCGCTATGGTCCCCTGCGATAGGCGGCGACGCCCATCAGCGTTCGGCGCACTGGGCTCAGCGCGCGCCTTCCTGGAACAAAATCACCCGCACCGTCGCGATCAGGATCAGTAAATCCAGCAACAGGTTCCGGTGCTTCACGTAGTAAAGGTCATAGGCCAGCTTTTGCCGGCTGTCATCGACCGATGCGCCGTAGCGGAAACTCACCTGCGCCCACCCCGTCAGACCGGGCTTGACCAAATGGCGATCAGCGTAGAATGGGATTCCGGCCGTCAGTTGCGCGACGAAATGCGGGCGCTCTGGCCGTGGCCCGACAAATCCCATCTCACCCCGCAAAACATTGATCAACTGAGGCAGTTCATCGATCCGCGTCGCCCGCAGGAATGCACCGACCCGGGTCACCCGGATATCATCCAAGGTTGCCCATTTGGGGCCAGCCGCCTCGGCATCGGTTCCCATGCTGCGCAGCTTCAACACGGTGAATAGCCGGCCGCGGAAGCCAACCCGGATTTGGCGGTAGAGCACAGGGCCTGGGCTATCGATTTTAATGGCGATGGCCGCAAACACCAGCAAAGGCAACGTGAGCAGCAACCCTGTCAGGCTGAGAGTGATCTCGGCGGCGCGACGGATCATGCGCACGGTAATGCCGCTTTCCCCCCGTCGGGACGCCGGCAACCAGTTCTCCCGCAGCGCGTCGATGTCCATCCGGCGCAGCTGCTGTTCGCAAAATTCAACATCGCCAAAGACCTGCACATTGCGGGATTTCAACCCCGACAGGCCTTCAAGCGCCCCGTCGCGGCGGGCACCATTGGCGTAAATCACGCCCCATATCCTGCGCGCCCGAAGCTGGTTGGCAGGCATTGCGGCAAATGCGTCCGGGGACATGATATCGGTTACAGCAAACAGTCGACGGCGCATTCCACCAATGGCGGCCACCGCTGCCGCCGCCTGTTCGGCGTTGCCGACAATCACCACTTTGCGGGTGAGAAGTCCGAAATGCACCGCAACCCGCATAACCAAGCGTGTGCCGAACAGCAGCAGCACCCATGACAGGAGCATTTTCATCGGCCAAAGCGCGTCGTGGCCGAGCAGAAAACTCGGGTCAATGTCGGATGCGAGGCTGACCATCAAAATCGCCGGGAACCCGATGACACCGGCGACCACACTGTTAACCAACAAGCGGCGGGTTTCCAAGCAGATTTCAGGCCGGTACAAACCGATGGCAACCGAGGTCAGGCCCACGGTAACGCCGAGAACCGCGGCCCGATCGACGGTCGCAAGATCAAGTCCGCCAAAGCCCGCAACCGCCGCAGGGTTGGCGCCCGGCAAAAGCAGCACATAGAAAACCAAGAATGCGAGCGCAAACTCCAGCACCCAAAGCAGGAACATTTCGAGCGATATATGGTTCCTGAGCACGCGCATCATATTAACCTCATACACTGGTATGCCCAGCTGGTCACGGGCACCGACATTAAAAGCGTCGTAATCCTACAATCGCGTCTCATTCCTAAGCTCACACACCCAAAAACTGGGCGGTGCGGAACGTTCACCTCGTTTCTTAGCGGCGCACCCAAGCCCTGCGTTTCCAGCCCGTCCGTTGAATGCCACCTGTCCCGACAGGTTGCGCACCACCCACACGAACGTGGGCGCAAGGAGGGCGCTTCATCCGCAACCTACGGTTTTCCTTCATCAATAAGCAGGTCTCATAATGGATGAGACAAACCCAAGTCAAGGGTTTTGTCCCGCCACACTCCTGCATCCGCACGCGGCCCCACGGCGTAATGTCGTTAGGATCGCTACCTACGCATTTACGAACCATGCGTTTGCATGATAGCTTTAACCTTCGCTACCATAAAACGACTTCGCCATGACCACGGGCTTTGCTGCCTGCTAACCGAGACCGAGGCATCGACCGACCGAGACAGGCGTGTGGCTCAACGGTAGAGCGCTGCTATTACATGGCAGAGATGGGGGTTCAATTCCTTCCGCGCCTAGATCCGAACGTATTTCGTCTTTTTTAGACATTTTGGTTTTTTTTGATGTGGTGACCTGATGCTGCAAGCCCCGAGTCCAAGCCGCGCCGCACTGTCGAGCCGAACCCGCGCTCTGCTCATGCTCAGCGCAATGCTGCTTTTGCCATCCTGCGGCGGCGGCCTCCTGCGGGACCAGGCGGGTGCCGGCCCAGCATGTCAGGGCGAGCCGCCGGCTGGCAGCACGGCAACCGCGACACCCGATCCCAACGCGCCCGACGGCGCCCCGACACTCACCCCACGCGTGACCGCGTCCTACGTGATCGGTGCCGGCGACAACCTCAGCATTTCGGTTTATCGGGCGCCGGAACTGAGTGTGCCTGGGATCCCGGTGCGTCCCGACGGACGCATTTCGATGCCCTTGATCCCAGACATCGTTGCCGCCGGCAAAACACCAAGCCAGCTCGGCAAGGAGCTTGAAGAACGACTGAAAGAATATGTTCAGGATCCCATTGTTACAGTGATGGTGACCGGGTTCATCGGCCCCTTTGACCGTCAGGTTAAAGTGATCGGTGAGGCAACCGAGCCATCGGCGATCCCGTACCGCGATGGCATGA
>JANYCX010000148.1 GCA_025360065.1 Acetobacteraceae bacterium | reverse complement strand
AATGGGTCAACGGCGCTTGGTATAAGTCTTTGCTTGGCGCACCGCCGCCGGCCAACCCGGTGCGCAATACCAAGCGCCCGAATGGCTGGAAGAGTCAGCCATTCGGGCGCTTGGTATTACTGCTTGCCGACTGCCAACGCCAAATCCCCATACCCCACGAACCGCCGCTCATAGCGCAACCCCAATCGGCTGGCGGCAGCGGTTGCGGCGACGTTGAGCGCAGCATCGTCGGTCTGCGCGAGATAAACCAATGCCTCATACTGCCCGAAATAGGCATCACGCAGTTCGGGATGCCGATCCAGCCCGAGCGGTCGGATGACCAGGGTTTCGAACTGCCGGGCGAGGAAATCGGTGAGGAAAAAACTGCGCATGTCGGCGTCACCGGCGGCCAGGAACTGTTCGACCCCGGAATAGAAGGCGTAGCAATGCGGGCCTGCCAGGCGCTCGATCCCTTCGTCGTGCAGCACCCGGTCGAGTGCGCCGCCAGTGCCGCAATCGGCGTAGGCGACGAAGATGTGGGTGTGGGTTTTGCGTCCAATGGCGATGGCGGCCTGCACCGCGGCGGGAATGCGGTCCGGGGTGTTGTGCAAACTGGCCGGCAGACAGGCCAGATCGATATGGTCGAGGCCGCAGCCTTTGGTAATCGCGCCGATTTCACGGGCCAGCGCCCCGCAGGCGATCACCAGCACCCGACGGGGTGTCATCCCGCCGCCATCTGGTTCGATCGCCGCGCCATGAAGGCCTTGGCGGTTTCGACCGCGACGGCGGCATCGCGGCAATAGGCATCGGCGCCGACCGATAGGGAAAATTCCTCGTTCAGCGGCGCGCCGCCAACCAGCACCACGATGCGGTCGCGGATGCCTTTGGTTTTCAGCGCCTCAATCACCACTTTCATGTAGGGCATCGTGGTGGTCAGCAGCGCCGACATGCCGAGGATGTCGGGCTGGTGTTCGTCGATGGCCGCCAGGTAACGATCGACATCGGTGTTGACGCCGAGATCGACAACTTCGAAGCCTGCGCCTTCCATCATCATCGCCACCAGATTTTTGCCGATGTCGTGGATGTCGCCCTTGACCGTGCCGATCACCATCTTGCCGGTTTTTGGTGCGCCGGTTTGGGCAAGCAGCGGCTTCAAGATCGCCATGCCGGCCTTCATCGCGTTGGCCGATAGCAGCACTTCGGGGACGAACAGGATGCCGTCGCGGAAATCGACGCCAACGATGCGCATGCCTTCGACCAGGGCTTCCGTCAGCACCCGATACGGGGTCCAGCCGCGGCCGAGCAGGATATCGACGCCGGCGGTGACTTCATCTTTCAGCCCATCGTACAGATCATCGTGCATTTGCGTCACGAGTTCGTCATCGGGCAGCGCGTCAAGATCGATATCGTCGTCGGCCATTTTGGTCAGGCTCCTGAGCGGCGGGTGGCGCGGCGGGTTGCGCCCTCGCGCGGCGGGGGCGAGGCGAGGGCGCCGAGGCGGGCGATTAATGTTTCGGTATCGGGGCGATCGCCGCGTCGGTGGGTTTCGAGCGCGCGGCGCATGGCGAGCAGATGGTCGGACGTGGTACCGCAGCAGCCGCCGATGATGCGGGCGCCACTGTCGCAGGCAAGGCGGGCATAGTCGGCCATCAGCTCCGGGGTGCCGCTATAGTCGATACTGCCGCCGCGCACTTGCGGGATGCCGCAATTGGCCTTGGCGATCACTATGGCGTCCGGTTTCGCGGCGGTGATGCCAAGCACAGAAACCAGCAGGTCCGACGCACCCACCCCGCAATTGCAGCCAATGCCGTGCGGGGCTTGGGTGAAGCTGGTGGTGGCGTCGGCCATCGCTTCGGGGGTGATGCCCATCATGGTGCGGCCGGCAGTGTCAAAGCTCGCGGTGACGACGTAGTCCATTCCACAGCGTGCGGCGGCGGTGGCGGCGGCGCGCATTTCTTCCACCGCCGACATCGTTTCAATCCAGATCAGATCGGCGCCGCCGGCTTTCAGGCCTTCAATCTGTTCGGCGAAAATATCCACCGCCTCGGCTTCGGTGAGCGCGCCGAGCGGGGCGAACAAATCGCCGGTCGGGCCGACCGAGCCTGCGACCACGACGGGATGGTCCGCGGCATCAGCGACGGCGCGGGCGTGCTGGGCGGCAAGCCGGTTCAGTTCGATCACTCGGTCCTGGGCGTTGTGGAGAAACAACCGGCGTGATGTGCCGCCGAAACTATTGGTCAGGATGATGTCGGCACCCGCGCTGACGAAATCCTGGTGCAGCCGGCGGATGCGGTCGGGGTGGGCGTGGTTCCACAATTCCGGCGCCTCGCCCGAGGTCAGCCCCATAGCGAACAAGGTGGTGCCGGTGGCGCCATCGGCGAGCAGCCAGTCACGGGTGCGGAGAAGGTCTTGGAGCATGGCTGTGTTCCTGTCACAAACCGCCCAGTTGGTCCAGGAGAGGCATGAAGTGGCAGAGCGCATTGTGGTCTATTGGCGGGATATCCCGGCGCAATTGATGGTGCGCATTGGCCGTCGGGCCGAACGGCGGGAATTACCGGTGCGCTTCATCCAGGCGATCGACCGCGCCGCGATGCGGGTCGGCGCGCGCGATTCTGATAGCTATCTGGCGCAATGGCGCCGCGGCGCGCCGGAACTTTGTGGCGACGATCTGGTGGCCGAGGCCGATGCGGCGCTGCTGATGCTGACGGAGGAGTATGACAGCACCGCGGTTGAGGCATTGGTTTTGAACGGCGGATACGCGCCGGCGTGATCGACCATCTCGTTGTCTTCATGCCGAGCGGCCGGCGCGGGCGATTTGCGCGCGGGACGGCGCTGCTCGATGCGGCGCGATCGCTCGGGGTTTATGTCGAGTCCGTCTGCGGCGGTCGCGGCCTGTGCGGGCGCTGCCAGGTCGAGGTTGCGGCCGGGGTGTTCGACAAGCACGGAATAGTTTCTGCCGACGATCATCTGTCGGCACCTGGTGCCACCGAGGCGAGCTGGCGGCCACGCGGTCTCGCCCCAAATCGGCGTTTGTCCTGTGCGGCTAAAATCACCGGCGATCTGGTGATCGACGTGCCGAGCGAATTCGCCACCAACCGCCAGATCGTTCGTAAGCGCGCCGAAATCCGACAGATTGAGATCGACAGTGCAATATCACTGCGGACGGTAACGGTGGCCGAACCCGACATGCACGCGCCGTTGGGCGATGCCGATCGGTTGCTGGAGGCGCTTGATCTGCCGGGGGTGGCGATCGATCCGCCGCTGCTGGGCGACATTCAGCGCATTTTGCGGGCGGGCAACTGGCAGGTGACGGCGGCGCTGCATCAGGATTGCGACCGGCCATTGCTGGTGGCGCTGTGGCCGGGGGTGCATACAAGAGCGTTTGGCCTTGCCTTTGATATCGGTTCGACCACCATCGCCGGGCATCTGGTTGATCTGCTCAGCGGGCGGATCATTGCGTCCGCCGGGACATCCAATCCGCAAATCCGTTTCGGCGAGGATTTGATGAGCCGGATTTCCTGGCTGATGATGAACCCTGGCGACCGTGGCGCGCTAACCGCGGCGGTGCGCGGCGCATTGGCCACGCTGGTGACGCGGCTGGCGGGGCAGGCGGGAATTTCCCCTGAGGATATCCTCGATGTCGCGATTGTTGGCAATCCGGTGATGCACCATCTTTATCTCGGGATTGATCCATCGGAACTTGGGCAGGCGCCGTTCGCGCTGGCGGTTTCGGGCGCGTTGCGGCTGGCGGCGCGCGATGTTGGCCTGGCAATCCATCCTGGCGGCCGGGTGTATATGCTGCCCTGTATCGCCGGGCATGTCGGTGCCGATGCGGCCGGGGTTGCCCTGGCCGAGGGGCCGCAGCACCACGATGAAACCACCTTGGTGATCGATGTTGGCACCAACGCCGAAATCCTGCTCGGCAATCGCCACCGCGTATTGGCCGCGTCCTCGCCGACCGGGCCGGCGTTTGAGGGGGCGCAAATCTCGTCCGGGCAACGCGCCGCACCAGGGGCGATTGAACGGGTGCGGATCGACCGGGAAAGCTGGGCAATTCGGGTGAAAGTGCTCGGCGTCGATCCGTGGTCGGACGAGCCGGGTTTTGCCGACGACACCGTGGCCACCGGGGTTACTGGCATATGCGGGTCGGGGATTATCGAGGCGGTGGCGGAAATGTTCCTCGCCGGGATTATCGCCGCAGATGGGCGGATGACCGATCATGTGCATCCTCGGCTGCGCGCCAACGGTCGCAGCCAGGACTTTCTGCTGTGGGACGGGCTGGTGCCGCTGTCGGTGACGCAAACCGATATTCGTGCCATCCAGTTGGCCAAGGGCGCGCTTTACGCCGGGGCGCGGCTGCTGATGGATGAATTGGGGGTGGAGACGGTGGACCGCATCAAGCTCGCCGGCGCGTTTGGCAGCTATATTGATCCGAAATACGCGATGATTTTGGGGCTGATCCCGGATTGTCGGCTCGACCGGGTCGCCGCGATCGGCAACGCGGCGGGGACGGGGGCGCGGATGGCGTTGCTCAATCGCGGCCATCGTGCCGAGGTGGAAGCCCTGGTGCGGCGGATTGAGAAGATCGAAACCGCACTGGAGCCGCGCTTTCAGGCGCATTTCGTTGATGCCATGGCGTTTCCGCATGCGACCGCACGGTATCCGAATTTGTCGGCGGTGGTGGACTTGCCGGTTGCGGTGCCGCCCCGCAAAGGCCGACGCGTGCGGCGGGATTGATGGCGGGTGAGGCGCGGGTTGTGCCGTGTCGCCAGCATGGCTACCGTTGCCGACATAAGAACGCGTTGGGGCGAGGGAAATGTCAGGATTATCGGCAGGCGCGCGCCCGTCATTGCTTGCGCCGTTTGCCAATCGCAGCTTTCGCTTCATGTGGCCGGCCGATGTGCTGACGTCGTGGGCGTTCGAGATGGAGACGCTGATCCTGGGCTGGTATGTGCTGGTTGAAACCAAATCAGTGCTGATGCTGACCTTGTTCGGCGCCATGCAATTCACCGGCACGTTGCTGGCGCCGCTGTTCGGGGTGGCGGGCGATCGGCTCGGGTTGCGCAACCTGCTCTGCCTGATGCGCGGTTTTTATGCGGTGCAGGCAAGCTGCCTGACGCTGTTTGCGGTGCTGGGCGTGCTGTCGCCGATCCATGTGTTTGCCATCGCGTTTTGCATGGGGCTGGTGCGGCCGTCGGATTTGGCGATCCGCAACACGCTGGTCGGAAGTCTGATGCCGGCTGACCAGCTGATGGCCGCGATGGGGATATCGCGCACCACCCAGGATAGCGCGCGCATCGCTGGTGCCCTGACCGGTGCCGGATTGTTTGCCTTGCTCGGCATGGCGGCGGCCTATGTGATTGTGGTGCTGTTTTACCTGGTCAGCCTGGTGCTGAGCCTGCGGATTGCCCGGCCGGCGCGCGAAATGGCCTCGGCAGTGTCGCCGTTGCGCGATGTCCAGGAAGGCTTGGCGTATGTCTGGACCACGCCGAGGTTGCTGGCAGCGATGGTGCTGGCGTTTCTGGTTAATTTCTGCGCGTTCCCACTATCGGGCGGGCTGCTGCCGTATGTGGCGCGCGATATTTACGGCATGGATCAAGCGGGCCTCGGGTTCCTGGCGGCAGCGTTTGCGTTTGGCGGTTTGGTCGGCTCGATCACATTGAGCACCGCCGGGCGCACCATCCCGGCCGGGCGGATCATGATCGGTTTTGCATTCGCGTGGTATGCGCTGCTGCTGTTCTATGCCCATGCCAGCTACCCCATGCTGGGCATTGGGCTGTTGATGCTGGCCGGCTTCACCCAGAGCCTGTGCATGGTACCGATGGCGGTGATGCTGCTGCGATCCTCGGGCGATCGGTTCCGCGGGCGGGTGATGGGGGTTCGCATGTTGGCGGTTTATGGCATGCCGGTTGGGCTGCTGCTCGCGGGCGTGATGATCCGTGAGTTCGGTTTCGTGGCGACGGCCACCGCCTATTGCGTGTTCGGCATCGTGGCGAGCTTTGCCATCGCGTGGCATTGGTGGGCGGATTTATGGCCGCTTGAGGCGCACGCCAACCGGGGGTGAGGCTGGGCGCGGTGACAGAGCGGGCGGGCTTTGCTGGATATACGGCAGCCTGGCCCGCTGCACCGTATTGCCCTTGCCGAATGACCGGACACGGTGCTTCAATCATTTTAACCGTCCAGGAGAACCGCAATGGCCTCAGTCGCCGATTTCCGCGCCGAAACCCGCAAATGGCTCGACGCCAACTGCCCGCCATCGATGCGCGGCGAGGATGGCGAGGCTTATGGCGGCGGCAAGAAGGGCCATTTCGAAAATCCGGAGCAGAAACTCTGGCTCGAGCGCATGCACGCCAAAGGTTGGACCGCGCCGACCTGGCCGAAGGAATATGGCGGCGGTGAGTTGTCGGAATACGAGGCGCAAATCCTCGAAGACGAAATGCTCGCGCTCGGCTGCCGCAAGCCGCTGGTCGGCATGGGGCTGAGCATGCTGGGGCCGGTGCTGCTGGAATACGGCACGCCAGAACAGAAAGCCGAGCAACTGCCGAAGATTACCTCGGGTGAACGGCGCTGGTGCCAGGGCTATTCGGAACCCGGCGCGGGATCGGACCTCGCCAGTCTGCAAACCCGGGCGGTGCATCAGGGCGATCATTTCCTGGTCAACGGGCATAAGATCTGGACCTCGGGCGCCAATTACGCCGACTGGATTTTCTGTCTGGTGCGCACCGATCCGACGGCGAAAAAGCATGAGGGCATCAGCTTCCTGCTGATCGACATGAATAATTCGGGCGTGCGGGTCAAGCCAATCCGGCTGATCAATGGCGCGTCGCCGTTCTGCGAAACCTTTCTGGAAAACGTCCAGGTGCCGCAGGAGAACATCCTCGGCCGGCTCAACAAGGGCTGGACGATCGCCAAGCGGCTGTTGGAGCATGAACGCAAGGGCATTGCCGGGCGCCGCACCGCCAAGTCCGAACAGCCGCTCGAAGACATTGCCAAGCAGCATGCCGGGGCGGCCGGTGGGCGCATCGCGGACCCGGTGTTGCGCGACCGGATCGCGTCCTTTGCCATCGACGCGCATGCGTTCCAACTGACCCGCGCGCGCGCCGCCGAGGCCGCCGATAGCGGCAGTTCGCCGGGGCCCGCCTCAGCGATGTTCAAATATTACGGCACCGAGCTTATCAAGCGGCGCTACGAGGTCACCCTTGCCGCTGAGGGCGTGCAGGGGCTGGGTTGGGAGGGCGACGAATTTTCCCCCGACGAACTGCGCCGCACCAGTGAATGGCTGCGGTCCAAGGCCGGGTCGATCGCCGGGGGCACCTCGGAAGTGCAGCTCAACATCGTCGCCAAGCGGGTGCTGGGCCTGCCGGATTAAGCAATATGTTGCCGCTTGCAGGCGGGGTGGCGGTTGTAACCGGGGCTGCCAGCGGAATTGGCGCGGCATTGGCGGTAGCACTTGCAGGGCGCGGTTGCCATCTGGCGTTGGTGGATCGCGATGTGGCCGGGCTCGCGGCGGTGGCGGCCAACTGCGCTGGGGTGACGGTCAGCACCCATGTGGTCGACCTCGCTGACCGTGACGCAATCCTGGCCTTGCCGGATGCGGTTGTGGCGGCGCATGGCAAGGTTACTATCCTGTTCAACAATGCCGGGGTGGCGCTGGGCGGGCAGTTCAACCAGATCAGCCTCGATGATTTCGCCTGGGTAATCGATATCAATCTTTATGGCGTGGTGCGCACCACCCATGCCTTTCTGCCGATCCTGCGGGCGCAAAACGCAGCCCAGATCGTCAATGTATCAAGCATTTTCGGCATCGTTGGCCAGGTCGGGCAGACCGCCTATTGCGCCAGCAAATTCGCCGTGCGGGGTTTTTCCGAGGCCTTGCGAGCGGAACTTGTCGCCACTGGCATCGGCGTCACAGTCGTCCATCCCGGCGGCGTTGCCACCGCGATTGCGCGCAGCGCGCGGCGCGGACATGGCATGCAAAATAGCCCGGACGAGGACGCGGCGCTGACGGCGCGCATGCAGCGTTCCTTGAAAATGCCGCCGCCGCGGGCCGCCGCGATTATTCTGCGCGCCATCGAGCGACGGCAGCGACGGGTGCTGGTGGGGCGCGATGCCAGGATCATGGCGGTCATTCAATGGCTGTTTCCGGTACGCTACCAGACGATCCTGGCGCGACTGAGCCGATAGGAAGGAAAACGACCATGCGCTTCGCCGTCATCGGGCTCGACCACCGCCATGTCTATGAGCTGACTGCCCATTTGATCGAGGCGGGCATGGAGTGTGCCGGCTACTGGCCGGTGACATCGGATCCTGGGGTGCTGGAAGGGTTCCGCAAGCGCTTTCCGCATCTGCCGGAAATAGCCGACAAGGATCGCCTACTGGACGACAAGACGATCGAGGTGATCGCCATTGCCGCGATCCCGTCCGAGCGCGCGCCCTTGGCGATCGCTGCTATGCGGCGTGGCAAGGACGTGCTGGTGGACAAGCCCGGCATCACCGATTTTGCCCAATTGGCCGAAATTGAGCGCGTCGTTGCCGAAACCGGGCGGATTTTCTCGGTGTGCTTTTCCGAGCGCTTCCAAACCCCTTCTACCGCCGAGGCGCTGGCTTTGGTGCGGGCGGGCGCCATTGGCCGGGTGATCCAGACCATCGGGCTTGGCCCGCACCGGCTCAACCGGGCATCGCGCCCGGCATGGTTTTTCGACGCGAAATATTACGGTGGCATCCTGGTCGATATTGCCAGCCATCAGATCGACCAGTTCCTCGCCTTTACCGATAGCCGCGATGCCGAAATCGGCTATGCCAGCATCGGCAGCTACGCGGTCGGCAACGGGTTCGAGGATTTTGGCGAAATCGCGCTGCGCAATGACCGCGCCACCGGCTATATCCGGGTCGATTGGTTCACCGCCGATGGCCTGCCAACCTGGGGGGATGGCCGCACCACCATTCTGGGCACTGAAGGCACGATCGAGCTGCGCAAATATGTCGATGTTGAAGGCCGGCCGGGCACCGAGCATCTGTTTCTGGTGAATAACCAGGGCACGCGCTACATTAATTGCGCTGGCCGTCCGCTGACGTATTTCGGTGATTTCGCCAATGATGTCCGCGACCGGACCGAAACCGCGATGACCCAAACCCATTGCCTGACGGTGTGTCGCCTCGCGCTTGAAGCGCAGGCCCGCGCAATCCGGCTGTGAGCGCGCTTGGACTTGCCGTCATTGGCACTGGGCCGGGCAGCATCCCGCATTTCAAGTCGTTGCGCGATCTGGCGGACCGGGTCGATGTGCGGTTTGTCGCGGCACGACGGGCGGCGAGCCTGGCCGGGTTTGGCGACTATCCGACGACCACCGATATCGCGGCAGCGATTGCCGATCCCGGTGTTAGTGCCGTGCTGGTGCTGACCCCGCCATCATCGCATCTCGCCATCGCCAGGCTGGCATTTGCCGCGGGCAAGCACGTGCTGGTGGAAAAGCCGCTGGAGGTTTCGACCGAGGCGGCGCGCGCGTTGGTGGCCGAGGGACGCGCGGCCGGGGTCCGGGTTGGGGTGGTGCTGCAGCAGCGGTTTCGCGCGGCCTCGATCGCGATGCGCGATCTGCTGACCAGTGGCAGATTGGGCGATATTCAGGCCGCCAGCGTGCAAATTCCCTGGTGGCGACCGCAAGCTTATTATGATGAGGCCGGACGCGGGACGGTGGCGCGTGACGGCGGGGGGGTG
>JANYCX010000077.1 GCA_025360065.1 Acetobacteraceae bacterium | reverse complement strand
GTCTCCGACGGTATCTGCCGCATCCACGGTCTGTCCGACGTGATGCAGGGCGAGATGCTGGAATTCCCAGGCAACACGTTCGGCCTGGCGCTGAACCTGGAGCGTGATTCGGTCGGCTCGGTGATTCTGGGCGACTACGAGCACATCTCCGAAGGCGATACCGTCAAGTGTACCGGCCGCATCCTGGAAGTCCCGGTCGGTCCGGAACTGAAGGGCCGCGTCGTCAATGCACTCGGTCAGCCAATCGATGGCAAGGGCCCGGTCAACGCCAAGCTGTTCGCGCCGATCGAAAAGATCGCGCCAGGCGTGATCGCCCGTCAATCGGTGTCGCAGCCAATGCAGACCGGCCTGAAATCGATCGACGCCATGGTGCCGATCGGCCGTGGTCAGCGCGAACTGATCATCGGTGACCGTCAGACCGGCAAGACCGCCGTCATCATCGACACCATCATCAACCAGCGCGAAGGCCACCTGCACGGCGACGAGAGCAAGAAGCTCTATTGCATCTACGTCGCCATCGGCCAGAAGCGCTCCACCGTCGCCCAGATCGTCAAGACCCTCGAAGAGCGCGGCGCCCTGGAATACACCATCGTCGTGGCCGCCACGGCGTCGGAGCCCGCCCCGCTGCAGTTCCTGGCCCCCTTCGCCGGCTGCGCCATGGGCGAGTTCTTCCGCGACAACGGCATGCACGCCGTCATCATCTATGACGACTTGTCCAAGCAGGCCGTCGCCTATCGCCAGATGTCGCTGCTGCTGCGCCGCCCGCCGGGCCGCGAAGCCTATCCGGGCGACGTGTTCTACCTGCACTCCCGCCTGCTGGAGCGCGCCGCGAAACTCAACGAGGACAACGGCTCGGGCTCGCTGACCGCCCTGCCCCTCATCGAGACCCAGGCGAACGACGTGTCGGCCTACATCCCGACCAATGTGATCTCGATCACCGACGGCCAGATCTTCCTGGAAACCGACCTGTTCTTCCAGGGCATCCGGCCCGCCGTGAACGTCGGTATCTCGGTGTCGCGCGTCGGCTCCTCGGCCCAGATCAAGGCGATGAAGACCGCCGCCGGCCCGATCAAGGGCGAGCTTGCCCAGTATCGGGAAATGGCCGCCTTCGCGAAGTTCGGCTCCGACCTGGACGTCACGACGCAACGCCAGCTGGCGCGCGGCGAACGCCTGACCGAGCTCCTGAAGCAGCCGCAGTACTCGCCGCTGTCGGTCGAGGAACAGGTGGCCGTGATCTACGCCGGCACCCGCGGCTATCTCGATGGCATCGCCACCAACCAGGTGCGCCGTTTCGAGAGCGAACTGCTGGGCCACCTGCACAGCAAGCACCAAGGCCTGCTCGACAAGATCCGCATCGAGAAGGATCTGAAGAACGTCGAGGCCGACCTGAAGGGCGTCCTGGCGAAGTTCGCCGAGACGTTCGCTTAAGGCTGGCTGGAAGGATCGGAACCTAGGCCATGGCCAGCCTCAAGGAGATGCGAAATCGGATCGGAAGCGTGAAATCCACGCAGAAGATCACGAAGGCGCTGCAGATGGTCGCGGCGGCGAAACTCCGCCGCTCTACCGACGCTGCTCAGAACGCCCGGCCCTATGCCCAGCGCATGGCCGCGGTGATCGCCAACCTCGCCGCCGGCGTGTCCGGTGAAGGCGCGCCCAGGCTGCTCGCCGGCACGGGCTCGGACCGCCGCCACCTGGTGGTCATCGCGACGTCGGACCGCGGCCTGGCCGGCGGGTTCAACTCCTCAATCGTCCGCGCCGCGCGCGAACGGATCGCCAGGCTGCTCGCTGAAGGCAAGGACGTCCGCGTCCTGACCGTCGGCCGCAAGGCGCGCGACCAGATTCGCCGCTTCTATGGCGACCGCTCGGTGGGCGCGATCGAGGCGGGCGGCTCCCCGTCACTCGCCACCGCCGAAACCGTCTCCGCCAAGATCCGCGAACTCTTCGAGGCCGGCGACGTGGACGTCGTCACCCTGTTCTTCTCCAGCTTCAAGTCGGTGGTCACCCAGACCCCGACCGGTCGTCAGCTGATCCCGGTGGAAATCGCCACCGGCGGATCGAGCATCGACCTGAAGGGCGCTGTCTACGAATATGAGCCCGACGAGGAGAGCATCCTCGAGGACCTCCTGCCACGGAACATCACCACCCAGATCTTCTCCGCCATGCTGGAGAATCAGGCCGGATTCTACGCCGCTCAGATGACGGCGATGGACAACGCCACCCGCAACGCCGGCGACATGATCGCCGCCCTCACCCAGAAGTATAACCGTTCACGCCAGGCGCAGATCACCAAGGAGCTGATCGAGATCATCTCCGGCGCCGAAGCGCTCTAGTCGAAAGTCGAAAGAGACCGTCATGGCCACCACCACCGCCAAGAAGCCCGCAGCCGCCAAGAAGCCGGCTGCCCCGAAGGCCGCCAAGGCCGCTGCTCCCGCCGTCAAGGGCGTCGCCACCGGCAAGCTGGTGCAGATCATCGGCGCCGTCGTCGACGTCGAGTTCGAAGGTCACCTGCCGGCGATCATGAACGCCCTTGAGACCACCAACGTGGACCAGCGCACAGGCGCGCCGTTCCGCCTGGTTCTCGAAGTCGCCCAGCATTTGGGTGAGAACACCGTGCGCGCCATCGCGATGGACACCACCGAGGGGCTGACCCGCGGCCAGCCGGTGACCGACACCGGCCGCGCCATCACCGTCCCCGTCGGCCCGGCCACCCTTGGCCGCATCATGAACGTCATCGGCGAGCCGATCGACGAAGCCGGCCCGATCAACTCGCCCTTCTCCTCGCCGATCCACCGCGAGGCGCCTTCCTTCGCCGAACAATCCACCTCGGCGGAAATCCTGGTCACCGGGATCAAAGTTGTCGATCTGCTGGCACCGTATCTTAAGGGCGGCAAGGTCGGGTTGTTCGGCGGCGCCGGGGTGGGCAAAACCGTGCTCATTCAGGAACTGATCAACAACATCGCCAAGGGCCATGGCGGCGTGTCGGTGTTTGCCGGCGTCGGTGAACGCACCCGCGAAGGCAACGATCTTTACCATGAAATGATCGACGCCGGCGTGATCAAGCTCGGCGAAAACGGCTCGACCGAAGGCTCCAAAGTGGCACTGGTTTATGGCCAGATGAACGAGCCACCGGGCGCGCGCGCCCGCGTGGCACTGTCCGGCCTGTCGCTCGCTGAATATTTCCGCGACGAAGAAGGCCAGGACGTGCTGTTCTTTGTTGACAACATCTTCCGCTTCACCCAGGCCGGCGCCGAAGTGTCAGCCCTTTTGGGCCGCATTCCGTCTGCGGTGGGCTACCAGCCGACACTCGCCACCGACATGGGCGCGCTGCAGGAACGCATCACCTCGACCAACAAAGGTTCGATCACCTCGGTGCAGGCAATTTACGTGCCGGCCGATGATTTGACCGATCCGGCGCCGGCGACATCGTTCGCGCATTTGGATGCGACCACCACCCTGTCGCGCCAGATTGCCGAATTGGGCATCTACCCGGCGGTCGATCCGCTCGACTCGACGTCACGCGCGCTCGAACCCCGCATCGTTGGCCAGGAACATTACGACGTGGCGCGTGAAGTGCAGCGCGTGTTGCAGACCTACAAGTCGCTGCAGGACATCATCGCGATTTTGGGCATGGATGAATTGTCGGAAGAAGACAAACTCGTCGTTGCCCGCGCGCGCAAAATCCAGCGCTTCCTGTCCCAGCCGTTCCATGTCGCCGAAGTCTTCACCGGCTTCCCCGGCGTGTTCGTGCCGATTGCCGACACCGTGCGCAGCTTCAAGGCGATCGTCGCCGGCGAGTATGATCACCTGCCGGAAGGCGCGTTCTACATGGTCGGCACCATCGAGGAGGCCGTTAAGAAGGCCGAATCGATGAAGGCCAGCGCCTAAAGGAAACCCATACCATGCCGATCGATCTCGAAATCGTCAGCCCGGAAAAATTGCTGTTGTCCCAAGCCGTGGATATGGTGGTGATCCCAGCCGAGGAAGGCGAAATGGGCGTGCTGCCGATGCACGCGCCAATGATCGTGACCCTGCGCGAAGGCACGATCCGGCTTTACACCAATGGCCAGGTGACCGATCGGTTGCAGGTGTCCGGCGGGTTTGCCGAAGTGACGCCGACCCGGGTGACGGTGCTGGCCGATACGGTGGTGCCGGTTAACTGATTGACTAGTATGATGAAAGGGGCGGGAGAGCGTGTGCTTTCCCGCCCTTTTTTAATCCGCCGCGCTCGCCTGGACGCGCACCGGGTTGCTTTCGGCGGCGTGGATGTAGTCGCGGGTAAGCGGCACTGCGGTCTGACCGTTGGCGAGTTGGATCTGGAAGACCATCAAGCTGTCGCAGCGGAAAGCGAGCTCGCTGGCGGCCAGGTAAAACTCGAACATTCGGCAGAAGCGTTCATCGTAGACCGAGGCGATGGCATCGCGGTTGGCGGTGAAGCGACGGCGCCAGTGGCGGATGGTTTCGGCGTAGTGCAGGCGCAGGATTTCTGCGTCAGTAGTGAACAGGCCGGAGCGCTCGATGGCCGGGAAAACTTCGGACAGTGACGGGCAATAGCCGCCCGGAAAAATGTATTTGGTGATCCAGGCGGTGGTCGCGTCGGGCGGGGTGAAGCGGCCGATCGCGTGGATCAGGGCCACGCCATCTGCCGCGAGGTTGCGTTTCACCATCGCAAAGAAATTGTCGAAATACCCCACGCCGACATGTTCAAACATGCCGACCGAGACGATGCGGTCGAATTTCCGGTCAAGCGCGCGGTAATCGAGCAGTTCGAATTTCACCCGCTCCGACAGGCCCTCCGCCGCCGCACGGGCGGTGGCTTCGGCCAGTTGCTCGGTGGATAGCGTGATGCCGGTGACACGCGCGCCGTAATCGCGCGCCAGGGTCAGCGCCATGCCGCCCCACCCGCTGCCAATGTCCAGCACCTCCAGGTCCGGGCGATTCAGGCAGAGCTTGGCGGCGATGTGGCGTTTCTTGGCGATTTGGGCCTCTTCCAGGGTTTCATCGCCGCGCAGAAAATAGCCGCAGGAATATTGCCGGTCCCGATCGAGGAACAGCGAATAAAGCCGGCCATTGAGGTCGTAATGGTGCGCAACGTTGCGGCGGGATCGGCTGGCGGGATTGAACTGCGCGAGCCGTCGGGTCATCCGGGCAATCAGATTGCGCAAGCCAAGGGTCGGCACGCCGGCGACGCTGCGCATCTGGTTGGTAATCAGCACGTCAAGCAGGTCGTAAATACTGCAATCGACCGGCTTCAGGCCACCATTCATATAGGCTTCACCCACTGCGAGGGACGGATTCAGTACGATCCGGCGCACCGTGGCGGCATCCGTCAGCGCCATCGCCGCTTCCGGCCCAGGGATGCCGGTATAAATGGCCGAGCTTCCCTCCGGCCAGCGAACCGTCAGCCGACCTGCGGTGATAAACCGTCTCAGGAATGTACCCAGCAAACCTTGCATCGCGTCCGTCCCCTCGTCATCCGAAAGGTTTTGCGAAGTCTGCAACGGTTTTGCGGCTGGAATCAAGAAAAACGGGCCGGAGATTGCTCTCCGGCCCGCTTATTCGTTCATAGCTGAGCAGCGTTTAGCTATCGGGCTGTTCGGCTTGCGACGGATCGAGGCGGGCTTCCGCCAGCCCTTCGGCGAGCAATTCGGCCATTTCATCAGGCAGATCATCGTCATCACGTGCAACCGATTCACCGCGCGCCTGGCGCTCGGCTTCTTCAACGCTGCGGGCAACGTTGACGGTGACAGTGATCGACACTTCCGGATGCAGCACAACGCGCACCTTGGTGAGGCCCAACAGCTTGATCGGTGCGTCAAGCACCACCTGGCTGCGGTTGGTGGTCAGGCCACCGGCGGTGCAAGCGTCCGAAATGTCGCGAGGCGAAACCGAGCCATACAGGCTGCCCGATTCACCAGCCTGGCGCAGGATAACCACGCTCATCGCGCCAATCCGTTCGGCCAGGCGTTCCGCTTCGTCGCGGCGCTTGATGTTTTGCGCTTCCAACTGGGCGCGTTCGGTTTCGAACTTCGCCAGATTGGCCTTGTTGGCGCGGATCGCCTTTTTCTGCGGCAACAGGAAGTTGCGCGCATAACCTGGCTTGACTTTGACCAGTTCGCCCATTTGCCCAAGCTTTTCAACGCGCTGGAGCAGGATTAGTTCTACGGCGGCCATGATGTATTCTCCTCAGGCCACAATGTAGGGCAGCAGCGCCAGGAAGCGGGCGCGCTTGATGGCCTGGGCCAGCAGACGCTGCTTCTTCGCTGATACCGCCGTAATGCGGCTCGGAACGATCTTGCCGCGCTCGGACAGGAAGCGGGCGAGCAAGCGAACATCCTTGTAGTCGATCACCGGGGCGCCAGGACCCGAAAACGGGCAGGACTTGCGACGGCGATAGAACGGGCGACGGGCGCCAACGGCGGCGCGGCGGCCAGCCGGATTTACATCTTCAGACATGATTATTCCTCCACACCACGGAAGTCACCGATCGGGCCATCATCACGGGCGCGGAATTCCTCGCGCTCGTCATAGCCACGCTTGCGACCGGATTCGAAGCGGCCCGCCGGCTTCGGCCCACGGAAACCGCGGTCCCGATCATCGGCTTTACGCGACAGAATGGCGCTGGGCACCTCGTCAATTTCGTCCACCCGAATGGTCATAAAACGAAGAACGTCTTCGTTCAGGCCCAGCAGGCGTTCCATTTCGGTGATCGAAGCGGGCTTCGCATCGAGACCCATGAGCATGTAATGCCCTTTGCGGTTCTTCTTGATGCGATAGGCGAGGCCGCGCAGGCCCCAATATTCACGCTTCTTGACCGAAGTTTCGGTGGCTGTTTCACCTTCGGCTGGCGGTGCAATGCCATTATCGGCATCGACCAACGCTGCCATGCTGTCGGCGATCAGTTCAACCTGGGCCTGTGTCACGTCATTACGTGCAATGAACACGCATTCATATAGCGGCATGTAACCTCCCTCTGGCTTGTCTCCGCCCCGGACCTGGTCGGGTCCAACGCCAGGATGGCGCGTGGGCATAGCCAGGGCGGGCCGACCGCCCCAGCAGGGGAAGCGCGGGGTTATACAGGGAACAGCCCGGCGCGCAAGGGCGAAGGCCGTCTCCACGGCGACTTTCGTCGGGGGCCGCCGGGCAGCTGTGAATTCATCACATTTCTGATGTATTCCGGCAAAATCCCGCTCCGACATGCATTTGCGCCTTTCTTTCGCCCGATCCGGCCCTTAACTCCCTATTATGTCCGCGCCGCGCCGCCTGCTCACCCGCCTGCGAGATCTGATGGCCAAGGGCGATTCCCGCGGGGGATCGGCGCCGATGTCGGAGCTTGTCCGCATGGTGGCCGGCGAATTGGTCAGCGAAGTGTGCTCGCTCTACATCGCCCGGCCCGGCGATATTCTGGAGCTTTTCGCAACCGAGGGGCTTGATCCGGGTGCAATCGGGCGCACCCGATTGCGGGTGGGCGAGGGCATTGTCGGGCTGGTGGCGGCGACCCATAGCCCAATGAATCTCGCCGACGCGCAGAATCACCCCGCGTTCGCCTACCGCCCCGAAACCGGGGAAGAAAAATACGCGTCCATGCTCGCAGTGCCGGTGCGGCGCGGCGGGCGCACGATGGGCGTGTTGACGGTGCAGAACCGCACCCCCCGGCATTTCGACGAAGACGAGGTCGATGTCCTGGCAACCGTCGCGATGCTGCTGGCCGAGGTGTTGGTGGCATCCGGGGCGGAAGGCGCGGATGAGGGGCTGGGCGCCACCGTCGCACGGCGGTTCAGCGCAATCTCGCTGGCATCGGGTCTGGCGATCGGTCGGGTGCGGGTGCTTGGGCCCGTGCCGCCGCCGAAACGGGTGTTGGCGGAAAATTCGGCCCAGGAACAGGCGCGGCTCGACAAAGCGGTTGCCACCATGCGCGCCGAGGTCGATGCCCTGATCGCGACCGGACTGCCCGATGCGGATGCCGCCGAGGCAGTGGCGTCGCGCGAAATCCTCGATAGCTATCGGCTGGTGGCGTCCGATGGCGGATGGCTCAAGCGGGTTGCGGACGCCATTCGCGGCGGGCTTTCGGCGGAAGCCGCGGTTCACCGCGTCGCCGGCGATCTGCGGGACCGGATGCGCCGGATCACCGACCCCTATCTGCGCGAGCGCCTGGCCGACATCGAAGATCTGATCGGCCGGCTGATGCAGGCGCTCGATGGTGGGCAGGCGGCATCGCGGACGGCCCCGGATACGATTATTCTGGCGCGGCGGATGGGTCCGGCGGAATTGCTCGAATGGCATGCCGGCGGCGTGATCGGGGTGGTGATCGAAGAAGCCAGCCCGTCCGGCCATGCTGCAATTCTGGCGCGCGCGCTCGGGATGCCGGCACTCGCGGGGGCGGCGGGGATGCTGGATGCGGCATCCGACGGCGATCTCGCGATCATGATGGCTGAAGACGGCAGTGGCGGGCAACTGATCCTGCGGCCGGCAAACGAAGTGGTGCAGGTTTTTTCCCGCGCCCAGGACGCGCGCAGCGCCCGCCAGGCGGGGTATGCGGCATTGCGCGACCGCCCGAGCCAAACCCGCGACGGCACAGCGGTCGAATTGATGCTCAATGTCGGGCTCGCGATGGAACTTGGCCAACTCGATGCCACCGGGGCCGCCGGCATCGGGCTGTTCCGCACCGAAATCGCCATGCTGGCGCGCGGGTCGGTCGCCGATGTGGTGGAACAGGCGGCTGTCTATGCCCAGGTCTTGGATGCCGCCGGTGACCGGCCGGTGCTATTCCGCACGCTTGATCTTGGCGGCGACAAGATCCTGCCGGGCAGCACCCGGATCGAGGAAAACCCCGCGATGGGATGGCGCAGCCTGCGCATCGGCCTGGACCGGCCGGCCGTGTTGCGCCGCCAACTGCGCGCATTGCTGTTGGCGGCCGGCGGTCGCAACCTGTCGATCATGTTCCCGATGGTGGCAACCGTCGCCGAATTGCGCGCCGCCAAGTCGCTGTTACGCACCGAACTCGCCCGCATCAGGCCGGCACCGGCGCAATTGCGGGTCGGCACCATGCTCGAAGTGCCAGCCCTGTTGTGGCAGTTGCCGGCGCTGCTGGCCGAGGTCGATTTCATCTCGGTCGGCAGCAATGACCTGATGCAGTTCCTGTTCGCCGCCGATCGCGGCACGCCTGACCTCGCCGGGCGCTATGATTTCCTGTCCCCGCCGGTGCTTGAACTGCTCGGCGATCTGGCGGCGCGCTGCACGGCCGCCGGGGTGAAATTATCAGTGTGCGGCGAACACGCCTCCCGCCCGTTGGAGGCGATGACGATGGTTGGACTTGGGATCACCTCGCTCTCGATGCCGGCATCGGGGCTGCTGCCGGTCAAGGCGTTGCTGGCCGAGCTCGACCTTGGCAGGTTTCGGCGGGTGCTCGACGGGGTCAGGCGGACCGCATCAGGGGCGGCAAGCGTGCGGGAGCCGCTGGCGGCCTGGGCGCGCGAACACGGACTGGTCGTTTAGGCACCGCGCGAAAGCGCTCGGGCAATCTAGGCAACGGCTGAGCTTGCGGCTACAAGGGCGCTCCCTTCAAGTGCCCCTTAGGCGGAAATTCGCGTTGTGAAAGTCCCGTTCGGCGACCGCCAAAAACCCCTGGCCGGCGGCTCAGCATCCCGTGTGGGGGCGGATTTGCGCGCGGCACGCGAAAATATCGGCTGGACCCTGCCCGCCGTTGCCGCCCATCTGCGCATCCGGTTGCCCTATCTTGAAGCGATCGAAGAAGGCCGCATCGCCGATCTGCCGGGCAATGCCTATGCGCTCGGCTTCGTGCGCGGCTACGCCAAGGAACTCGGGCTTGACCCCGAGGAAATCGCCCGTCGTTTCCGCGCCGAGGCCGCCGAGGTCAACCGCAAGACCGAGTTGAGCTTCCCGGCGCCGGTGCCGCAACGCGGCTTGCCGGCCGGGGCGATCATGTTGCTCGGGCTGGTCTTGGCGGTCGGCGGCTATATCGTGTGGTATCGTGTATCGAGCGACGCGCCGCCGAATGAAGTTATCCGCCCCGTGCCGGAGCGCCTGGCGGACCTGATCCCCGCCGTCCCGTCCCCGCCGCCAGCGCCGAAGTCCTTACCGGACGAGCCAACGCCAATTGTCACCGCGATCCCGCCCCCCGCGCCGCCCAAGCCCGAGCCAGCTATGGTGGCACCGCCCCCAGTTTCTCAGCCCGCCGCGGAGGCGTTGCCCGAAGGTACCCGCGTGGTTCTGCGGGCCAAAGCCGATAGCTGGATGCAAGTCCGCGACCGTCAGGGTACTGTACTGCTAAATCGGGTGTTGCGGCCCGGCGAAACCTGGCCTGCACCGCCGAAATTGTCCCTGTTGCTGACCACCGGAAACGCCGGCGGCACGGAAATCCTGGTTGACGGCAAAGTCACTGTATCCTTGGGCGCCGATGGCGTGGTGCGGCGGGATATGGCGCTTGACGCCGATGCGGTGCGCGATGGCAAGCTCGCGGTGGTGCCACCGGTGGTGGTAAAGCCCGCGGTGAAAACACCGTAGGTGCTACCATTGGGCCTGACGAGCCCGAAGCGGTGGACCAGCGCGCGCAAGCGGATGCGTCAGTTTGGCAAGGTCGCCATCACCGGCGCCGATTACCGCATGCGATAGCATTTCAGCCCTCCGACACTATTTGTTTAATCATCCCTGCCTAAATGCAACGCAGAGGCACGGCGCGGCGGTAGCGCGCTTGCGCCGCATACGATAAGCCTCCGCCGCATCGCAACCGCCCTCAAGGACCCCATCATGGCTGGTGTCGACATTCTCGCAACCGCGCTCAACGGCGGCAATGCTGCCTTCATCGCCGAGATGTATGCAAGATGGGTCGGGGACCCAGGCGCGGTCGACGCGAGCTTCGCCGATTTGTTCGGTGCGATGAACGACGAAACCCGCGCCATCCTGACCGATGCCTCCGGCGCGTCCTGGGCCCCGCGCCCGCGCAGCATCGATGATGCCCCCGCGACCCAGGCACCCCGCCGCCGCACCACTGACGCGCCGCGCAATGCCGATCAGGTCCGCGCCGCCACCAAGGACAGCTTGCGCGCCCTGATGATGATCCGCACCTATCGGGTACGCGGCCATCTCGAAGCTCAGCTTGACCCACTCGGCCTGCAGGTGCCGAAGCCGCATCCGGAACTCGACCCCGCGACGCACGGCTTTCGCGATGCCGATATGGATCGGCCCGTCTTCATCGACTATGTGCTCGGCCTTGAAACCGCAACGCCACGCCAGATTCTGCAAATCCTGCGCCAGACCTATTGCGGGCCGATCGGCGTGGAGTTCATGCACATTCAGGACCCCGACCAGAAGGCCTGGATCCAGCGCCGGGTTGAAGGCGCGCCGTGGGCCAACGCCTTTGGCCGCGACGGCAAGAAGACCATTCTCAAGCAGCTGACCGAAGCCGAGGGCCTCGAAGCCTTCTGCCAGCGCCGTTTCGTCGGCACCAAGCGTTTCGGGCTGGAAGGCGCGGAGGTCACAATCCCGGCGCTGCACGCCATCATTGAAACCGCGGCCAAATCCGGCGTGCGCGAAATCGCCATCGGCATGCCGCATCGCGGGCGGCTCAACACCTTGGTGAACGTGGTGCAGAAGCCCTACACCCAGTTGTTCAGCGAATTTGGCGGCGCCAGCTTCAAGCCCGATGATGTTCAGGGTTCCGGCGACGTGAAATACCATCTCGGCACCTCGACCGACGTCGAAATCGCCGGGCACAAGCTGCATTTGTCGCTGCAACCCAACCCGTCGCACCTCGAAGCGGTTGATCCGGTGGTGGTCGGCAAGGTCCGCGCGCGCCAGGACATGGCCGGCGATACCAGCGCCCGCCGATCGGTGATGGGCATTCTGATGCATGGCGATGCGGCGTTTGCCGGCCAGGGGCTGGTTGCCGAAACCCTCGGCATGTCGCAACTGATTGGCTATCGCACCGGCGGCACCATCCATCTGATCGTCAACAACCAGATCGGCTTCACCACCATCCCTGCCCACGCCTATTCCGGGCTTTATTGCACCGATATTGCCAAATCGGTGCAGGCGCCGGTACTGCATGTCAACGGCGACGACCCCGAGGCCGTGGTCTGGTGCGCCCGCATGGCGGCCGAATTCCGCATGGAATTCGCCACCGATTTCGTGCTCGACATCGTCTGCTATCGTCGCCACGGCCATAACGAAACCGACGAACCAGCCTTCACCCAGCCGATCATGTATCGCGCCATCAAGGATTTGCCGACCACCCGGGCGCTCTATGCCGACAAACTGGTGCGGGAAGGATCGCTGGCCGCTGATGAGGCAAAGGCGATGCTGGACGAATTTTACGCCAAGCTCGAAGCGTCATACCAAGCCGCGCAAACCTACAAGCCAAACAAGGCCGACTGGCTGGAAGGCCACTGGTCCGGGCTATCCATGCCTGACAATGCTGCCGAGCGGACCGAGGGCGAAACCGCCGTCGCGTTGCCGGTGCTCCAGAAAATCGGCAGCGCGTTGGCGCATGTCCCTGCGGATTTTGACCTCAATTCCAAGATCGCCCGCCAGCTTGAAGCCAAAAAGGCGATGATCGAAACCGGCGAAGGCGTTGACTGGTCCACGGGTGAAGCCCTGGCCTATGGCAGCCTGCTGCTCGAAGGCCATCGCATTCGCCTGTCCGGTGAAGACGTCCAGCGCGGCACTTTCAGCCAGCGCCATGCGGTGCTGATCGATCAGACCAACCAGAACGAATATGTGCCGCTCAACAACATCACCGGCACCCAGGCTAAGATCGAGATCTACAACTCGCTATTGTCGGAAGTCGGCGTGCTCGGCTTTGAGTATGGTTATACCCTCGCCGATCCGCGCAGCCTGGTGCTGTGGGAAGCCCAGTTCGGCGATTTCGCCAATGGCGCGCAGGTGATTATCGATCAGTTCGTGGCGAGCGGTGAAACCAAATGGTTGCGCATGTCGGGCCTGGTGATGTTGCTGCCGCATGGCCATGAAGGCCAGGGGCCGGAACATTCATCGGCGCGGCCAGAGCGCTATTTGCAGCTTTGCGCCGAAAACAACATGACGGTCGGCAACCTCACGACGCCCGCCAACTACTTCCACGCGCTGCGCCGCCAATTGAAACGCAATTTCCGCCGGCCGCTGGTGCTGATGACGCCGAAATCCCTGTTACGGCACAAGCTTGCGGTATCGCCCCTGGCCGATTTCGCCGAGGGCAGCCGCTTCCGGACCGTCATCGGCGAAACCGACACGCTGGTGGCCGCCGACAAGGTCAAGCGCGTGGTGCTGTGCACCGGCAAAGTCTATTATGATTTGGTTGCCGAACGGCGTAATCTCGGCATCACCGATGTTGCGGTCATCCGCATCGAACAGCTCTATCCGTTCCCGGTTGTGTCGCTGCCCGAAATGCTCGCGGCCTACACCAATGCGCAAGTGGTGTGGTGCCAGGAGGAACCCGAGAATATGGGGGCCTGGACTTTCGTCGATCGTCGGATCGAAAAAGTGCTTGCCGGCCTCGATATTGCCGCTAAACGGCCGAGCTATATCGGGCGCTGCGATGCGGCCAGCCCAGCGACTGGCTTGGCCAAAGTACACGCCGCCGAACAGGCGACTTTGGTGCGGCAAGCACTGAGCATCGATTAGTCAAAAGGACTGGAATTCATGTCATCCGAAATTAAAGTCCCGAGCCTGGGCGAAAGCGTCAGCACCGCCACCATCGCGCGCTGGATGAAGGCGCCCGGCGATGCGGTGGCCGCCGATGAACCGGTGGTGGAGCTTGAAACCGACAAGGTAACCGTCGAAGTGCCGGCGCCGATGGCGGGGATTTTGTCGGAAATCCTGACGCCGGAAGGCGCGGAAGTCACGGTTGGCACCATCCTCGGGCTGGTGACCGAAACTGCCGCCACGCTCCAGCAGGTCCATGCGCGCCCGGCTGCCAATCCGTCCGCCGGGGTTAACCCGCCGCCGACGCCGTCTGGCCCGGTTTCCCGCCCGGCCACCCCGCCGTCGGATATCGCCACCCACGCGCCGTTGCCGGCCGCGGCGAAAATGATGGAAGAACGCAATCTCGCCCCGGTGGCGATCGGCGCAGGCACCGGCAAGGATAGCCGCATCACCAAGGGTGACGTGCTGGATTACCTCGCCCGTCCGGCCCCGGTGGCCGCGCCGGTTGCAGCCAAGCCCGCCCGCACCGATCAAGCTGGCGAAGAACGGGTGAAGATGACCCGCCTGCGCCGCACCATTGCTGCAAGGCTCAAGGAAGCCCAGAACAACGCCGCCATGCTGACCACCTTTAACGAGGTCGATATGTCTGCGGTGATGGCGCTGCGCACCCAATACAAGGAAGCCTTCGAGAAAAAGCATGGCGGCGTTCGCCTCGGCTTCATGTCGGTCTTCGTGCGTGCCTGCGTCGCCGCGCTGAAGGAATTCCCGACAGTTAATGCCGAAATCGACGGCGATGACATCGTCTACAAACACTTCGTCCACATGGGCATCGCCGTCGGCGGGGCCAACGGGCTTGTTGTGCCGGTCATTCGCGACGCCGACCAGATGGACCTGGTGCAGATCGAGGCCAAGATCAGCGATTTCGGCCGCCGTGCGCGCGATGGCGCATTGAAACTCGACGAACTCACCGGCGGCACGTTCAGCATCACCAATGGCGGCGTCTATGGCAGCCTGATGTCCACCCCGATCCTCAACCCGCCGCAATCGGCGATCCTCGGGATGCACAAAATCCAGGACCGCGCGGTGGTGATCGGCGGCAAGATTGAAATCCGCCCGATGATGTATCTCGCGGTGAGCTACGACCACCGGATCATCGACGGCAAGGAAGCGGTGTCGTTCCTGGTGCGGGTCAAGGAAAGTGTCGAAGACCCGCGGCGGTTGCTGCTCGGGGTGTGATATTGTCCGGCGACCTGCGATCCCGACTTACTGGGAGCCTCGCCTGAACGTAACTCGTTCGCTAACGAAGTCGATTGCGTCGACCTTGAAGCCCGCGGCCATCCAAGACTTGCAGTGGGTGTGTGACGAACGGGAGGATTGCTCATTCGCCCACCATGCCGAGTACGATCGCGCGCTCGCCGGAAGCTTGAACCCAAGCACCCGCTCGACCTCTTGAAACGTCATGAGAATTGGGGCTTGGGTTAACCCGGACAAGTAGTCGTATAACGGATCGTACTTTGCCATTTCGGGTTTCGCCTTGTCTATTTCGCTTGTTCGATATCGGTATGCGGGAAGTCGTTGCCCATGAAAAGCAGCGGCACAGCGTGGGTTTTGGCGACGGCATAGGCAAAACAGTCACCCATGTTGAGCTTGGCAGGATGTCCCCGCCCGCGGCCGAAGCGCGCTTGTGCGGACAGGGCCTCGAATCCGGCATCCACCGAAATTGGTACGATCCGAACGCTGCTCTGGACCAGAAAGCGCCGAACCAGTGCCTCGGCATGTTCTACATTTGTCGGGTGTTTGCGAGCGATCCCGAGTGCTGCTTCGAACACCGCGATGGGCGATGTGATTGGAGCCTGCGCGCGCTCGAGAATATCCGCTAGGCGATCCGCGTCAGGCTCGAACGTGACCATCGCCACGATCGCCGACGCGTCAACGAACATCAGAGATCGCCGCTAAGTTCGTCGTAGAATGCCTTGTCAGCTTCCAGGCCGGTTCGCCCCATCGCGCGCACTTCTGCCTGCAAGCCGCGCAGCCGTTCGCGCAGCGGTAATTTGGCATCGTCGTTGGCGAGTTGGTTCTCCAGCGCCAGCTTCACCGCCGCCGTTTTGGAGACGTGCCTGCGCGTCGCCAGACGTTCGGCGAGCATGTTAACCTCATCACTGCGGATATTGAGCGGCATGGCAGCCTCTGTGTAGACGTCTCTGTATCACAGCCTACACAATCCATCCCCAAATCACCACACAAATCTCCGACGTAATTTGCGCCAACCCGCCCAAACTGGCATGTTACCCGCTCCCCAAACCACGAGACCACGCCATGAGCTACCGCCCTTACCAGCATATCGAACGCCGCAAGTCCCGCCAGGTGATGGTCGGCAATGTCCCGGTGGGCGGTGGTGCGCCGATTGCGGTGCAGACCATGACCAACACGCTGACCACCGATGTTGCGGCAACCGTCGCCCAGATCAAGCGGTCGGAAAAGGCTGGCGTTGATATCGTGCGCGTGTCCTGCCCGGATCAGGAAAGCGCGCTGGCGCTGAAGGACATTATCCGCCAGGTCGATGTCCCGATCGTCGCCGACATCCATTTCCACTATCGTCGCGCGATTGAAGCCGCCCAAAGCGGGGCCGCCTGCCTGCGCATCAACCCCGGCAATATTGGCAGCCCAGCGCGGGTGCGTGAAGTGATCCAGGCGGCACGGGACCATAATGTGTCGATGCGCATTGGCGTCAATGCCGGCTCGCTCGAACGCCATTTGCTGGAAAAATACGGCGAACCCAACCCGGAAGCCTTGGTCGAAAGCGCGCTCGAACACGCGAAAATCCTTCAGGACAACGATTTCCACAATTTCAAGATCAGTGTGAAAGCGTCCGACGTCTTCATGGCCGTCGCCGCCTATCAGCAATTGGCCGAGGTTTGCGACCACCCGCTCCATGTCGGCATCACCGAAGCCGGCGGCAAGCGCACCGGCACGGTCAAATCGGCAATCGGCATCGGCAATCTGCTGTGGGCCGGGATTGGCGACACCATCCGCGTGTCACTGTCAGCGGAACCGGAAGAAGAGGTCCATGTCGGCTGGGAAATCCTCAAATCCCTCGGCATCCGCCACCGCGGGGTGCGGATCATTTCCTGCCCGTCTTGCGCGCGCCAGGGCTTTAACGTGATTGACACGGTGCAAACGCTTGAAGAACGCTTCGCCCATATCGAAACCCCGATGACCCTGTCGATCATTGGCTGCGTGGTGAACGGGCCGGGCGAGGCGCTGATGACCGATATCGGCATCACCGGCGGCGGCGCCGGCCGACATATGGTCTATAATGCCGGCAAGACCGATCATACGATTGATGCGGGTGACATGGTGAGCCATATCGTGGACTTGGTTTTGGCCAAGGCAGAACTGATCGAAGCAGAACTCGCCGCCGCCAAACGGGCGAAAATCGCGGCGGAGTAGTGATCAGTCGTTACGACACCAAGCTATGTACAGCCGAGGACCTACAAGTGACCGACAATGAGGATGCGCCGATTCCGCTTGTTGAAGATGCAGAAACCGGCGATCGGTTTTTAATTTACACGGGCGCCGGCGGCATGCGCATCGACTTGCAGGTGAGCGGAGAGACTTTTTGGGCGTCTCAGTCGCAAATGTCCGAGATTTTTGGGGTAACGCGACAGAATATTTCTCTGCATTTGCGGAACATTTATGAGGAAGGTGAGTTGGTCGAGGCGAGCACATGCAAGGATTCCTTGCATGTGGGACAAAACGGCCAGCCTTATCGGTTCAAAGTCTATGATTTGAACGCCTTAATATCGGTTGGCTATCGGGTGGGTGGCAAAACAGGAACAGGCTTCCGAGTTTGGGCTACCGACAAGCTGGTTCAATATCTCACAAAGGGCTTCGTGGTCGATTCTCTGCGGCTAAAAGAAGCTGGAAACCATGATCGAGTTGCAGAGCTACGTGAAGTTATCCGTGACATCAGGGCAGCAGAAGCAAATGTGTATGCCGAGTTGCGCCGTATCTGCGCGCTGTGTCGCGACTATGACCCACGTGCGGGAGCAGCCCACCAGTTCTATAGCCACATGCAGGCAAAGCTATACTGGGCAGTAACGTCGCACACGCCATCCGAAATTCTGCACGCCCGTGCGGACGCAAATGTGCCGAATATGGGCCTGAAGGTTTGGCCAAAGCAGGATATTCGTCAAGTTGACGCCATTGTCGCAAAAAACTATCTGGCCGATTCTGAGCTTCGCGAATTGAACAGACTAACAACCATCCTGTTGGATATTTTTGACGATCAATTGGAAATTGGAAGGTTGACGTTGATGTCGGAAGCGTCCGATCTTCTTGACCGGCAACTGCGCAATCTTGGGCGCTCGGTTCTTGCGAGCGGCGGTCGCGTCTCGCATGCAACCGCCGAAGCCCATGCTAAGCTCGCGTACCGCAACTTTGACGATGGGCGTCGTAGCTTGCGAGCGCGGGAGGCCTTGCAAGAATTATCGGAATTGAAGGCGGTTGGTAGGGCCGTCCCAAAACCAAGATCGCAAAAGTAGATTAGGAAGCAAAATATAGCTCTCACTGCTTCCTGCTGTCTCCATTCGTTTGAAGGACCTTCCCGTTGGCCCACGACCTCCAGCCTGTTCGCGGCACCCGCGACCTTATCGGCGACGATGCCCGCCGCCATTTCCATGTCGTGGACGTCGCGCGTCGCATCGCCGCGACCTACGGCTTCGATGAATGGTCGACCCCGATCTTCGAACAGACCGGCGTGTTCGCGCGCGGTCTGGGTGATACATCCGACGTGGTGATGAAGGAAATGTACACCTTCCCCGATCGCGGCGGAGAAAGCCTGACCTTGCGACCGGAAGCCACCGCCGGGATTTGCCGGGCGCTGGTCAGCAACGGCCTGACGCAATCTTTGCCGCAGAAAGTCTTCTACACTGGCCCGATGTTCCGCTACGAACGCCCGCAGAAAGGCCGCTACCGCCAGTTCCACCAAATTGACATCGAAGTTCTCGGCAGCGGCGAACCATTGGCAGATGCCGAGGTAATCGCTTGCGGCTGGGCAATCCTCAAGGCACTCGATGTCGCCAAAGACGTGGTGCTGGAACTGAACACGCTGGGCGATCCGGAAAGCCGGGCGGCATATCGGACGGCGCTGATCACCTATTTCTCCGCCTACAAGGACCAGTTATCCGAGGACAGCCAGGCCCGGCTGGACCGCAATCCGTTGCGGGTGGTCGACAGCAAGGACCCTGGCGACAAAGCGCTGGTCGCCAATGCGCCAACCATCCATCCTTACCTCAACGCCGCGTCGGCGAAATTCTATGATGATCTGCGTCGCCATCTCGACCGCATCGGCGTGCCGGTGGTCGAAAACCCCCGGATCGTGCGCGGCTTGGACTATTACAGCCACACCGCCTTCGAATTCGTGACCTCAGCTTTGGGCGCGCAAGGCACCGTGCTCGGCGGCGGGCGTTACGATGGCCTCGTTGAAGAAATGGGCGGGCCGCACACACCCTGCGTTGGCTGGGCGGCCGGCGTCGAACGGCTTGCAATGCTGCTCGATGCGGCGCCGGCGGCACCAAAGGGCGTGGCGGTGATTCCAGTCGGCGATGCGGCCGAAGCCGTGGCGCTCGATGTTGTGCAGGCCTTGCGCGATGCCGGCATCCGCGCGGAAATGGGCTATCGCGGCACCGTCAAGCGCCGCATGGAGCGTGCCAACCGGACCGGCGCGCGTGCGGCGATCATCCTGGGTGAGGCTGAAATCGCCCGAGGTGTCGCCCAGTTGAAGGACCTTGAAACCGGGGATCAGGCCGAAGTCGCCATCGCCGATCTCGTATCGAAACTGGCATGAGCCTCGATTTCCGCCTCGACCGTATCGTTGCCCGCGCGGATGAACTGCGCGCGATGATGTCCGAAGACCTCGGCGGGGAAGCCTTCGTCAAGGCCTCCAAGGAACTCGCCGAAATCGAACCGGTGGTCGCCCGCGTCGATGATTTGCGCGCCGCGCAAAAGGCCGAGGACGAGGCCCGGGCGATGCTGTCCGACCCCGAAATGAAGGACATGGCAGAAGCCGAATTATTCGAGCTCAAGGACCGCATCCCAGCGATCGAGCGCGAAATCCGCCTCGCGCTGTTGCCCAAGGACGCCGCTGACGAACGCGATGGCATTCTCGAAATTCGCCCGGCCGCAGGTGGTGACGAAGCGGCTTTATTCGCCGCTGAACTGTTCGCGATGTACCAGAAATACGCCGCCCTGCGCGGTTGGCGGTTCGAGGTGATGGAGTATGACGCGACCGAACTTGGCGGGCTGAAAGGCGCGCTAGCCGAAGTCGGCGGCAAGGGCGTGTTCGCGCGATTGAAGTTTGAATCAGGTGTGCATCGCGTCCAGCGCGTGCCGGCAACCGAAAGCCAGGGCCGCATTCATACTTCGACTGTGACTGTCGCGGTGTTGCCAGAAGCCCAGGAAGTCGATGTTGCGATCGACGAGGGCGATTTGCGCATCGACGTTTACCGCGCATCCGGCGCCGGCGGCCAGCATGTCAACAAGACGGAATCGGCCGTGCGCATCACCCATCTGCCAACCGGGATCGTGGTGGCGATGCAGGAAGAACGCAGCCAGCACAAGAACAAAGCCAAGGCGATGAAGATCCTGCGCGCCCGCATGTACGAAGCCCAGCGCAGCAGCCTTGCCGCGACGCGCGCCGCCGACCGGAAAGGGCAAGTCGGCACCGGCGACCGCAGCGAGCGCATTCGCACCTATAATTTCCCGCAAGGCCGGGTGTCGGATCATCGGATTGAGCTGACTTTGTACAAGCTCGACCGGGTGATGCAGGGTGATCTCGACCCGTTCATCGAGGCCCTGATCGCGGATGATCAGGCCACACGAATGGCGGCCGACGAAATTTGATGTCGTCTTGTGCGCCATTGGTGCCATCCCCAACTGATTCTGAATGATCGACCCGCTTTACGTTATATCCGGCTTTTTCGTCGGGGTTCTGGTCGGGCAGACCGGCGTCGGCGGTGGTTCGCTGATGACACCTTTGCTGGTGCTGGTATTCGGGCTTAACCCGGCAGTCGCGGTTGGTACCGACCTGCTTTACGCATCCGCCACCAAAAGCGTTGGCACCCTGGTGCATGGCTTCAATCGCACGGTGGATTGGGCGGTGGTGCGTCGGCTGGCGACAGGCAGTGTGCCGGCGTCAATGGCCACGCTCGCGGTCATGGCGGTGTGGAACGCGGCTGAACACGGCCAGCGGGCGATATCCGTCGTGCTCGGGGTCACGTTGTTGCTGACTGCGGCCAGTCTGTTGTTCCAGCGGGCTTTTTTCGCGCTGGTCGAACCGATCCAGGCGCGGGTCACCCAGCGTGGCACAGTGGCGCTGACGGTTGCCGTCGGCGCGGCGCTGGGGGTTTTGGTAACGTTCACCTCAGTCGGCGCCGGGGCGCTGGGGGTGACGGCATTGCTGTTGCTCTATCCGCGCGCGCGCATGGCGGTGATTGTGGGCTCCGACATCGCCCATGCCGTGCCGCTGACCCTGGTTGCCGGCCTTGGGCATCTGGCAATGGGATCGATCGACTGGCCTCTGCTGGTGTCATTGCTGTGCGGATCGGTGCCGGGGATCGTGCTCGGCAGCCAAATGGCTATTCGGGTGCCGGAACATGTGCTGCGCCCGGTGATGGCGACCGTTCTGATCGTGGTTGGAGGGCGGCTGGTGTTCTAGAGGCCGACTGAAAACCCTGCCGGGTCGGCCCGGCAGGGTTTTCAGTTAGCCTCTTAGGCGTTCACTCTTTGGCAACCCTGGGCTGCGCAAATGCGCGCCTTGGTAGCCGAGGGGTGAATGGATCATGCGCAATTTCAGGTTTTCGTCGTTACCGGTCGCCTGGCGGTTACATCTGGCGACCGTTGCGGCGCTTGCTGGGCTGGTCGCCCTCGGCTCGGTCGCATACCTCGTTGAGTCGACACGAATTGAAAGCGCCCGGGTCGTAACCCTGCGGGCGGTGGCGGAAAGCGCGGTATCGATCACCGCGGGCTTTGCGGCCGATGCCAAGTCCGGGCGCATGACCGAACCCGCCGCGCAGCAGGCCGCGCTCAATGCTTTGCGTGCATTGCGTTACGAAGGGCAGGAATATGTCTGGGTGCAGGATATGCGCCCGGTGGTGCTGATGCACCCGATCAAGCCTGCGCTTGACGGCACCAATGTTGCCGCGATGGCCGATCCGAACGGCAAGCATCTGTTTGTGGAATTCGCCGATACAGTTAAGCGCCAAGGCGCGGGGGTGGTGAACTATCTCTGGCCCCGTCCAGGATCGGACGCACCGGTGGCGAAATCATCCTATGTCGTCGGGTTTGCACCCTGGGGTTGGGTGATCGGCACCGGCGTTTATGTCGATGACCTGGTGGCGATGCGCCAGAGCTTCGCGATGACGCTGCTATCGGTTGCCACCATAGTTGGATTTGGTGTCTCCCTGGTGATCTGGATGCTGGGGCGCGGGGTTGCTCGGCCAATTCGCGCGTTGACGGTGGCGACTGAGCGTTTGGTTGCTGGCGCGCTTGATGGCGATATCCCAGGCACCACACGCGGCGATGAATTCGGGGCGCTCGGCCGGTCGCTTGCTGTGCTGCGCGAAGGTATTGCCGACCGTTTACGGCTGGAACAGCGCGAAGCCGCAGCGCGGGCGGGTGTTGATCGGCGGCATGCCGCGATGGCGCGCCACACCCAGGAATTCGGCGTCTCGATCAGCGGCGTGCTGGGCATGCTGGGGCAGGCCGCCGATGCCATGCGCGGCTCGGCCGGATCAATGGCGGAGGCCGCATCCGTGACCCTCGCGCGCGCCGGCACCACCACCGCAGATGCCGGGGAAGCCACCCGCAACCTTGCCTCCGTCGCCACCGCCGCCGAGGAAATGGCCGCCAACGCGGCGGAAATCGCCGCCCGCACCCATGAAGTGACAGCCGCGATCAACGTGGCGGTCACGGCTGCCGATCGGTCTGACGCGATGGTGCGCGAATTAGTGGCGACCGCCGAGGAAATCGGCAATGTGGTCGAACTGATCAGCAATATTGCCGGACAAACCAACCTCCTGGCGTTGAACGCCACGATTGAGGCAGCGCGCGCAGGCGATGCCGGCAAGGGCTTTGCGGTTGTCGCCAATGAGGTTAAGGGCCTCGCCGCCCAGACCCGCCGCGCGACCGAGGAAGTCACCCGCCGGATCGTCGCCGTTCGCGTCTCTACCCAGGAAGCCAGTGCGGCGATCGGCGGGATGAACACCGCCATCGGCCGGGTGCGCGATGCGACAGCGGAAATTGCCGGCGCGATCAGCCAGCAAAGCGAAACCACCCGCGATATCGCGCAATCAGTGCAACTTGCCGCGACCGCGACCGCGCGTGCATCGGACTCAATGAGCGCGTTGTCCGAAGTTGCGGAACAATCTGGCGGTGCCGGCCGGGCGGTGCTGAGTGCGGCCGAAGACGTGCACGGACAGGCGGGGACCTTGCGCGATGAGGTTGATCAGTTCCTCGCCGCCGTGCTTACCGGTGGTGAGGAGCGCCGCAGCTTTGAACGTTTTCCCGCCGGCGACCTGCGCGCCGATGTCATCCATCCCGGCGGCACCGCGACTGCGGTTACAGTGGTGGATGTCTCACGCGGCGGCACCGCGCTGGGCCTATCGGCCACCCTTGCGGTCGGCACTGCCTTGCGGGTGCGCTTTACCACCGCCCGGCAGGAGATCGACGGACGGGTGGTGCGATCCGATGGCGCCGTCGTCGGCGTGGTGTTCCGCCAAGACCCGGCATCGCTGGCGACCGCTGATACGGTGATCGCCGGGTTGCAGCCGATGGCGGCCTAAATCACCCCTGATCCGCGCCAGCCGGCAATATCGGCGGCGTTGAACCCCGCTTCGCCCAGCACCGCGTCGGTATCGGCGCCGGCCGCTGGCGGGGCGGTGTCCAGCCGTCCACCGCCATGCGCAAGGTGGAAACCAGACCCCACCATGCGCATCGGGCCAAACTCGCTTTCAACCGTCTGCAACACGTCGCGCGCCTTGACCTGGCGATGCTCGATCACGTCCTCAATCCGCCAGATGCTGGCGGCAGGCGCGCCGGCGGCATTCAAACGATCCTCCCAAATGCGCGGGCTGTCGGTCGCCAGGGCGGTTTCGATGACCAATCGCAAAGCCACCGTATTCTCGATCCGGCTGAAACGATCAGCGAAACGCGGATCGTCGAGCGCGTCGGCCCGATCCAGCGCCAGCATCAGGGCGCGATGCTGCTTTTCGTTGTTGACCGCGAGCAGGATGTGCCCAGCGTGTTCGCCCGCCCCCGCCTTGAACAAATTCGCGGTGGCATTGCGGCTGACCGCCTGATTGCCGAACTGATACTGCTTGTGTCCGGCAATCGTATAATCGGCGACTTGCGGCGACAAGAAGCTCAACGTTGCATCCAGCATCGCGATGTCAACAAACTGGCCCCGCCCGGTATGGGTGCGCTGGAACAAGGCGCTGGCGATCGCAAACGCGCCAGTCATCCCGGACAGCATGTCGCAGGCCGCGAACCCGGCGCGCACCGGCCCCATTTCGGGATGTCCGGTGATCGACATGATCCCCGACATCGCCTGGATGCGCCCGTCATAGCCGGCCTCGGTGCGGTCCGGCCCGGTCTGGCCGAAGCCCGAAATCGCCGCATAGATCAGCTTGGGATTGATCGCCGACAAAGCCGCATACCCGATCCCAAGCTTGTCCATCACCCCCGACCGGAAATTCTCCATCACCACATCGGCATCCAACACCAGCCGCTTGATAATGGCGACCGCTTCCGGCTTTTGCAGATCAAGCGTCAGGCTGCGCTTATTGCCGTTCACCGCAGCAAAGGACGGCGCCATGTTGCGGTCCGCCCATTCGCGGGACAGCGGGGTGCGGCGCATATCCTCACCATCGCGCCGTTCAACCTTGATGACGTCCGCGCCGAGCAACGCCAGCTGAAAGCTCGCATAAGGTCCGGCGAGAACCTGAGTAAAATCGAGGATTTTGATCCCGGTGAACGGGCGAGGCTCGCTCATTCTGCGGCCACCCGGTTGCCACGCGCCAGTTCCTTCTGGCGGTCGAACTCCGCACGCCGACGCGCCAGTTCCTCGGCCGACATGGCAGCCACATTATTGTAAGTGTGCTTCCAGTCCGCATTATCCGCCCAGCGCAACGGTGATTGCACCGTCGTCCGGGCAAACGGCGCGCTTTCCAGCACCTGCATCGCCAGTTCCAGGGTCAGCGCCTGGCTATCCGGATCATGCGGGCGACCTGCAGAATTGCCGAGCGGGAAGTCGGAAAACAGGAAACGCGGGGCGGCGGCGTGTTCGACGATATCCTTGGCTGCCCCCATCACCACCGTCGCGATGCCGTTGGCTTCGAGGTGTCGGGCGACCAGCGACGAGGTCTGGTGGCAGACCGGGCAGTTCGGCACCAGCAGCGCGACATCTATCCCGTCCGCCTGGCAGCGCGCCAGAATGTCGGGGGCATCGGTATCAATCGTGACCCGATGGCTGCGATTGGTCGGCGCGCCGAACATCCGCGGACCAACCTCGCCAATTCGCCCGATTGCCGCCATGCGGCGCAAAGCCGGCAGCGGATTCCAAGTCCCGCTATCGGTGGCGGTGGTGTTCACCCGGTCGTAGCCGATATGGGAAATCCGCAGATCGTGGTCTTGCGCGGTATCGCGTTCATAGACCTGATAGAATTTGGCACTGCCGTTATAGGCCGCGCCCGGCCCTTGATCGCCTTTTTCGGGCTGGAACGGGGCGGCGGTGCTGATCAGCGCGACCCGTGATTTGGCCAACGGCTTGCGCAGCCTTTGAAACGGTGCCGCGACATAATGCGCCCAGCGGTACGGCGTGGTGTAGCCGATGGCGATGTAATATTCGCGCGTGCGGCGCATATAGTCGATGGCGACGTCGTCGTCGGACGCGAACATGGCATTTTCCTCGGGCTATTGGGCCAGAGGCTAGCGCGGTTTCCGCCTTGGGTAAAATGCCCTCAACAGGCGAAATCATCCCAAAGAATTTGCCCAACCTCCCCCATCAGCGTCTCGATCCGCGTATTCGCCTCAACCAATTGCCGCGAATTGCCATGCGGCAGCTCGGTGCCATCAAACGTGAACATGGCGAAGGCAATCGTGTCGCCAGGCCCACGGCGGATCAGGCCGCAATCGTTGCGCAGGCCGCGGAGCGAGCCGGTTTTGTTGGCCACACTGCCGGCCGGCAGGAAGCGCGGCACCCGGGTCTGATAATGCTGGTATTCCATGATCGCAATCATGTCGGCGCAGTCTTCCGCAGTCCCGGCTTTGGCTTGCTGGATCAGCACCATCAGCTGCGCCATGTCGATCGCGGAGGCAGTGTTGTTCGACCCATCGCGGGAATAGGCGCCCGAGGTGAACGGCATCGGTGCCGCTTTGCTCGCCGCCTTGAAATCGGCGTAGCCCACCGGACCTTCGAGCGGTAGCGACCACGCACGGCGGAACAGCCCGTGGCAGGCGGCCGGGGTATGGATGGCCTGCAACCCCAGGGCGCGCATCCGGGCGGTAACATTGGCCGAGCCGACCAGATCGCACAGGATATCGGTGGCGGTGTTGTCGCTGACGATAATCATCAGCATCATCAGGTCGCGGATGGTCGGGTTGAGCCCAACGCCGAGCGCCTGAATGACGCCGGAACCGATGACCCGATGGGGCTCCTCAAAGGCAATCCGGTCGCTGATCTTGAACTTGCCTTGCCGCGCCTGTTGGTAGATTTCGACCATCACCGGCACCTTGAAAGTGCTGGCGGTGGGGAAAAGCGTGGCCCCGTTGACCGCGATGTGCTGCCCGGTTTCGACCTTGATCGCGGCAAAGCCGACATCGACGCTGGATGCGGTGATCATGTCGGTGATACGCTGGGTGGCTTTGTCCATGGATCAGGTCCTTCGCATGTCGGGGTGGGTGATAAAGGTAACGAATGCCATGCACCTTATATCCTGACAATCTATGATGGTCTGGAGACCGAGAAGGGGTCCATGGCACGCAAGCACGTCGATATCGCGGTTATCATCGTAACTGCCCAGGTTCTCACGACTTGATGGCATATTCGTCTTTTCCAATAGACCACCGTATTCCAAACCCGTCATCGCGAGCCCTTGCGTGGCGATCCACGGGCACCTCAAAGTCCCTCGTGTACAACTGGATCGCCACGCAAGGG
>JANYCX010000056.1 GCA_025360065.1 Acetobacteraceae bacterium | reverse complement strand
AATGGCGCCGGCAAGACGACTGCTTTTCAATGCATATCCGGTGTGATTGCGCCCGATGGTGGCCGGGTAAGCTTTGCCGGGCGCGACATCACCGGCTGGACAGCCGATCGCATCACCCGTGCCGGCCTCACACGGAGCTTTCAGATTGCGCGGGGAATATCGCGCATGTCGGTGCTGGATAATCTTATGCTTTATGCGCCCGATCAGCCGGGCGAAGGCGTGCTGTCCGCAATGTCCGGGGCGGGGGCTGCGCGTGAGGCGGAAATCCACGACCGCGCCATCGGCATTGCACGGCGGCTGAACCTGCTGGCGGTGGCCAACAACCCGGCGGGGGCGTTGTCGGGTGGGCAAAAGAAACTGCTCGAACTCGGCCGCGCATTGATGGCCGAACCGCAGCTGATCTTGCTGGACGAGCCGATTGCCGGGGTGAACCCCAGCCTTGCCGAGACCATCGCCGAGCATATCGCCAACCTGCGTGATGATGGCATGACCTTCCTGGTCATCGAGCATCACATGGATCTGATCGCAAAACTTTGTGACCCGGTGATCGTGATGGCCGAGGGCCGGGTGCTGGCGGAAGGGAGTTTTGCCGCCATCGCCGACAATCCGGCGGTGCGCGACGCTTATATGGGGGCACGGCGATGAGCCTGCTCGAAGCAGCCGGCATTGTCGGCGGTTATGGCGCGGCGGATGAAATCCTCAAGGGCTGCGGGCTGATGGTTGCGGATCGCGAACTGGTTGCCATCATCGGGCCCAATGGCGCGGGCAAATCGACCTTGCTGAAAGCCCTCGCCGGGCTGTTGCGGCTCAAGGCCGGGCGCATCACGCTGGGTGGGACCGATGTCACCGCATTATCCGCACGGGCACGGGCACAGGCTGGCATCGCGTTCGTGCCGCAGGAGGCGAATATTTTCCCGACCATGTCGGTGCGGGAAAACCTTGAAATGGGCGGCTTCCTGACCACGAAATCGGCGGTGGCGGCGGGGATCGCCGCCCAGTTCGCGCGTTTTCCGATGCTCGCCGAAAAGCGCGGCGCGGCGGCCCGCACCCTGTCCGGCGGGCAGCGCCAGACGCTCGCCATGGCGATGGCGCTGATGGTTTCACCGCGGCTGCTACTGCTTGATGAACCTTCCGCCGGGCTGTCGCCGAAGGCTGCGGACGTGTTGTTTGAAACGATTATCGCCGTGCACCAGGCCGGCACCGCGATTGCGATGGTCGAACAGAATGCGCGCCAAGCGCTCGCGATCGCCGATCGCGGCGTGGTGCTGGTTGATGGCCGCGTCGCCCATGTTGGCCCCGCGCGGGCCATGGCCGATGATCCGGATATTGGCCGGATGTTTTTGGGAGGAGCCTGACATGACCCGTGCCCGTTTGCGTGATCTTGGCATCACCACTGGAACCTTGCCGCCCGGCAGGTTCAACGCCATCACCGATGTTGCCGGCGTCAAGGTCGGGTATGCGACGGTGATCGCCGATGCGCCCCACATCGCGCGCACCGGCGTCACCGCGATCTGGCCGCGTGGGGATGAATTATGGGGCGATTATTGTTTCGCTGGCACGCATAGTTTCAACGGCAATGGCGAAATGACCGGGATGGCGTGGATTGCCGAGCAGGGGTTGCTGTCCTGCCCGATCGGCATCACCAACACCTATCAGGTCGGCATTGTACGCGACGTGATCTGCCAGATCGCCGATGGCCATGATGCGCCGTTCCATCTGCCGGTGGTGGCTGAAACCTATGACGGCTGGCTGCACGAAATCGAATCGTTTGCGGTCACCCGGGAACATGCCCTCGCAGCCTTTGCCAATGCCACGGGCGGCGCGATCGCCGAGGGCAATGTCGGCGGCGGCACCGGCATGATCTGCCATGAATTCAAAGGCGGCACCGGGACGGCATCCCGTGTTGTCGATGGCTATACGGTCGGCGCGCTGGTGCAGGCCAATTACGGCATGCGGGCGCAATTACGGGTTGATGGGGTTCCGGTTGGTCGCGAAATCGGGCCGGGGACTGTGCCGGCGCATCGATCGGGTCTTGAGACCGGCGAAGCCGGGTCAATCATCGTGATCCTGGCCACCGACGCACCTTTATTGCCAATTCAGTGCCAACGCCTCGCCCGCCGCGCCACCACCGGGCTCGCCTGGGTTGGCGGGATTGGCGGCAATGGCAGCGGCGATATTTTCCTGGCGTTTTCCACCGGCAATCACATTATCCCCGGTCGCGCAGTGCACGATGTGCAAATGCTGGCGCCGGACGCGATGACCAATCTGTTCCAGGCCGCCGCCGAGGCCACCGAGGAAGCCATCCTCAACGCGCTGTGCATGGCCGAAACCACGATCGGCCGCGCAGGCCGCATCATCCACGCCTTGCCGTTGGACCAGCTCCAGGCGGTGATGCGGCGTTACCGGGCCTTGTAGCGAGAACGGGGATTGCGCCTTTTGCTATTCCCGGCGGAGTTCCAGGCGTTTCACCCGCCCGCCATTGACCAGCAGGCCGACCACCTTGCCAGCGTCGTCGCGCAGCAATTTGGCATCCATCCAGCTTTGCCCAAGGCTGCCGGCGGACACAATCCGCACCAGATCCGGGGCGAGCGGTTCCAGGCGCCAGACCGCACTCCGCGCCACCGGGCCGTCAACCTGCGCGCTCGTGCCGGCCATCACCCAGCGTGTGGCCATTTCGTCGGAGACATAAATACCCGCGAGATCGTCGGGCAAGGGTGCGTCGTCCAGCACCCGTTCCCAGCGGCGGACGATGCCGGCATCTTCCTCAACGTCCAGCGCCGCGCCATCGTCGATTAAACGGCAGGTGAAATCGGGGGCTGATCGTGCAGCCGCCATGCGGCCATCCGGCATCGGCTTGAACGGGCCAGGCGTGCCGAACTGGTTGCCGAGCAGGTCGTCATCCGGGCTGAGGGTGAAGTCGATGGTTTGCGGCCCGACGGGGTCGATGAAACGGCCGACATAGGCGCTGAGATGATCCGGGCGGGCGGGCACCGCATGGGCGTGCGGCGCACCATCGAGCAGGGCTGCGAGAAGCTGTTGGCCGATCCGGTACGGCACAGTGCCACCATTGTTGGAAATCACCACGATCGCGGTGGAAAGTGCCGGAATGCGGAGAAATTCAGTGACATAGCCCGGCCATAGCCCGCCATGGCTGACGGTGCGGATGCCGCGCACATCGCTGATGGTGAGGCCGCGGGCGTAATGGTTGGTGACACCGGTTGGGAAGGTGGATTGCGCTTCCAAGGCTTCGCGCAGGGCCGCACCGCCGACCAGCCCGCTTTCAGAGTTGCGATGCCACAACGCCAGATCGACGACCGACGACACCAGCGCGCCCTCGCCATGGATCGGGTAGGCATGCTGGGCGCGGCGGAAGTTGGTGCCGTCCGGCAGATAGGCGGTGGCGAGGCCGGGCACGACCGCCGCCGGGTTGTCGACCATAGCGGTACGGTTCATCCCGAGCGGGGCGAATATCCTGGTGGCCAGGAAATCAGCCAGCTTGATGCCACTGACCTGTTCGACGATTAGCCCGAGCAGCAGGAAGTTGCTGTTGCTGTAGAGATAGCGGGTGCCGGGGGTAAAGTTCAGCGTGCGCTGGCGCATGATGCTGTCCACCAGATCGGACAGCTTGATCGGCATTGCCAGATCGCAGCCGCCCATCGCCATGTTCTGCAACATGTCG
>JANYCX010000207.1 GCA_025360065.1 Acetobacteraceae bacterium | reverse complement strand
TGTAAAACGACTATTCGAGCATGATCGTTGCTACTTCTTCCAAAACGCCGACAGCCGCATCTTCTTCGCCATTCCGTATGAGCAGGATTTTACCCTGATCGGCACCACCGACCAGGACTATCAAGGCGATCCTGCCAAGGTTGCCATCACCCAGGCCGAAATCGCCTATCTCTGCGCCGGCGCCAGCGCCTATTTCCGTGCGCCGATTATCCCGGCCAACGTGGTGTGGACGTATTCCGGGGTCCGGCCACTTTACGATGACGGCGCCAGCGCCGCGCAGGAAGCCACCCGCGATTACGTGCTGGAACTCGACGCGCCCGGCGACGCGCCCGCAGCCCTCAGCGTTTATGGTGGCAAAATCACCACCTATCGCCGGCTGGCCGAGGCAGCTTTGGCCCGCCTCGCACCGCATTTGCCGACGGCTTCTGGCCATGGGGCGGGCTGGACCGGCACCACCGCCCTGCCCGGCGGCGATTTCCCGATCGATGGGTTCGATACGCTACTGGCCAGAACCACGATGGCCTATCCGTTCCTGCCGGCAAATCTCGCCCGCCGCCTGCTGCGCGCCTATGGCACCAAAGTCGATACGCTGCTGGCGGGTGCGACGGCGCTGGGGCGGGATTTCGGCGCCGGCTTGTGCGAGGCTGAAATCCGTTACCTGATCGCCCATGAATTCGCCCGCAGCGCCGACGACATTGTCTGGCGCCGGTCCAAGCTCGGCTTGCGCATGACCCCAGACCAGATCGCCACCATCGACCGTTTCGTGAAAGACCAAGATGACTGATTTATTGCCCACCGACATCGTGCCCGCCAATGATACCGAAGCCGCCATCCTGTCGCGCCGCGCCGTGCGTGGCTTTCTGCCGACGCCGGTGCCGCGGGACGACATCGAACATTTGCTCAACGTCGCCGCCCGCGCGCCGTCCGGCACCAATATGCAGCCGTGGCGCCTGATCGCGCTGGCCGGACAACCGCTTTCCGATTTTACCACCGCCATGGTCGCTGGACTGCAAGCCCGCGCCGAGACCACAGGCAGCGAACGGCCGTATTACCCGTCGCCGCAATATGAGCCCTATCTGTCACGCCGGCGGAAGCTAGGTTGGGACTTGTATGGCACATTAGGCATCGCCCGCGGCGAGACCGACAAGATGGCCGCCCATGGCGCACGCAATTTGCAATATTTCGGCGCCCCGGTCGGGCTGGTCTGCATGATCGACCGCAAGTTGCAGGTCGGCAGTTGGATCGATTACGGCTGCTTCCTGGAAAACATCGCCATCGCCGCGCGCGGGCGGGGCTTGGACACCTGCCACATGGCAATCTTTGCGGAATTCCCCGCCACGGTGCGGGGATTGCTGAACTTGCCCGAGGACGACATCATTGTTTGTGGCGTGGCGATTGGGTATGCGGATCCCGATGCGCCGGCAAATGCGCTGGTGACGACGCGGGTGCCGGCGCGCGAGTTTAGTCAGTTCAGGGGATTTTGAAAACAAAGACGCAAAAAAACTTCATTACTCTGTTGCCGTCGGCTCGGGCTTGCGGAAACGGCACGCCAACGGCAACAATGGATAGAAAGTTTTTTTGGTTCTTTTTGTCCACAAAAAGAACTGCTTGATACTTGCCTAAAAAAACACCGAGGAAACCATGACCCAAAAAATCCTATGGCCCAGCCTCCCCGAAGCCTTCCACCAGGTCGCCCGCGACGCGATCGGCGAAGGGTTCGAGGCGATATTCCACCTCAACGCCGAAGACGTGACTGACGCCGAGTGGGCAAGCGCGGATGCCATTGTCGGCCCAAACCCGCCAGCATCGGCCATCGACAAGCTGAAAAACTGCAAGATCCTGGTGAAATCGGCAGTTGGCTATGACGAGGTCGATGTCGAACGCCTCGGCCGGATGGGCATCGCGGTCTGCAACACCCCCGATTATGGCACGCGTGAGGTCGCCGATCACGCCATCGCGCTGATGATGACCTTGGCCAAAAGCATCGCCTACCACGATCAGAGCCTGCGCGAAGACCCCAAGGCCAACTGGCGCCCGGCGCATAACCCGTTCGGCCATCGCCTGTCGAAATGCACCTTTGGCGTGGTTGGCATTGGCCGCATTGGCACTGCCGCCGCCCGTCGCGCCAAGGCTTTCGACATGGATGTGGTGTTTTTTGATCCGTATGTGCCCAATGGCTACGAACTTGCGCTTGGCATCCGCCGCGCCGACAGCCTCGCCGAACTGATGGGCCAGTGCGATATCGTGTCGATCCACATGCCGTTGAATGGCGAAACCCGCAAGCTGATCGGCCGCGACGCGTTTGCCGCCGCCAAGCCGGGGATGATCCTGATCAACACCGCCCGTGGGCCGATCATCGATCTTGATGCGCTTTACGATGCGATGAAGGCCGATATCATCCTTGCAGCCGGGCTTGACGTGCTGCCGGATGAGCCGCTGAACCTTGGGGTGAAACTGCTCGCTGCGTGGCATGGCAACGAAGCCTGGATCAAGCATCGCCTGATCGTGACACCCCATTCGGCGTTTTATACGCCGGAGAGCATGCGCGACATCAGGAGCTTTTCAGCCCGGACGGCGGCGCGGTATTTGCGGGATAACCGGTTGGAGAATTGCGTGAACAAGGCGTTTTTGCTGCGAAATCAGTAAAGGCGCCGATCAGCATCCGACTATTCGGCGGCAGGATCATGCCGCCATGCGATGTGGCGAAAATCCCCCGGGACTTATGGCTTGGCGCCCAGCTTGCCCTTCATATACTGGGTCAGATCGGGATCAAAGGTAAGCTTCCAATATCCCGCAACGCAGCCAATGCTGGGTGGCAATTGGGCGAGTTGGGGGAATTTGTCCTTGATATAAGCCTCGGCGATTAAACCGTTTGAGCTGGCCACGACGGTTTTCATCGCATCGAACAACGCGTTAACCCTTGGGTCGTTGCCGCGCTGCCCAGGGAGAATTTTTTTGGACTCGGCCTGCATCAATCCAGACAGTTTCTTTTCGAACGCTGCGCAGCCATTGGCGGTATCCTCGGCATACTGGGGATAGAACCAGGCACCGCCGACAATCACGATGATCAGCAAAAGGATTATGCGCATGGCGAATTGCTAGCAGGCGCCCCAGGATTACGCAACCGGCTAGCCGCCAAACAGGCTGCCCTGCGGCGGCCCCATCGCCTCATCGACCAAGGCTTCTTCGGCGGCAGCCAGCAGGGCTTCCTCACTTTCCCCGCTGCGCACGCTTTCACGGCCGATTTCGAGCAGCACCGGCACCGCCAGCGGCGACACCCGCGACAGCACCATGTGGCGAATACGGCCCTTGATGCGGGCCAGCATCCCGGCGATGCGGCCAAGATCGGTCAGGCCGCCGGCCGCATCCGCCCAGGTCGCGCGCAGCAGGATGTGGTCCGGTTGATGGCGGCGGAGCACGTTGTAGATCAGGTCCGAATTAACCGTGACCTGCCGACGGGTCTTTTCGGCGGCCGGGTTGTGGCGCGCGATCAGGCCGGCAATTAGCGCCACGTTGCGAAAGGTGCGGCGCAGCATCGAACTTTCTGCCATCCAGGCTTCGAGGTCGTCGCCCAGCATGTCCTGGTCGAAGAATTGCGCCACGTTCTCGGGCTTGTGCACCGACCAGGTGGCCAGCACGTAGTCGGTGGCAACAAAACCCAACGGTTGCAGGCCGGCACGTTCCATCCGCCGTGTCAGCAGCATGCCGAGCGTCTGGTGGGCGTTGCGGCCCTCAAAGCAGTAGGCAACCATGAACCAGCGATCGCCGCGCGGAAAGGTTTCGATCAACAAATCATCACGGCCTGGCAGGCGGGAGATCGATTTCTGCAACCCGAGCCATTCGCGCACCGGCGCAGGCAAATCCGGCCAGGTGCTCGGCGTTGCCAGCATCGCCCGCACCCGGTCGGCGAGGCTGGTTGATAGCGGCAGGCGCCCACCGGCGTAAGCGGGCACTTTCGGGTCGCCAATGCCACCATCGGCGACTTCAACCACGGTTTCTTTCAGGCGCAGAAAGCGCAACTTGCGCCCGGCGAAAATGAAGCTGTCATCGGGCACCAATCCGTTGACGAAATATTCCTCGACTTCGCCCAGGGTCTGCCACCCCAGACGGATTTTCATCATCGGTTCTTCAATGATGGTGCCGATATTCATCCGGTATTGCCGTGCCACTCGATCATTGGCGACATGCAGGCGGCCTTCGGCGTCACGGAACAATTTACGGTATTCGGCATAGGCGGTCAGCGCGTAACCGCCATTTTCGACAAAGCCCAGCACATCGTCGAAATCGGGGCGGGCGAGCGCCGCATAGGGCGCGGCACGACGAATTTCGGCAAACAGATCATCTGGCAGAAACGACCCGGCACACGCCATGCCGAGAATATGTTGCGCCAGCACATCCAACCCGCCCGGCCGCGGTGGATCGCCATCAAGTTCGCCCGCCGCAACTCCCAGGATTGCCGCCCGACACTCCAGCACCTCGAACCGATTGGCCGGCACCAGCACCGCGACGCTTGCTTCATCCATGCGATGATTGGCGCGCCCAACCCGTTGCAACAGCCGCGATATTCCTTTCGGCGCACCGACCTGTAGCACCTGATCGACGCCCCCCCAGTCGATCCCGAGATCGAGCGATGATGTCGCCACCACCGCGCGCAATGACCCCGCCGCCATCGCCGCCTCGATCTTGAGGCGTTGCGCCTGTTCGAGGCTGCCGTGATGGATGCCGATCGGCAGATTATCGAGATTGAGCTTCCAGATTTCCTGAAACAGCAGTTCCGCCTGGGCGCGGGTGTTGACGAACACAATGGTCATGCCGGCCGCCTTGATCCGCTCCAGAATGGCCGGTGCGGCGGCGAGCCCCATATGGCCTGCCCACGGCAGCCGATCGGTCGGCAGCATTAACGAAATCTCCGGCGGGGCGCCGCCGGCAACGGCCACGATCGTTGCATCCGGCCCGACATAGGCGGCAATCGCGGCACGATGGGCGACGGTTGCCGACAAGCCGATGCGGCGGGCAGACGGCGCGAGTGTCGACAGTCGCGCCAAACCCAGCGCCAGCATCTCGCCGCGCTTGCTGCCCGCCAGCGCATGGATCTCATCGATGATCACGGTGTTGAGGCCCGCGAAGAATAGCGCCGCGTCTGCATTGGCGAGCAGCACCGCCAGGCTCTCCGGGGTGGTCAGCAGAATGTTGGGCGGCGCCTCGCGCTGGTGCTTCCTTATCGTGGCGGTGGTATCGCCGGTGCGGGTGCCGAGGGTGATCGGCAGTGCCATGTCGCTGACCGGGGCTGCAAGATTGCGCGCGATGTCGGACGCCAGCGCCTTCAGCGGGCTGATATAAAGCGTGTGTAGGCCGTCGCGTGCCGTGGTCGTAAGATCGATCAGGCTGGGCAGGAAGCCCGCTAGGGTTTTGCCGCCACCCGTGGGGGCGATGAGGAGCGTGTCATTGCCGGATTGGCGGGCGTGCAGGACGTCGAGTTGGTGGGGGCGGATTTTCCAACCTCGGGATGCGAACCACGCAGCGAAACGGGACGGAAGGATCATGAGGACGGGCTACGACGCACCCTCACCCCGGCCCTCTCCCAAAAGGAGAGGGAGAAGCGCCTGCTCCTTCTCCGTTTGGGAGAGGGCCGGGGTGAGGGTCTAAACCGGACATAATTACTTACCGTCTAACCAAATCCGCAACCGCAACTCGGTCTTGCCATAGGCGACCGCCTCAAACTTATCGATCAGCACCCCACCATGCGCCTCGA